>NZ_CP094494.1:2544773-2862870 GCF_022810765.1 Winogradskyella sp. MH6 | reverse complement strand
CAACGTATTTTACCTTTTAAGGTGAAGAACTTTCAATCTAAAAGTATATCTACCAAAATGGTAGTTATTGCAGATGGTGACATTATAAAAAATGATGTTAGACAAAGAAGACCATTAGAACTCGGTGTAGATTATAGAGGCTTTCTTTATGGTAATAAAGAATTCTTGCTTAACACGGTAAATTATCTTTTAGACGACACAGGACTTATAAACATTAGAGCCAAAGAAATAAGCGTTGCTTACCTTGATGAAGATAAAATAAAGGAAGAAAGCAGTAGTTGGCAGCTCTTAAACATTGCATTACCATTGGCACTACTTGGTCTTTTTGGTTTGGCTTTTAACTTCTTCAGAAAGAAGAAATACACCTAGAATTTGTTAATAAGTTTGTTTTACAAAACCCTTCTATTAAGATATATTTGTAGGATACGTTTTAAATTTTAAAAATTTTACATTTTAAGCATGAAATTCATAGTTTCAAGTACATATTTACTCAAACAACTTCAAGTATTAGGAGGTGTTATTAATAACAGTAACACATTACCTATTTTAGATAATTTCTTATTTGAATTAAGCCAATCGAAACTTACGATTTCGGCTAGTGATTTAGAAACAACAATGTCTTCTACAATTGATGTAGAAAGTGATTCTGAAGGTAGCATTGCTTTACCAGCGCGCTTATTATTAGATACGTTAAAGACGTTTCCTGAGCAACCATTAACGTTTGTGGTTGAAGAAAACAATACCGTAGAAATCAGTTCTAATCATGGTAAATATGCTTTAGCTTATGCTGATGGTGCTGAATTCCCAAATGCTGTTTCTGTAGAAGATGCCAGCAAAACAACCATAATGGGAGACATTCTTGCTACAGCAATTAGCAAAACTATTTTTGCTGCAGGTAATGATGATTTAAGACCTGTAATGAGTGGTGTGTTTTTTCAGTTCTCTCAAGATAATTTAACCTTTGTAGCTACAGATGCTCATAAATTGGTAAAATATACTAGAGATGACGTCAGCGCAACAGAATCTGCTGAATTTATAATGCCTAAAAAACCTTTAAATCTTTTAAAAGGAATTTTAGCAGGAAATGAGGAAGACGTTTTAGTAGAATATAACGAATCTAACGCTAAGTTTACCTTTGATAATTCTGTGTTAATTTGCCGTTTAATTGATGGTAAATATCCAAACTACGAAGCGGTAATTCCTAAGGAAAATCCAAACAAACTTGTTATTGCAAGAACACAATTTTTGAATTCTGTTCGTCGTGTTAGTATTTTCTCTAATAAAACAACGCATCAAATCCGTTTAAAAATTGCTGGTGCTGAGTTAAATATCTCTGCCGAAGATGTTGATTACAGCAACAAAGCAGAAGAACGATTAACATGTGATTACCAAGGTGACGATATGCAAATTGGTTTTAACTCTCGCTTCTTAACAGAAATGATTAATAACTTAAGCTCTGATGATGTTCAGTTAGAAATGAGTTTACCAAACAGAGCTGGTATTTTAACTCCAGTTGATGGGTTAGATGAAGGTGAGCATGTAACTATGCTAGTAATGCCAGTAATGCTAAATAACTAAGCTTATAATAATATTGCTATTTCAACATTTACTTATTAAAAAGGCTTACTGTAATGGTAAGCCTTTTTTTTGTTCATAAAAAAAGCGCTCACAAAAGTGAGCGCTAAATCAAGTTGAAGTAGCATCAACTTAGCCCTTAAGGAACTTCTGATTAATAGTATTGTTAGAGGTTTTGATTTGAATCATGTATAACCCTGAAGGTAATACAGATACATCAATACCATTTGTAGTTTCAATAGCTTGCTTTATAAGTTGACCGTTAATATTGTAAATAGATATGCCTTCAATTTGCTCTGTAGACTTAATAAATAACCTATCACTTACAGGGTTTGGGTATAGTTTTACTGAATTTGTATTTAAAGAAACAGCATCAATTCCTAATGTAGAATTGTATTCATAAGCTCCTAAATCTATCGTAGTGTTAAATATTCTATCATTACCTGATAAATCTAAATCACCAAATAAAGCAGTATCGTATAAAGTATTGTCGCCTTGGTCTATAATGTAAGATGAACTTGCTGTTGGTTTATAATCTGTACTTAAATTAAGTGAAACAGTATTTGGATCTAAATCTTGAACATTATTAAATATTGGTGCTGCAAAAGCTCCTGATGCACCTCCATTGTTGGTAATTTGAGTTATTGAATTATTAATTACTAATTCATAATGATTACCTTGAGTACCATAAGAAATATCTCTGTCTGCATAAACTCCGTTTAACGTATTGCCAAAAAAGATAGAGTTATTTATCTCTAAGTGTCCTCTAGTATTATCAGATCCCATGATAATAGCCTGTCCATAAGATGTATTATTGACATTTACTACATTATTATTAATAAAAGATGAATTAGATATTATTAAATCTAAGTCTCTGTAGTTGATAAATGAGCCATCAGGAATTCTATATGCATTAATAACAGAAAACTTGGTTTCATTATCAGCAAACAGAACATTAGAAAAATCTGCATAAATATTATTAAAGCGATCTGTATGTAATAAAATAATACTTTGTCCAGTACTTACATTATTTGTAAAACTTACGTTGTAAAGTTTAAAATTATCTCTTAAACCAAATCCTTTAATTAAAAAATCATTACTATAGTTATTTTTAAAACTACAATTTTTTATACTCAGATTTTCAATCCAAGTTGAAGCACCACTATATCTTGAATAAATAACTCCGTTATCTTGATTAAGAGCATTACTTGAATTATCGTAAATATTTTCTAAAACAAAACCATCAATAGTAATGTTTGTAGCATCAACTAAAATTAATCTATCGGCATTATCAGATTTATTAGATGTAAAATCACCATCAATATCATCTCCATTCATATCACCAGTAATAACAGTTGCATTAGTTGTATTTATTAGTGTTAAATCTCTATCTGATAATTGAGTTTCAGTACCATCAAAACCTCCATAAATAGAAATACTAGTATCATTTATTTCTAAAGGTGTGTTTTGAGCTGAAGGCTTATAAACACCTTTAGCTACCCATATTTTTCTATTTGGACCTGCTACAGCCAATGCTGCATCAATTGTTGTATAAGCATCAATCCACGAGCTTCCGTCATTAGCTCCAGAAGCATTAGCATCTACATAAACAGGTCCATAATTACAGTTAGAAGAATAGCTAGAATTTGCATCTCTTGTCCATCCTTGTGCATACTGACCAGCATTAGTATATGAAGGTGTGTAATTAGAATCATGTTGAATACACGTTAAATTTGGGTTTCCGTAAGATTTCATATACGTAAAATTAGCATTGTTCCCATTAGCTAAATTTAATTCTACCAACTGATTATTTTGACAATGAATTTGATTTAATGTCGGAATACCACTAACATCTATTGTGGTTATTTGGTTATTTGCACAATGTAATCGTGTTAAACTGGTGTTGTTACTAACATCTAATGATGTTAAAATATTTGAATATACTTCTAATGTAGTTATATTTACAAAAGCTTCAATTCCTGTTAAGTCTGTGATTCCTAGACTTGTAGCCGATATTGTTCCTGTAAAAGCTTGCGCTTCAGCTACCGAAATTTCCGTATCAGAATTTGTATTAATTGCAGGATTGTTTAACAAATAATTTTTAAAGTTGAAATCTGGAATGTTTACATTTTGAGCAAAAATTGCAGACACTCCCAAACATAGGTAGGTTGTAAATAAGAGTAATGTTTTTTTCATTTTAGTCGAGATTTATTATTATTTTCAACTACAAAACAACTACTACATGTAAGGTTTTCAATTTGCTTTTTTCTGAATAGCTCTAATTTCTTTCTGAATGAAAATCACATAAACGTTTCCTTAATCACATCTAAAAACTGATCGTGTTTAGATTTTGAAATTGGGATGCGCTTTTGATTGTTCATTAGTAAATAATCACCATCGTCTTTCACCAATTCGTCTACATATTTTAAGTTGATTAAATACGAACGATGACACTTAAAAAACATAGCGTTTTTAGATAATTGCTCTACAAAATGCTTTAACGGTTTGCAAATGGTTTTTTGCTTTCCTTCTACCAATTGTACGTTGGTGTACATACCATCTGCCTCAAAATAAGCAATGTCGTTATGCGATGCAAAAAGAATTCCTTTAGGAATTTCTAGAGCTATTTTATCCATTGATAGTTGCCTTAAAGAGTCTCGTAACTTATTTAACTGACCACTTAAATTGTTGGCTTCTATAGCTTCTTTTGCTTTTATAACCGCTTCTTTAAGTTCTGTAATATCAACAGGTTTAAGTAAGTAATCTACTGCTGAAAGTTTAAAAGCTTCTATTGCATATTGGTTATATGCTGTTACAAAAATGATTTTAAAATCTATCTGATTAGGGAAATATTCTAAAATATCTAAACCTGATTGGTTTGGCATTTCAATATCTAAAAACACTATATCTGGATGCTCTGTTTTAATTAAATCTACACCCGATTTTAAATCTGAAGCTTCATAAATTTCTTCAATGCTTGAGCAATGTTCTGTTATTAAATTAGACAATAAATGTCTGGCGCGCTTTTCGTCGTCTATGATTATCGCTTTCATTTTCTTATTCTATTGGCATGGTTATAACCACTTTTGTACCTGAAGGTATTTGATTTTCATCCTGCAAATCTTCAATAGCAATGGTTATATCTCGTTTTAACTTGTTTTTGTATAGATGTACACGTTCTTCATTTGCTTTAGTTGCAAAAGGTTTGTGCTGTTGGTCTGGTCGTTTTAGCTTTTCGGATTGCGCTCTACCAATGCCGTTGTCTTCAACAATGATTTGCAATTTATTTTGCTGAATAATTTTTGCTTCAACCTTCAACTTTCTGTCTGTAGATTTATGTAACAATCCGTGTTTTAAGGCATTTTCAACATACGGCTGAATGAATAATGACGGAACTTTTATTTTATTGGTTTTTAACAAGTTATCAATCACTATTTCATATTCTAATTCATCCTCAAAACGAACCTTTTCTAACTCTAAATAAAGCTTTAAGGCTTTTAATTCTTCTTCTAAAGTAATTTCGTTTTGCTGACTGTATTCTAAATACATTCTAATCAATCGGCTAAACTTTACCAAATACGAACTCGCTAATTCTTTTTCATTTGAAATGATGTAATCTTGAATGGAATTTAAAGCATTAAAGATGAAATGCGGATTCATTTGAGATCGCAGGTTTTCTAATCTTAAATTCGTGATTTTTTTATCGATTAATATTTTATCTATTTCAGCAATGCGTTGTGCTTCTTTTTGCCTTAATCGCCTTATAAAATATAACCAGAACAAACCCAGAAAAACAAATAAAACAAGGGCATAAAACCAGTAGGTTTCCCAAAACGGCTTAGCAATTACAAAAGTTATTGGTGTCGCAAAAACTGGACTTTGATCACTTACATTTTGGGCTTTAAGCTCAAACGTATATGTACCATTAGACAAGCTATTAAAATTAACAAAATGTGTGTTTAATGGTATGCTTTTCCAACTTGTATCTATCTGTTTTACTCGATATTGATAATTGACATGTTGGTTGGTTTGAAATCCGTTTGAGTTGAATTTAATTGCGATTTTATTTAAATTATAAGGCAACCTGTATTTGGCTTGCACCAACGTATCACGGTCGTTAATACTTATTTCTTCTATCCTAACATCTGAAGTATTAAATGCTTTAAATAGACCGTCTTTTTTAGGAAGTATATAAAATGCTTTTGGTAATGTAACAATAATTTTATCATCAAGAATGAGAAAATCGTTTACCGCAGTGTTTAGACCATCTTGAGTACTTAAGGACTTTAGAACACTAGTTTTGATATTGTATTGAAATAAGCCTGAATCGGTTGATATCCACAATACATTGTCATCAAACTTTATATTGTTAATTTGAAGATTTTCAGGTAAATGTATTTCTAGTTTAGTTAAAATGCCATTTTCTAATTGTAATAACCCATTATGCTGCGTTGCTAACCAAATTACAGTATCACTTTTAGCAATTGCATTAACCATTAAATTATTTGATTTAAATCTAATTTCTTCAGAAGAAAATGTATTTAAATCATATTTATATAATCCATCGATATATGATACAAACAATAAATTATCGATTACTGCAGATGCCTTTACACGACTGTTACGAATGCTGTTTTTTATGGGTAAAGTGAATGGGTTTTTATATACGACACCTTGTCTGTAATTACCATAAAACAAAGTATTCTCATCAATTTTTGAAAAGGTCTTTGCTACTGAAAAAGTATTTGCAACATCTTTAATTTTATAGGTTTTTAAATCTATCACAAAAGAATCAGAAGCATTAATACTAACTATTAATTGTTGCTTTGCAGCATCGAAATAAAGTTTACCAATAAACTTTTTACCAGATAATTGAAGTGTTTTTACAAGTTGATCTTGGTTGTAAAACAAAAGCTTTCCATTGTTTGTCCCTAATACAAAATCATTGTTTTGCAGGGCAACAGATGCTGTTACTTTAGCTTCGGTATTACTTAGTTCTACGTGTCTTATATTTAGATTTGGAGATACAAAAACACCGTTATCTAAAGTTGTAAACCAGTAATTGTTGTTAAAATCTATTAGCACATCTGTAATAGATTCTGAAATGAAAAGTTGTTCTCTAAACGTAAACTTATCGTCGTTAAATGAATATACAAATACACCAGAACTTGTTAAAAACCAATAGTTGTCTTTAATATTTAAAATGTTGTAAATGGTTTCGTTCTCTAATCTAGAAGGTGTTTTTAGTTTTTTTGATGTGTTTTTCACTTTGTCAACACGATAAATAATATTACCATTTGCGCTATTGTGCGTTAATAAAACAAACTCTTTAAAAGCGAATAATTTAGGAGATTGTATACGCTTTGTACTTGTTATTTCTAGAATTTTTACAGCTTCTTTATTTTCGAATTTATATAAACGATGGCGTTTTATTTCACCTTCAAAATTGATTGCAAATGTGTAATTAGTTTGATTATCATTAGCATTACTAATACACATACCTTCAAAAACTTCAGTAATATTTTTTGTGGTTTTGTCTATATCGTAAATTCCTGTTACAGTAAATAATCTGATGGTATTTTCTGAAATTTCATAAGGAGCTAATTGTCCTTTTACTAATTTACTAGCATCAAAAAAAAGCTTTAAACTATCATTTTCAACATAAAAAATTTGACCGTAAATATTGTTTGACCAAAGTTTTCCATTAGTGTCCAACTTTAATTGAAATAAGGAATTTGCCTTTTGTTTAGGGTGGCTAAAGCGCTCATAAGTTTTGCCGTTGTAACGATACAAACCTTTATCTGCTGCAAGCCAAATATAATGTGCGTTATCTTCTGTAATATCATAAAATTCTACATCAGGCAAATTAGAGATATTAGACATGTGTTCTATCACTGGGTTTTGAGAATAAGCCAATGAAAAACTAAACAGGAAAAGAAATAAAATATGTCTAAAATTATTGAACATAACTAAGCAAAAACAAACATAATATTTAATTACCTAAACTAAATTTGATTTTTCTGTAATTGCTTGTTTTTTTTCTAAACAAACAAAAACGCCCACATTTCTGTGAGCGTTTTTCGACTATCTCTTTAACTCTGAAGTATTTCAGAAATGCTAACTAACTAATAAAACTAAGAGATAATGGGTAGCTAGGTAATTCTCCATTACTAGCTTTTATGGCATTTATAATTGGCATTACAAATGACAAAATTCCTATTGATATGAGAAGTAATATTCCTAATCCAAATAAAAGTATAAGTGGTACACTAAGTATACAATAAACAATTATACTCAATTGAAAGTTTATTATAGCCTTACCATGCTCGTCCATGCCATCTACTCTATCCTTTTGTGTTGCCCAAAGAATTAGCGGTACTATTAAACCACCAAATCCTGTTACATAGGTTAACATCTGTGCAAGATGAGTAATAACCAATAATTGATTGTCTGTGCGTTTAAGCGTATGATAATTAGATTCCATGATATTAATTTATTTACACTTATATGACGTAAACAATCTCAATATGTTACATATTTTAACTAATTTTTAGTTTAAAATGCTAAAGTTTAATGCAAAAAAAACTTCCTAAGAAAGTTCTTAGGAAGTTTTAATACAAAAAGAAAATGTTAGCTTAGTATTGCTTTAATGGCTGCTTGTGCAGAAGCAACTCTCGCAATTGGAACTCGATAAGGAGAGCAGCTTACATAATCTAAACCGTTATTGTAGCAGAATTCTACAGAAGATGGTTCACCACCATGTTCTCCACAAATTCCAACTTTTAATTTAGGGTTTGTACTACGGCCTCGCTGTGTACCCATTGTTACTAACTGTCCAACACCTTCTTGATCTAATACCTCAAATGGATCGTGTTTAAGAATACCCTGTTCAAGATATATAGGTAAGAATTTACCAGCGTCATCTCTAGAATAACCAAAGGTCATTTGTGTTAAATCATTGGTTCCAAAAGAGAAGAAATCGGCTCGTTTAGCAATTTTATCTGCTAAGAGCGCTGCACGAGGAATCTCTATCATGGTTCCTACGAAATAGTCTACTTTATCTTTTCTTTCAGCAAAAATAGCTTCTGCTGTAGTTCTAATAATTGTTTCTTGAGCCACAAACTCATCATAAGTACCAACTAATGGCACCATGATTTCTGGTTTGGTTTCAATGCCTTTTTTCTTCAAGTTTAAGGCTGCTTCAATGATAGCGCGTGTTTGCATTTCTGTAATTTCAGGATATGTGTTTCCTAAACGACAACCACGATGACCTAACATTGGGTTGAATTCTTCCAAATCCGCAACTTTAATCTTAACAGATTCTAAAGAGACATGCATCTCATCTGCCAACTCTCTTAAAGTAGCTAACTGGTGAGGCACAAACTCATGTAAAGGTGGATCTAATAAACGAATAGTTACAGGAAGACCTTCCATAGCTTCAAAAATACCTTCAAAATCTTCACGTTGCATAGGAAGCAGTTTAGCCAATGCTTGTTTACGACCTTTAACGGTGTCAGACAGAATCATTTCTCTCATCGCTTTGATACGATCTACTTCGAAGAACATGTGTTCGGTACGTGTTAAACCAATTCCTGTTGCACCAAAATTACGTGCTACTTTAGCATCTTCTGGAGTATCTGCATTGGTACGTACTTTCATACTGCTGTATCTATCAGACAACTTCATTACTTCAGCAAACTCACCTGTTAATTCTGGCTCTATGGTAGCTACCTTACCATCTATAATATTACCTGTAGATCCGTTGATAGAAATCCAATCACCTTCGTGATATTCTTTTCCTTCTACCCACATGGTTTTAGTTTTATAGTTGATTTTTAAAGCACCTGCACCAGATACACAACATTTACCCATACCTCTGGCAACTACAGCAGCATGCGATGTCATACCTCCACGAGCTGTTAGAATACCTTTAGCCAAATTCATACCTTCTAAATCCTCAGGAGAAGTTTCAATTCTTGTAAGTATTGAGTTTTTAAATTTATCAGCATCTTCAGCAAAGAATACTAATTGACCAGTAGCAGCACCAGGAGAAGCTGGTAAACCTTGAGCAATAACATGTGCAGATTTTAAAGCTTTAGGATCAAAAACAGGATGCAATAATTCATCTAATTTATTAGGTTCTATTCTTAATAAAGCTTCTTCTTCAGATATTATTTTTTGCTTTAATAAATCCATGGCGATTTTTACCATAGCTGCACCAGTACGCTTACCGTTACGTGTTTGAAGAATCCACAACTTACCTTCTTGAATGGTAAATTCCATATCCTGCATATCACGATAATGGTTTTCCAAGATTTGTTGATAGTCATTTAATTCCTTGAAAATTTCTGGCATAACTTCTTCTAACGAAGGATAAGAATTTTTTCTTTGCTTCTCGGTGATTTGTGCTAATTCAGACCAACGTTGAGATCCAATTTTAGTGATTTGTTGAGGAGTACGAACACCTGCAACCACATCTTCACCTTGAGCATTGATTAAATACTCACCATTAAATAAATTCTCACCAGAACCTGCATCGCGAGTAAAGCAAACACCAGTTCCTGAATTTTCACCCATATTTCCGAATACCATAGCTTGCACATTCACAGCTGTTCCCCAATCTGCAGGATAATCATGCATATTTCTATAATAAACCGCACGTTTTCCGTTCCAGCTATCAAAAACAGCCATAACAGCTAGCCATAGTTGATCCCAAGGATTAGCTGGGAATTCTTTTCCTATACGTCTGTAAATTGCTTTTTTAAAGTCGAAAACTAAATCTTTTAAATCTTGAACCGTAAACTCAGTATCTAAAGCAATACCACGTTTTTCTTTTAAATTGTCTATAATTTCTTCAAAAGGATCTAAATCTTCCTTGTTTATAGCTTTTACTCCCATGACAACACCACCATACATTTGTACAAAGCGTCTATATGAATCCCAAGCAAAGCGTTCATTTTTAGTTTTCTTAGCAAGACCTTCAACGACATCATCATTTAAGCCTAAATTCAATACAGTATCCATCATTCCTGGCATAGAAACTCTAGCTCCGGAACGCACTGATAATAACAACGGATTTTTAGCATCACCAAATTTGGTGTTCATGGTTTTTTCAATCTTGGCCACTGCTAATTCTACTTCGCTATTAATAAGATTGATAACTTCGTCTTTCCCTAATTGATTGTACTCTGTACAAACCTCTGTAGTAATGGTGAATCCAGGAGGCACAGGAATACCAATTGCACTCATTTCTGCTAGATTGGCACCTTTACCACCTAGCAAATTTCTCATGGAGCTATTACCATCGGCTTTCTTATTACCGAAGGTATAAACCCTTGTTTTTGTTTTATTTGCGAGTTCCATAATTATGAAATTTTTAGTTTCTATATATACCATTAAAGGTACTAAGAGCGCGCACTATAGATTATGATATTAATCATGTTTTCTTCTCAATTTCAAATATTTACATAAAAAAAAGCCCAGACCCAAAATAGGCACTGGACTTTTTTTAACACTCTAGTTGCTATTAATTACAGGATTCTTTTGAGTCTTTAATCCCTACTTTTCTTAAAATATCTTCCATTAAACACCATTTGGTGATTGATGACTGCAATAAATTGGCTCCAACAAAAATGGTAAACCATAACCAATTTTCATTGACATACATGCCTAAAAGGACACTTATAATGACAAATGTTCCTGCGATTGCTCTAATGTATCTGTTAATCATAATTTTAAATTTTAAATATATTTTTCAATAGGTAATACAACTCCTCTGATAGGATTATTGGTTTCAAT
Source organism: Winogradskyella sp. MH6 (assembly GCF_022810765.1). Lineage (NCBI taxonomy): Bacteria > Pseudomonadati > Bacteroidota > Flavobacteriia > Flavobacteriales > Flavobacteriaceae > Winogradskyella > Winogradskyella sp. MH6. The sequence goes on along the minus strand of NZ_CP094494.1, from coordinate 2,851,497 downwards.
TTTTGAATTAAATTCTGCAATAAGATGAAATAGACGCTCTATTTGCTCTTCTTCTGTAAATGAGAAAAACATATGAGATTCGCTTCCTCCCTTAACGCTAGGAAACCAACTTGATGTTGCCAATAAGTTTGGTATGTTTTTGTAGCCATCTATATCTGACGCACTAAAACTATCTATATTGGCACTTTTGAATAATTTCAAAACTTCATTTTGAAACTCTTCTACTGCTGTTACAATAACTAATTTCATTTTACTTGTGTTTTTTACGTTCTATCATATAATACACTAAAGGCACTACTAATAAGGTTAATACAGTCGAAACAATAGTTCCGCCCATTAACGAAATAGCTAATCCTTGAAAGATCGGGTCAAATAAGATGACGAATGCACCTATTACTACTGTTCCTGCAGTTAATAAAATTGGTGTTGTACGCACTGCTCCTGCTTCTATTACTGCTTGTTTTAATGGCACGCCTTCTTCTAACCTTAGATTAATAAAGTCGATGAGTAATACCGAATTACGTACCATAATTCCCGCTAACGCAATCATTCCAATAAATGATGTTGCGGTGAAAAATGCGCCCATCAACCAGTGACCTAGTATAATACCAATCATCGATAATGGTATGGCAACCATCATAACTACTGGTGCTTTAAAGTTTTGGAACCAACCTACAATTAAGATGTAGATTAAAGCAATTGCTCCTAAAAATGCTATTCCTAAATCTCTAAATACTTCCAAGGTAATTTGCCATTCTCCATCCCATTTTACGGTGTAATCATCTTCAAATTCTGGCTGTCCTAAATACATTTCATTAATCTCATAGCCTTGTGGTAATGGGATTGATTTTAATTTCTCTTCCATTCCTAAAATAACATAAGCAGGACTTTCTAATTTACCAGCCATATCAGCTAACACATACACCACGCGCTTTTGATTTTTACGATAAATGCTTTTTGCGCTTGTCGTTTCAGTAATATCAACCAAGTCTACAATTGGTACTAAGTTACCTTGTTGCGATTTTACTTTTAACTGTGAAATATCTTGAATAGTTGACTTTTCCTTTTCATCCAAAGCTAACACCAAACCTATTTGATTTACTGCATCTTCGTCATACAACACGGTTAAAGGTCTGTTAGACAATGCCATATTCATCGTGTATGCAATTTGCTTTGGTGCTACACCGTAAAGCATTGCTTTTTCTTTGTCTATGGTGAATTGAAATTCTTTTTGATCAGCTTCTACCATCCAATCGACGTCAACAACATCTTCTGTATTATTCAAAATATTTTGAACTTCGTTAGCAATTTCCATTTGCTTATCGTAATCAGGACCATAAATTTCAGCCACTAAAGTTGATAATACTGGTGGTCCTGGTGGCACTTCAACAACTTTTACATTCGCATTATATTTTGAAGCTATTTTTTGAATTTCAGGACGTAATAATTTAGCAATATCGTGAGATTGCGTACTACGCTCGCCTTTATCAATCAAATTTACTTGTATATCTGCCATATTACTTCCACCACGTAAATCGTAGTGACGTACTAAACCATTAAAAGTAATTGGCGCCGAAGTCCCAATGTAATTCTGATAATTGACCACTTCTGGTCGCGTTGATAAATATTGCGAAATTTCTTGAGCTACCACCGCTGTACGCTCTAAGGTCGTCCCTTCTGGCATATCGATTACTACCTGAAATTCATTTTTGTTATCAAACGGTAGCATTTTTACAACTACCGAATTGGTAAAGAACATCACCATTGTTCCCATTAACAAGATGAAAGTCAACCCTAAAAACAACCAACGTTTTGAGGAACTCTCAATTAACGGACGCTCAAATTTTTCGTAGAACTTGTAAATTAATGTGTCTTCTAATGGTTTTTTAGGCTTCTCCTCTGCTCCTTTTTTATCTTTTTCACGCAAGAAAATATAACCTAAATATGGTGTTATGGTTAATGCTACAAATAACGATAAAATCATTGCAATAGACGCACCAATTGGCATTGGCGCCATATATGGTCCCATTAATCCAGATACAAATGCCATAGGCAATACAGATGCAATTACGGTAAACGTTGCTAAAATAGTTGGGTTACCTACTTCGTTATTGGCATAAAGAGCCGCTTGTTTGAATGGCAAGCGTTTCATTTTAAAATGCCTATGCATATTTTCGGCAATGATAATGGAATCATCTACCACAATACCTGTTACAAATACTAACGCGAATAAGGTAATTCGGTTAAGCGTATAATCCAGCATATAGTAGCTTAACAGCGTTAATGCGAATGTAATTGGCACCGATAAAAACACGACCAATCCACCACGCCAACCCATAGCCAACATCACAACAAATGTTACTGCGATGATAGAACCAATAAGGTGTAATAATAATTCAGACACTTTGTGTGACGCTGTTTCGCCATAATTTCTAGTAATTTCTACGTGAACATCATCAGGAATCAAGGTTTTACGTAAATGATCTACTTTATCAATGATGACATCTGCAATTTTCATCGCATCTGCACCTTTTCGTTTTGCTACCGAAATAGTTACTGCTGGATATTCTGATTTGTAATCGCTTGCTTTTTCGCTTGCTTGACCAAAACCAAGACTAACGTAATTTTGTGGTACTTCAGGACCATCAACAATTTTCGCAACTTGTTTTAAATAAATGGGCTGATTTTGCTGAACACCAACGACTAAATTTTCAACATCAGTCATCGATTCTAAAAACTTACCAGTGTTTACAACAAATTCGGTATCATTTTTATCAAAAGTGCCACTATTTAATTGAGCGTTGTTGGCTTTAATCATTTCAGAAACCGATAAGAAGTCTAATCCAGCACTAGCTAATTTATCTTTATCTAAAACCACACGTATTTGACGTTCTCTTCCACCTATTTTATGTGTGATGGCAACATCATTCACTTTTTTAATTTCGGCTTCTAATTCTTGAGCCATTTGCCCTAATTGGAAATCGTCATAATTCTGACTCCACAACGTTAAACCTAACATTGGTACATCATCAATAGCACGTGTTTTTACTAATGGAAACGTAACACCTTCAGGCATTTGATCCATATGCTTATTGATTTCGTTGTATAATTTCACAAAAGAACGCTCGATATCTTCGCCAACATAAAACTGAACGATGACCATTCCTTGCTCTTTCATAGACGTAGAATACACATATTCTACACCTTTTATATTTGAAATTAATTGCTCTAAAGGCTTGATAACTCTAGATTCAACCTCGGTTGGACTTGCGCCAGGATAACCTACAAAAATATCTGCCATGGGCACATCAATTTGCGGCTCTTCTTCACGAGGAATTAAAAACGAGCTGTACACACCAATGACCATAAAAACAATCATTAAAAGCACTGTAAGCTTCGATGTCATAAAGACTTTGGCAATTTTTCCTGCTAAACCTTCTTTCATTTTTTCTTGAATTTCTTGTTAATGCTTACCGCGATTGCTTATTGAATATTGATTTTCGCTCCGTTAAACAACTTTCCTTCAGCTGAAACTATATAACTTTCATTGGCGTTTAAACCAGATAATACTTCTACTTCATTTCCAAATGTTCTACCTAAACGCAACCAACGTAAAATAGCTGTATTACTTTGGCTTACTGTATAAACGCCGCTTAATTGACCGTTTTTTACAATAGCTTCTTTTGGTATTAAAACCATTGAAGTTTCAGCTTTTCTTTCTATAGGAAATTGTACCGTTGTGAACATTCCTGATAGAATTTTTGCATCGGTTTTATCTAAGGTTATCTTTACTAAATATTGCCCGCCTGTTTGTGCTGCAGATGTGCTAACTTCAGTAACTTTTCCAGAAATAGTTTGGTTAATAGATTTTACATTTACACTTACTTTTGTATCTTTTTTTATTTCTGAAATTTCGGTTTCTGGAACCATCGCAACCACTTCAAAATCACCTGGTGCTTCGATTGAAATTAAAGGCTGACCTGGATTTGCCATATCGCCTTTCTTCACATTTTTACTTGTAATAACTCCGCTAAATGGTGCAGTAATATTTGTGTAAGCAAATTGTGCGTTAATTTCGTTTTTCATTTGTTTTGCAGCTTCAAGACCTGCTTTTGCCATCTCGTAATTGGCTGTCATATCATCCATTTCTTTTTGAGAGGCACTGTTTTGAGCAAATAGCGACTTAAAACGCTCGTAATCTTTTTTAGCGTTATTAAATGCAGCTGTAGCTTTTGTGATATTTGCATTTACCTGAGCCTTTTGCGCTTGTAAATCAGCATTATTAATTGCTACTAACAATTGTCCTTTGCTTACTTTATCGCCAACATTTACAGGTACGTTATTGACGTAACCCATCATTCTTGTACTTAAATTAGCACTGTTTTCGGCCTGAATTTTTCCGCTTACCGCTAAAAATGGACTGTCATTATTGTCGCTAACCTGTGCTACTTTTACTGGAATAGCTGGCGAGTTGTCTGCAACTGCTTTTTTTTCTTCGCTACCACAACTTAACAATCCTAGTAAAGTGATAACGGCAAATAATTTATGTATAGATAATGTCTTCATTTTAGTTTATAGTTAAAAAATTTAAATACGCTTTTGTGCTATTATATTCAAAAATGGTTTGGTAATATTCGAGTTCTTTTTGTGCAAATTGTGTTTCTGCAATAAGCAAATCTGTTGTTTTTTCTAAGCCTTCTTTAAATCGGTTTGTTCTAATTCTTAAAGCTTCTTTAGATTGCTCCATGGCTAATTTTGACAACTGTAGTTTACTTTCCATATCCTGAAGTAATCGCTTAGTTTTATTCAGTTCTAATTGACTTTTGGATACATATTGCTGATACTCTAATTTTGATTTTTCTAGAGTAGCTTTGGACTTTTTGGCTTTTCCAAAACGTTTGGTACCTTGAAGGATGTTCCATTTTAATTCGGCACCAACCAAATAACCATCAGCACCAAACTGAAATAAACTATCGTCATACAATTGATAACTACCAAAGGCATTCAATGTTGGTAGAAATGTCATTTTATCTGACTTGTACATAGTTTCTCTTGCATTGGCTGCTAATTGCATCGCTTTTATGTCAGCACGTTCTTCATTAAGACTTTTATCCGTTTCTAAAACAGTAGTTTCCAACTGTAGAGAGTCCTGAGGTTTTAAAACCACATCTGAAGTATCATTCATTAAAAATGATAAGTAGTTTGAAGCATTTTTCACATTACTCCTTGCTGTTTGTAATTGATTCTTTACCTCTGTTACTCTCACTTCAACCAAAAGCACATCAGATCTTTGCAAGTAGCCTTGGTCAAAACTGTTTTGTGCCAATTGTAAATTTGCCTCTGTTGCTTCTAACGCTTTTTCTAATACAGCCACAGCCTTATATGTCAATTGCAATTGCATATAGGCATTTTCGACTTCAAAATTCACATAATCCTTAACTCTGTCTGTTTGCAAAGCCATAGCTTCCATTTTATACTTTGCGGCTTTACGTTGATAAAACCCATCCATATTAATTAATGGTTGCTGAAACTCGAAAACCGTAGCATAATTTTGAATTTGACTAGGATTGTTTAACGCATCGGGATTAAAATCTGCTTGAGTTACAATCTCTTGATTTAGTTTTGAACCAAAAGCCATTAATGGATTTGTAGTAGCTATTGCAGTGTGAGACACACTAATATTTGGTAAAAACACAGCATTGGTCTGTCTGTAATCTGCTTTGGCCTCATTAAAAGCTTCAACCGAAATCTTTATCTGTTGATTTGCCTCTGAAACCCTATTCAATACTTCAGTCTTTGAAATAGGTTGTATTTCCTGAGCATAATTGCCAGATATAAAACCTACTAAAACGAATGTGATAAGATATTTTAGTTTATACATTTCTTTTTTAATTTGATTCAAAATTAAGTTGCGTTCAACTTTCACTTAGTAACAAAGGTTACTAAAGCAATAAACAAGCTTTTTTCTGCGCTTATATTTTTAAACTTACACCCAATACAAAATATAATGTAGGATCCAAGTCTTCTTCATAAACTACATCATCTACTATGAGTCTTGATGGACTTTGAGGGATGACGTAAGTAGGGTAAAACATAAAGATAAAAGGCTCTGCTTCGTACCAAACTGGTAAGCCAAACTCAATAGCCATTATATTAAATGTTTCACTCTCTTCTACAGTTATGTTATAACCACTTGTTGAGTTTACAGTACCTCCTTGACCTTGGCCTTGTCCTTGACCACTACTTCCTCTATTAGTATAATACTCTTGATAGAAATTTTGAGATCCGAAATACAAACCAACAGAAGGTGATATTTGAAACTTTTGATTACGTGTTATGAAATCGTGACTTACTTCTGTAGACAAGAAGAAATCTGAAGTACTATTATTATTAAAATAATTTGCGGCTGTGGCGGCTAAGTTAAAATACTGAAAGTCGTAACTTAAAACTACTGTTACATCAGCGCTAACTTGAGAAATAACATTATAACTATCCTCATTGAAAAAATACTTTGTAATGGATATATCACCATCAAAATTGTTATATGAGAAATCGTACCCTAATGATGCCAAAAACAAATCTACTCTACTTTCATTTGCTTTTGTGATATAAGATAATGAGCCCATTCCATAAATACCAGACTTATGATGGTACATTGCCGAAGCATATAAATATGGCATAGCTACAGAATCTTTTCTTCCTAAAAAAACAGCATCGCTTATGTAGCTGAGATTTAATGACACATAGCTTGAGTCTTTTTCATGCTTAACTTCTGTAGAATCTTTTGTTTTTGAGTTCTGGTTTACACTTTTAATTTTTTGACCTATCACATGATTACTGAAAAGTAAAAGGACTAAAAGTGCCAGCATATATTGAAAATTTTTCATCACTTTACACTTTAGTTAAATCGAAAAAGGGATTTAAAAAAACTTAAATCCCTTATTTCTTTAGTTACCCTTATTCATGGTCTTTTTGTTAACCTTATTTTTCTTATTAGCCTTTTTGTTTAGCTTATTCTTATTATTCAGCTTATTTTTTTTGGCTATTTTTTTTCGATGTTGATATGTGTTTTTAAACATTTCACCATCCATATTCAAACACTCTCCCTCTTGTAAGCGTAATTGTTTTTTTTGTTGTGTTTGATAAGAGCCATCTGGATTAACAACTGTACCATTACCCAACTTTATTTGATTTTCTAATCTCAATTGAGATTGATTTTGAATTTGAATAACTTCACCATCAACAAGCATGTAATGAGATCTGTTTTGATTTCTTTCTTGTACTTGCTCTTTAGTTAAACCTTTATTCTCTTTTTGTACCATTTGTCTGTATTGGTGTTCATTTTGGTACATTACACCATTCATATCTAAACATTGCCCGTTTTGAAGTTTTAATTTTTTCTTTTCTTTTGTTTGATATGTACCATCTGTATTTAATACAGTTCCATCATTTAAAGTTACTCGATCTTGTAAACGTACTTGATCTCGGTCTCTAATTTGTAAAACATCACCATCCACCAACATTAAACGATCTTGATCCCTAACTTGGTCTCTGTCTCTGTCTTGTGCGAAAATAGTTGTTGCACTTAACGCAACTAACACTATTGTTAAAATTGCATTTTTCATTTTTTTATTTATTTAAATTAAACATGTTAAATGTATTGTTATTAAAATTTTGCTACCATGATATTAATCAGAAATACTTAAAAACCAATAATTTATAATTAAACTAAATAGTTAATTACATCGTTCATGGCTTCCGTTAATTATAGTATAATATTCCTCTGAAGTTAAAAATTGAGGCTCATAAGTACTACCAGAATTTTCGATACCAAATACAAAACTTCTAAGGTGATTTCTAGAACCACATCGCAGACTATTAAAAACTGAAATTAGGTCTGTATTGGTTGTATCTTCAATATAATTTTGCAAATCAACTATGTCTAGATCTTCGATAGTTGCTCCTATTTTAAGTGCATTTATCTGGCTTACAGAGCCATCTAAAATAAATTGATCATAAAAATTTTGAAGATCCTGATTTGCAAATTCACCAATTGGCAAAATATTGTATTCTATATCGTATTGAATTAATAAACTCTCAACTGCATTCATGTGCGTTTGCTCACTATTCTTAATATTAGCAAACTGGTTTAAGGACCATTCGTTATTTAGAAATATATAAGTATCTCTTGCTAACTTTTCTTCCTCTAACATAAATAGCAAAGCATTTTTATCTGATTCAGTTAGAGTTTGTTTTATAGTGTTTGCACTATTATTATCTTCATTATCATTACTACATGCACATAGAAAAGATAATGATAGCATCAATACAATCAATATTGTAACCTGAGTTGATAATGACTTTTTCATCTTACTTTAATTTTAAAATTGATAATTAAAGTTCTGAAATAAAATACAATTAAGATGCTACTAATGTTACACAAAAAAGAGAGCTTTTAAAAAAGCTCTCTTTTAATCAAGATGCCTGAACAAGACACCTTAACACTAACCAAAAAAACTAGTTAACCAAACTAGTCGACCTTTCGCGTTCCACCATGTCCACCTGCAACAACAATCATTATTTTAATACTCAAATAGATGAATTTAAAAAACTGTAAAATAGGATTCATCATTTTAAAACGCTGATATTTTGAAATTCTTTGTGTCATAATTTTTAATTTTTTATTCAGGAATCAACCACCAAAATGGACGCATTTTTGCTTTGTATATAAAGGCATAATGCAATGCTAATTTTAGCCAATGACCTGCTAAGCCAATCTCTCCGAAGGTTTTTCCTAATTGTCGCCCTTGTGTTTTTGGATATTTCTTATAATCTGGCACAATGGGATACGTTGTAATACTTACTCCACTGCCTTGTGTCATTCCATAACCTGCAGAAGCGATACAAGCTGCTCCCATATTTCCTAAACTACCTTTGTGTTGCAGTGATTCTTTACCAGATTTTATACTATCAATAATGTTATCTGCCACTAATTTTGCAGTAATACCAGATGGCATACCTGTACGAGGTGGCGACGGAGAAATCGCTGTACCATTTTTACTCTGTCTTGGTTTGGATATAGCATGTGGAGGTGCAAATGCTATACCTGGTGCAAAAATGTTTTTATAATTTGGATTTTGATAGGTTTCTGGCCAATCTTGTACAGTCCATTCTTCATATGGTTTTGAAGAATAATCAGCATCCACAATCATAAATCCTTTGAACAGCTTGTCTGTGATGTCATTATCATTTTTATCATAAGCTTTAAAACCATGACCAGAAAATGCTGGAATTAACATTGCAAAATCATAGGTTTCGGTTTTAAACTCACCGTCAAGATTTTCGTAATGCGCAATTCCATCTTCAATTTTATTAACTCCTGCTCCTAAAATCCATTTTATGCCTCTATCCTCAAAAATCATTTCTACCATTTCACTAGATTTCATGGTCATGCCATGGTAACTCATTAGCATACCGTCCATACCAAAATCGCCTAAATGATATTCATTAGATATCCATGTAATTTCAGCATTATCTCTTACACCATGGCGTCTAAGTTCTTGCTCTACATTAAGAATGTATTCAAAAGCTGCTCCTTGGCATGTTGCTTTTCCGTGTCCAGTACCAATAAGAATTTTAGCTTTTTCCCCAGATTTTAGTTTTTGAATAACTCCGTTTAAACCTTCCCATGCATGCTCTGCATGACCATAAGTACAAACAGAATACACTTTATTTTCTCCTGGAATTAATCCTTCGGTCGCTTCAAAATTTAGTTTAGGGCCTGTAGCATTTATTAAATAATCATAGGTTACTTTCTCCGTTGTTCCTTTTTTATCACCAAAGACATATTCTGAAAGCACATAAGGTTTTGATTCATTAGCATCTCCTTCAGGATGAAAAGTAATTGCTTTAGCCTGTTTATATATAATTCCTTTTTTCTTGTATAAAGGTGCCAAAGGAAAAAGTACTTGTTTAGATTTCATTCTACCAATACCAACCCAAATATTAGATGGTATCCATTGGTAATTACTGTTAGGCGATACTACAACAACTTCATGTTCTTTTGATAGCTTACGTCTTAAGTGAGACGCTGCTACATGCCCTGAAATCCCGGCTCCTAAAACAACTATTTTTGACATTTCGTTGAGATTATAAAGTTAGTTTGAGATTAAAACGAAGTTTGTTTTTTTATCCTATGTAAAGATTAGATATAAAAATCACTTTTACAGTAACCTATGTTACAGTAGAAGATCATAATGGCTATATTTTGATAATTTTCTTTTCAATTTTGGTTAATCCATTTTTGAAAATCAAAATATATTCTCCAGAAGCCAAATCAGAGAAGTCCATTGGGATAATTTTATTGCCTATACCTTCCTCTACTATAGATTCCTTTACTTTTTTACCTAACAAATCAAAAATCTCTATTTTGGTTAGTTCTGTATTAGGAATAAAAACTTCGACTGAAAACATATCAGTTGTAGGATTTGGGTAAACTTTTATATTAAAAATGTTATTTGGGTTAAGTGGCACTTCATCAACACTCAATGCGCTTTTTAATATTGAAACCTTAAAAGCTAGATTACTTGCACTACTCTGTGTGCCAGTGTTAATAAAGAAAATATTTTCTTGTGTACTTTCTATACCTCCAAAAATATAGCCTATTAATGTTGTCCCTTCCTGTAGATTATTAACATTTACAATGTCTTTAGTTATATAAATATTTGTATCATCCACAGGTATAAATTCAGCACCTGAACCTAAAAGTGTTGGCATTTCAATACCAAGGCTGCTTTCCACCATTGATCCATCACTAAATCTTGTTACTTTACTTATCGTTTTTACAAAAGGCACATTGTTATCCTGAATCAAATTATCATTTGCATCTAATTTATATTGACTAATTCCTCCAAAAAATAAGGTATGCATGGCATTATTAGTAGCATCATACAATGGAATTTTAGCGCTATGATATTGGCTTAAGTACTGATTAAATGTATTATTAACTGTATAACCAGATGGTGTAACATCGACAGTATTTAGCCAAGGTAAATCAACATTATGTTGAAAAACACCACTAAACATGGTAAAACCTCGAAATCCATCAGGAAAAAATTGAGGCGCCATATTATAGTCTCGTCGATGTAAATTATTGGTATCGCTTTGAGCTGAATAATTTGTTATTGATAAGTTTGTACCATCATCTAAAATTTGAAAGGTTCTAATTTCTTCAGTATAATTTTGAATAAAACCTGGTCCATTATTTGGTCCCATAGGGTTATATCTACCTTCAAAATATTGCCCTCCACATAAGTAAAAGACATCATTTAAAAGTCCCAGTTGTCCTCCTGTAACGGCTAAATTACTATCCGGAATCTGCCTAAAATAAGGCAAAATAGTTGTGCTATTAATAACTGCATTAGCTAAACCATCAATATCTATTGCTGTTAATTTATCATAGGTAATGTGGTCATTTTGTGTGGCACTAAAACCATAACCACCTATAATGTATAATGTGTTCCCTTTTTGATAAAACTCCTGATTTGTGGACTGTAATTGCTCAAATATTGATGATTGCAAAACACTTAAAGATGTACTCCACGTTTGGTTGGCAATAGGATCTACTATAAAAACGCTTTTATTGTTATCATTTTCTAAAAAAGCAGCAAATGGCTGTCTTCTGTGCAAACCATCTATTCTACCGCCAATAATCACCCATTTACCATCAGAAGTTTTTCCCCAAGAATAGGAATGCACACTCGGTGCATTAGTTATTGATATAGGCTCTATTAAAACGGTAAACTCTTCTTGAGCATAACTACTACTAAAAATTATTAGACTAAGAATCGACAGAAAAGTAATTTTAATTTTCATTATAAGTGAGTTTGCAATAATTAATCGAAGTTGATGATTTAAATTCATATAAGCTGTTACAAATGTTACATAAAAAAAGAGCACCTTAATTGGTGCTCTTCTCATGAAAACAGTTATTGCTCATACCTTAATAACTGGTGTCATCTAACTTTACTTAACCATGAAATGTTTTGTATAAAAATTACTTTTATAATAACCTGTATTACAATAACAAATTATGAGGTTTTTTTATAGCTCCAAACAGCCAATCCATTCATAATAAAAGCATACAAAGCTGTTTTGGATAGTTGTGGTAAAATATCATGCAGATTAGAACCTTTTAGCATCACCATGCGCATCACTTCTACAAAGTATTTTATTGGGTTAAAATCTGTAATGGTTTGTGCCCATTTTGGCATGCTCTCAATAGGTGTAAACAAGCCACTCATTAGAATAAAGATTACCATGAAAAACCAAGCAATAAACATAGCTTGTTGTTGGGTTTCTGTAAAGTTGGAAATAAACAAACCAATGCCCAGAACCACTAAAATATAAATAGTTGTGTAGAAATACATTAAAAATAGATTACCTATGATTGGTACATTAAAAATCAATTTTGCAATGGTTAGTCCAACGGTCAACAAAACCAATCCTAATACCCAAAACGGAAAGAGTTTGCCAATGATAAACTGGCTTTTTTTAATTGGTGTCACGTTAATTTGCTCTAAAGTGCCAATTTCCTTTTCGCGTACAATGTTCATTCCTGAAAGGAATAGAGTAATCATGGTTACAAGCAACACCAAAATACCAGGAACCATGTAGGTTTTGTAATTTAAGGTTTCGTTGTACCAAAACGATGGGATGCTCGTGATGTTAATAGGCTGCAGTTGATTTTGCGAAAACTGCATCGCATTAATTTTTAATTTCTTATTAAAATCCCTTACAATTTGTGTCACATATACATTTTCCACTCCAGCTGCAGCACCATCAATCGCGTTAATAGTGACACCTAGTTTTGCGCTTTGTTCCTTTTGAAAATCGCGTTCAAAAAAACGTGGAATTTCCAAAATCACGTCTACATCACCTTTTAACATGGCAGCACTGGCGAGTTCTTCTGAAGGATAATCGGTTTCTACGTTGAAGTATTTAGAAGCTTCAAATTTTTCAACCAATGCTCTTGATGTTGAAGTGTGATCGTGATCGATATAAGCAAATTTGATGTTTTTTATCTCAAAAGTCGCTGCATTAGATAGAATAATAAGCTGTATAAAAGGCATCACAAAAATAATTGGTAACATGCCTTTATTTCTAAAGATTTGCTTGAACTCCTTTTGTATGATGAATGCAATCGTCTTCATTATTCCAGTCTAATTTTATATTTCTTCACACTCAGTCCTATAAAAAATAGCGTCATAGCTATCAGTATTAAATTTTCCTTCAAAATAAATCCCAATCCAACACCTTTTAGCATAATGCCCTTAACAATAATGATAAACCATTTCGCAGGTACAATATTGCTAATAACTTGTAATGGAAATGGCATGCTGGAAATAGGAAAAATAAACCCAGAAAGTAAGATGGTTGGCAGCATGAGTCCCATTAAAGAAATCATCATAGCGGTTTGCTGTGAAGCTGAAATTGTTGAAATTAAAATGCCCAACGCAAGTGATGTGATGATGAACAACACACTTTCCAATCCTAATAAAATCAAGCTGCCTTGAACAGGCATTTTAAACACAAAAAGACTTAATAAAATAATAATGGTTGCATTGATAATAGATAAAAATATGTAAGGCACTACCTTACCAATAATGACCTGGAATGGTTTTAAAGGTGACACCAGTAATACTTCCATTGTACCTAATTCTTTTTCGCGCGTGATGGAAATAGACGTCATCATTGCGGAAACCAACATTAAAATAACTGTCATTACACCAGGAACAAACATGTACACGCTTTTAAGCTCTGGGTTGAACAGAAGCTTGGTTTCCGGAATAATTTGATATGCTATTTTAATATGCTTGTTCTGTTGCTGCAAGTAATTCTGTAAAATGGCATTAATGTAATTGCTAATGGTGTTTGCTGTGTTTGGGTCTGTGGCATCTGTGATTACTTGTACAGTTGCATTATGGTCTTTGATGAGGTTTTGGCTAAAATCTTGTTCAAAATTTAAAATAGCCTTGACTTTTCCCTTCTTAAAAACCGATTCGATATCAGCTTCTCTATCGATGATTTGTTTGATGCTGAAATATTTAGAAGCTGAAATTTTATTGATGATTTCCTGAGTGGTGGCATCTTTTGAATGATCCAAAATGGCGATATCCACATTGTTGATTTCGTTGGTAATGGCAAAACCAAACAACAAAATCTGGGCAATAGGCATACCAAAAAGGATGAACAACGAGCGTCTGTCCCTGAAAATGTGATAAAATTCCTTTTTTATAAAACCGATGAATCGTTTCATTTGCGCGCCAATTTTAAAAATACATCGTTCATGCTTTCTGCCTTAAACATCGATTTGAGATTTTTGGGTGTGTCCAAGGCTTCAATTTTTCCGTTTACCATGATGGAAACACGGTCGCAATATTCGGCTTCGTCCATGTAATGCGTGGTCACAAAAATGGTTGTACCATTGTGTGCAGCTTTGTAGATGAGTTCCCAAAACTGACGTCTTGTAATTGGGTCGACACCACCTGTTGGCTCATCTAAAAACACAATTTTTGGATTGTGAATCATAGCCACCGAAAACGCAATCTTTTGCTTCCAACCCAATGGCAACGAACCCACTTTTGTATTGGTAACTTCGGTTAAGCCTAATTCCTCTATCATGTCTTTGGATTTCTTTTTGATATCTGCTCGACTCAAACCATAAATACCACCAAAAAACGTGATATTTTCCTTAACCGTTAAATCGTCGTACAACGCAAATTTCTGGCTCATGTAGCCAATATTTTTTTTGATTTTTTCTCTATCGTGAAATACATCAAAACCTGCAACATTGGCCTCGCCAGATGTAGGTTTAGAAATACCAATCAGCATTTTCATGGCAGTTGTTTTTCCTGCGCCATTAGCTCCTAAAAAACCAAAAATCTCACCTTTTTTCACATCAAAGGAAATAGCATTTACAGCAGTAAAATCACCAAACATTTTGGTGAGGTTTTCGGCTTGTATGACGTTGACGTTTTTCATTATTTGGCTAATTCCATAAAGGTATCCTCAATGGTTGGTTGCGTCTTTTCAATATGTATTTCAGATAGGTTTTTGGATACTAAATATTGCTTCAATTCATTGGTATCAAAATCGGTTCTAGAATCTGTGTAATGCACAAATTCGCCAAAAGGATAAGCACTGTGTGTATGCTGGTAAGTATTAAGCGCTTCCATAAGTGAATACATGCTATTGGTTTTTACATTGTAAATTTGCTTAGGAAAATGTTTAACGATGGCTTTTGGTGTGTCAATTTCTAAAATTTCACCATCTTGAATTAGCGCAATTCTATCGCATAAAGCCGCTTCGTCCATGTAAGGTGTCGATACCAAAATGGTAATTCCTTTTTTTTGTAAGCGTTTAAGCATATCCCAAAATTCCTTTCTAGAAACAGGATCTACACCAGTTGTAGGTTCATCTAAAAACAAAACTTTTGGTTTGTGAATGAGCGCACAACTCAATGCCAATTTTTGTTTCATACCACCAGACAGTTTGCCTGCTCGTCGGGTTTTAAAAGGCTCTATTTGAACATAAATATCCTTGACCAACTCGTAGTTTTCCTCGATGGTTGTGCCAAAAATAGTGGCGAAGAAATTTAGGTTTTCTTCAACGGTTAAATCTTGGTACAACGAGAATTTCCCTGGCATATAACCCACATTTTTCCGGATGTTTTTATAATCTTTAACCACATCAAAATTAGCAACAGTTGCAGTGCCTTCATCAGCAAAAAGCAAGGTGGTGAGAATCCTAAAAAGCGTGGTTTTTCCTGCGCCATCAGGACCAATCAATCCAAACAATTCGCCTTCATTGATATCAAAGGAAATGTTTTGTAATGCCTTAACGTTTTTATACGATTTTGATATGTTGTTAACGGTTATGCTCATTCTGGGTTGTTTAGCCACATTTCGGCTGGCATGCCAATTTTAAGGCTGCCATCGTTTTTTACATCAATTTTTACGGCATACACCAACGCGACGCGTTCTTCTTTAGTTTGAATGATTTTTGGTGTGAATTCAGCTTCTGAAGCAATCCAACTAATCGTACCATCGTAGGATTTCATATCATCTTTATCATCAATTTTAACCGTTACATTCTGGCCTATTTTAAGATTTGGCAATTGCGTTTCACTAACATACACGCGTAATTGCATGGTGCTTAAATCGGCTATTTTGTATAATGGTTTACCAAAAGCAGTGACTTCGTTTGGTTCGGCATATTTGGTTAAAACCGTTCCGTTTACTGGGTTTACGATTTTGCTTTTTTGAATTTGGTCGTCTAGTTGCTGCAATTGCACATCAATGTTTTTTAGCTCGTTAACCACAGGTGCATTTTGGATTTCCACACTTCTTATTTGGTTTTTTATCACATCAATCTCACCATTAACATCATCCAACTGTTTTTGGGTTGCCGCATTATCTTTAATCAGGTTTTCAACTCTGGTTTTGTTGGTTTTGGCTGTTTTTAATTTGGCATTTAGTACACTAATTTGCGACAACACGCCTTTGGATTTGGATGCAATCACATCTTTGGAAATCAATAATTGGTCTTTCTTGAGAGACAACGGAATCGTGTCAATATAACCAACCAATTGTTCCTTTTTTAGCACATCGCCTTCATCCACATTAAACTGCATGAGTTTGCCATTGTTTTCCGCAGAAATAGTGATTTCTGTCGCTTCAAAATTGCCATAACCATCAGCTTTTCCGTTGGAATCTCCGCAGGAAACCAAACTGAACATAATGGTGTATAATCCTAAAATATGTTTGTAATATTTCATCATAAAAATTTTATTGTCCTTTAGTAATATTGTAATTAGCCTTTGCCAATTCTAATTGAGTTTTATGCTTTACCAATGTGTTTTCTGCTTCCAATAAATTGGTGAACTCAGTCATGTAAGCTGATGATGTAATCACTCCATTTTTAAGTTGCGAATCGGCTGTTTTTAACACTTTTTTTTGGAGTTCGATAATCTTTAAATCCGATTGGATGAATGCTGATAGTTTATTGATATCTTTTTCTTGTCGGTTGAGTTCTATACTAGTGTTGAGTTTAAAAATTTCGGTTTGGTTATCAATAATCTCTTTGTTTACCGACAAAGCTTCACGTTTCTTTTTGTTACTATTCCAATCAAAAACGTTCCAATTCAATTTTACTCCAAATATGTAAAATGGTTGAAATGAATTGTCTAACATATTCAACCCAGGATTACCATAACCTCCTGTTGTAAAACCATTTAATTTTGGTAAATTCTGTTTGGAAATAAGATTCTCAGAGCTTTCAATTTCTTCTTTTTTATATTGAAACAAATCCAGTTCTGGTCTATTTATATCTGCTTGAAATTGGTTCTCTATCATTGGTTTTTCAAACTCAGTATCTTCGTTTAAATTTTGCCCTATTAAAGTTGATAACGATTCAATTAAGGCCAGTTTTGTACTTTCAACCTCTATGAATTGCTGTTCTATTTTAAGCATTTCGGTTTCTAAAACACTATCTGAAGCAGGTAACAACACGCCATATCTTATGCCAGATCTAACCTCGTCCAATTTTGTCAATAGTTGGTTTTTTTTGGCTTCTAATAAACTGTAGGTTTCCTGCGCCAAAAGGATGGAGAAATACAACTGGTTGATTTGTTGTTTTAGTTGATGAATGCTAACGTCAATCTGTTTTTGATTGCTTTTTAACTGAGCCATTTTCACCTTTAACGAAGCATCTGTTAAACCTCCATTATAGATCAGTTGATTAACCGAAAATGTTGCACGATATTGATCTTTATTTAAAGGTTTTATAGGTGAATTTTGTAGAGGTACTTCGGTAACATCAGATTGATAGGTGGCTTGAGCTTCTAAATTAAACTGAGGCAACTTACTATTATTTATGGCTTCAGTATCCAATTGGTTTTGTTTTGCTAACAATTGTCGTTGATTGATTAATGGATAATTGGTTTCCAATAAACTATAGCACTCGTCTAACGTTATGCTTTGTTGCCCTAAAGCTGAAATACTGATTATTATTGCTATAAATAAGATGATTTTCTTCATGTTAATTTATTTTAATGGCATCTATGATAAAATCTGCAACTTGGGTTTTACGTTCCTCAATAAGTTTGTTGTAATTATCGTCATCTATATTAGCGATACCTTTAATTAAAGATTCTCCTATAAACGGAAATGCATTTAAAGAAATAATGTTTATAAAAAGCTGTTCAGCTTTAATTGGCTTAAAAAGGCCTTTATCAATTTCTTCTTCTAACTGTTTTTTAAACCCATCTAACTTTGGAAACTCTTGTTTGCTTTTAAGCGACAAAAAGAAATCTGGGTTTTTATTTAATTCTTGGATAATGAAATTAGGCAGATAAGGATGCTCACTTATAAAAGAAATGTAGTTGAAAGAAAAATTTCTGACTTTATCTTCAATCGATGATTCATCGTTGAGGATTTTATTTAATCGAGGTGCCAACATGGAAAACGCTTTTATAAACACCGCTTCAAAAAGTAATTGCTTACTTCTAAAGTAATAATGTAGCATTGCTTTGTTTATTTCAGCCTCGTCAGCTATTTCTTGCATACGAGCTCCATCCATTCCTTTTTTATGAAAAATTTGTTCCGCAGCTTTTAGAATACGCTCTTCTATATTTTGCTCTTTTTTGGTCATTTTAACTAATTGGTTTAACTATTTGGTTAACAAAAGTACAAAAATTTGAACATCAATATCTTAATTGTAAAAAATTAACTATTAATTAGTACCTTTTTAAAAAGAGAAATTGATAAGAAAACTCTTTTTTTAATTAATAACTGGTGTCGTCTAACTTTACTTTACCATGAAATGTTTTATATAAAAACAAGAAGTAGAATGCTAAAAGTGGAGCTCCGATTAGCACAATGGTTAACATAATGCCTAAAGATTTCTGCGAAGAAGCTGCATTATAAATAGTAACACTATACTCAGGACTAATTGTAGAAGGTAACAAAACTGGATATAACTGAAATGCCACCAACATTAATAAAAATGCCATAATCAATGATGAAAATATTAAGGCATGCGAATATTTCTTCTTAGAGACTAACCTTGGCACATTTGCTACAGCTAAGAACGCCAAAATGGGCAAAGCAAAAAATACAGGTTGTTCTTTAAATTTATCGGTTACTCCATGCAGAAATGTTAAAGTGTATAATGACGTAATGGCAAAACTTATAATAAAGAATATCATACCTTTTTTAAGTAAAAATGATAATCTGTCGTGCAGTCTACCTTCAGTTTTTAATAGTAGAAAAATCGCACCTTGTGTCATAAAAATAGATAAAGTTGTTAGCCCTACCATTAATGCATAAGGATTTAAAAACGAAAAGAAAATGCCTCCTTTATATTCAAAATTTTCATGAAGCTCAAAGCCTTGTAACACATTACCCAAAACAACACCTAGAAGAAATCCAATTAAGGTATTGGACACAAAATAGATAATATCCCAGGTTTTTCGCCACCATTTCATTTCTTCTGCACTTCTAAATTTTATCGCTGCAGAGCGCAACACCAATAGCATTAAAAACAACATAAATGGAATATACATTGCCGACAACATGGTAGCATACATTACTGGAAATCCAGCAAACAATGCTCCTCCACCAATAATTAACCATACTTGGTTGGCATCCCAAAGCGGACCAATAGCATTAATGGCAATACGTCTACTTAAGTCTTTTCTTAAGAACAAATGCCATGCACCAGCACCATAATCAAAACCTTCTAAAATGGCGTAACCCGAAAACAATAACCCTACAACTAAATACCATAATGTTGGATAATCTATACCTAAAAATGTTTCCATAGTACTGCTATTAAGTGTATTTTAAAAATTCGTCTGGGTTTTCTGCTTCGTTATACGGTCCGTGTTTTATCTTTTTATTTAAAGAATAAAGGAACAGTAAAAACAATATTGCATATACCACTAAGAACAAGATTAAAGAGAATAATATTTGATTCGAGGAAACTTCTTGAGAAAAGGCGTCACTTGTTTTTAAGTGACCATAAACCACCCAAGGTTGTCTACCCATTTCGGCAGCAAACCAACCTACTTGATTGGCTATTTGAGGTAATAATACCGAAAATGCAAATATTTTAAGTAACCATTTTTTATCGAACAATTTTCCTCTCCACCATAAGTAAGATGCATAAAGGGTTAATCCAATTAAAAACATACCAATGGAAATCATGATATGATAAAACTGAAATACCGCATTAACTTGTGTTGGGATTTCATCCTTTGGAAACGCATTTAAACCTTGTATTGGCTCTTCAAAATCCTGATGTACCAAGAATGACAAACCACCAGGAATACCTATTCCAGTAACTTTTTGCGATTTGTCATCTACCCAACCAAATAAATACAAATCAGCGGCTGAAGATTCATCATAATGCCCTTCCATAGCTGCTAATTTGGCTGGTTGATTAACGGCTACACCATCTGCAGAACTATGCCCTGAAACTAATTGTGTTAGTGAGATAATTGTTGCAACCAACAATGAGATTTTGAAGGCTTTTTTTGAAATTTCTACATAACGACCCTTCAATAAATAATACGCATGCACACTCAATACCATAAAAGCACCAGCTAAAAATGCTCCTTGCCATACATGGATAATACGATCTACACTTGATGGATTAAAGACCATAGCCCAAAAATCAGTGACTTCTGCCCTAGCAGTTAATCCTTCGCCAACAATATGATATCCAGCTGGTGTTTGTTGCCAGCTGTTAGCTACCACAATCCAAACCGCAGAGAACATAGATCCCAGAAATACACCTATAGTTGAAATGAAATGTACTTTTGGTGACACACGATTCCAACCGAAAATTAAAATCCCCAGAAAGGTACTTTCGAGACCGAAAGCAAATAAACCTTCAGCGGCTAAAGCACTACCGAAAATGTCTCCTACATATTTTGAATATACAGACCAATTGGTACCAAATTCAAACTCCATGATGATTCCGGTTGCAACACCAATACCAAAAGTTATGGCGAAAATTTTCAACCAAAAACGCGTTAAAATTTCATACTGTTTTTTACCTGTTTTCAGATATAAACCTTCAAAAATCACCATGATTAATCCTATGCCAATACTTAAAGGCGGATAGATATAGTGAAATGCTACTGTGAAGGCAAATTGGATTCTGGCAAGGATTTCGGTATCCATATGAAAAGTTTTTTCAAAGATATAGATGATACAAAATTACTTCTGTAACCTATATTACAAAATAGGGTTTCCAAATTGGAAACCCTATTTCTTCTTTCATTATTTTAATACTTCTTTTAAAACAGTCTCCTTATCTAATTTTTTAGTACAGAAAAACCAATCTTTACATTCTAAGTCATCAGTATTGGTCATACGCTCTTCAGCCACACCACAAGAACCAGCTGGTGAAATAATCACATCTTTACCTGGTTCCCAATCTGCTGGTGTTGCCACGTTAAACTTATCAGAGGTTTGCATTGCGATTAATGCTCTATAAATTTCGTCAAAATTTCTACCTAAACTCAAAGGGTAATATATAATAGCTCTAACTGTACTGTTTGGATCAATAAAGAATACAGCTCTAACTGCTTGGGTCTGATGTTCACCTGGTTGAATCATACCGTATTTTTTAGCCACATTCATCGTAATGTCTTCAATTAATGGGAATTTCACTTCAATATCTTTCATCCCATTGAACTCAATTTTGTCTTTTATGGTTCTTAACCATGCAATATGGCTGTACAATCCATCAACAGACAAACCAACTAATTTACAATTCGCTTTATTAAACTTTTCTTCAAGATGAGCAAACGTCATAAACTCAGATGTACAAACTGGTGTAAAATCTGCTGGATGGCTAAATAAAATTGTCCAGCTACCTTTATAATCTGATGGGAAATTAATCTCCCCTTGAGTAGTAACAGCTTTAAATTCTGGTGCTTTATCACCTATTCTTGGCATTGAAAATGTTTGTTGTTCTTGTGATGTTTCTGTTGTATTCATGATAAATTGTTATTTAAATAATTTATTCAAAATTAAAAAACAATAGTCTAAAGCTATGTAACGAATGTTACTTTAAGAGTAAAATCTAATGAGGAACTTTATCATGATATTTTGTGAAATTTATGACGAAAGTCAGTATGATAATTTTACAATAAGCATACTTTTGCAAAGCATGAAAATAGGCACTTACATTCTTTCTATATTGCTTTCACTTCTTATTCTATCTAATAGTCTAAGAGTGTCTATTACCTATGCTTACTATAAACTTGATCCTGTTGGGTTTATAGAAGCGCTTTGTGAAAATAAGGACAAACCAGAGTTACAATGTAACGGTAAATGTCACCTTAAAAAGGTAGCAGAATCTCAAGACAGCAATGAGAAAACACCAGAAAGTATTGTAGATTTTAAAGAGCTTATGTTAGTTTCTTATCCTAAAGAAGATATTAAGCAGATCGCTGAGTTTGTGCTTAAAAGACAATCACCAAATTCTTATAACAATTTATATTCTTTTTTGAATACTGTAGATTGGTTTCATCCACCACGAGTATAATTTCCTTTTTTAAACGTAGATAATATCTACCCTTATTTTTTTAAAGATTATAATTATACTATAAATGAAAACATTGTATAGTGCACTGTTATGTGTACTACTTACTGCTGTGTCTTATGCTCAAAAAGAAACAGAGAAAGACACCTTAAATAAAAAAACAACAAAACTAAATGAGGTTATAGTTACAGGAAATAAAAATACCGATCCTGTACTAACAATAGTGTCCAACAAATATGTAGAGAATATTGTACAGCCCAAAAACGTAGCAGATTTATTCAATAATATCATTGGATTTTCTTCTATAAAACGAGGTAACTATGCCATTGACCCATCGTTTAGAGCTTCTCAATACGAACAGCTTAATATTCAATATGATGGTGGAACCAAAGCGATGCATGCGTGTCCAAATCGAATGGATCCAATTACAACACATATTATTCCTGAAGAGATTTCGAAAATTGAAATCATAAAAGGTCCATATACTGTTAGATACGGAGCTACGTTTGGTGGAGTCGTTAACATGGTGACCGAAAAACCAAATTATTTAGATTATGGATTACATGGCAAAATCTCTGGAGGCTATGAAAGCAATGGTAATTCTTTTGTAAATATGGCTCAACTACAATACATACAAGAAAAGTATGACATTGTAGCGAATGCTGGATACAGAGATTTTGGTAATTATGAAGATGGTGATGGCACCGAAATTCCATCGTCTTTTAGAAGTACCGATTATGGTGTAAAAGTTGGCTATAACTTTACAGAAAACCAACGCTTACAAGCACACTGGAGACAGTCTTTTGGTAGAGATGTTTTGCATGCTGCCTTACCAATGGATACTGATTATGATAACAGTAGTATTATCTCGCTAGACTATAAACTAGATAATATTGGCAAGGTCATTAAATCTGTAAATGCAAAGGCTTACTATAGTTATGTAGATCATTTAATGACCAACACAAACAGACCATCTTTTAATATGATGGAAGCAGCGTCTAATGTTGATGCTACAACAACAGGTGGTAAAGTAGAGTTACATTGGCAACCAGCAAAAAGCTTAAACATTTTTTCTGGTATCGATATGCTTAATGTTGCCAGAGATGGCAGTAGAGAGCGTTTAGTGAAAGTAATGAATGGAAATCTGTTACCACAGCCAATGCTATTTACAGACAAAGTTTGGCAAGATTCATACATCAATGATTTAGGTGTTTTTACTGAGGCTAAATACAGCGTTAGTCCAAACACAATTCTAACAGCTGGTATTAGATATGATAACGTTGTTTCAGACATTAAAGATCCTGAAGCAGATTTTGAAGCTATGTATGATTTAGAGAAACGAACGGAGCATAATATAAGTGCTACTGTTTCTGTTAAGAAAATCGTTTCAGACAAATTTACGATAGAAGCTGCTTATGGTCGTGGTGTACGCTCTGCAAACATGATAGAGCGTTTTATAAATCACTTCACTGTTGGCCAAGATCCTTATGAGTATGTTGGTAATCCTAACTTGGATGCTGAAGTTAATAACCAATTTGAAATCGGCTTTAAAGGTTATGAACCTTTAAAAAATGGTTTAGATGCTTTTAAGTATGAAGCGTCTTTTTACTATTCATTTTTTGAAAATTATATTGTTGCTGTTGTTGATGAAAACTTAGACCGTAAGTTTATGCCAATGGCACAGCCACAGCATGCTAAAGTTTTTAGAAATTTGGATGAGGCTTATAAAACAGGTTTTGAAATTAAAGCAGAATTAGATTTTCTAAAAGACTATTTCGTAAAAGGTGAATTTGCTTATGTGTATGCAAAAAACAAAGATTTAAATGAATCCTTACCGCTTACACCCCCTTTTACAACACGATTTTCAGCTGGTGTTAAAAAAGAGAAGTATTGGGCAAACCTACAATATAACTTAGTATCTCAACAAGATGATATTTCTGAAAGTTTTGGTGAAACTACTACAGATGGTTATCAAACTTTAGATGCTCGTTTTGGTATAAATGCTTTTAAGAATTTTACCTTAGGAGTCGCTGTATTGAATATTTTTGATGAGACTTACAATAATCATCTCAATTTTTCATTTACCAATCAGGCTGACTTTGGTCGTGTACCAATTACAGAACCTGGACGTAATTTTTCGGCATTTTTACAGTACAGATTTTAAAATTTTATTGACTTAATACAATAAAAAAAGAGGCTCGATTTTTTCAATCGAGCCTCTTTATTTTAGCCCAAAATTCTATATGAATTTTAAATAATCGCACGGTTTAAAAACCATGCAAAACATGAAAGTTAAATTAGTTTAGTTAGTTTCGTTGTTGTCGTTTTTCTTTTTTCCGCTTGTCATAAAATTAACAAGGACGCCTACTAAAATGACGCAAACTAAAGCAAACACTGCAATCATTATAACACCATTGCTGTGATCGTATATTAGTAAAGAATTGTTCATTGGTTAATCTATTTATCGTTTACAAAGGCTAAAGTAAGTTTTAAGTTTAATAATAAAGATGACATTTGTCAGTTAATAAAAAAGCATCTTAAATAATTAAGATGCTCTCAGTTGCTATTAAATCAAAATTAAGGGATTGACTAAACCTCTTTTCCTTTCATCATTTTATTCCAATATAAATATGGCAATCCATATTTTTTAAGCATCCAAAGTCTCCAATGCTCTTTTTCGCTATTAAAGACAAGCATTTGCTTTAACTTAGGATCTGGAATAAAGTTATTATCATAATCAAACTCGGCTAAAATCATTTTGCCATAACCCGTTACTAGTGGACAAGATGAATAACCGTTGTAGGATTTATTTCCTTTTTTGTTATGGGCAATTAACTGAAGTATATTATCAGAAACTACAGGTACTTGTTTACGTATTGCTGCACCTGTCTTTGCTGTTGGTAAGGCAGCCACATCACCTAAACCGAATATATTTGGATATTTGTTATGTTGTAGCGTATGTATGTCAACATCTAACCAGCCTGCTTCATTTACTAAAGAAGACTCTTTTACAAATTTTGGCGCAGTCTGTGGTGGTGCTAAGTGAAGCATATCAAAAGGCATCTCAATGATTTGTTCACCAGACATGACTTCTCTAAGTTCATTATCTTCATTAATCACACATTTATTTTCACCAGTACCAACACCTTTAAAGGTTACCATTTGGTTTTCTCCATCAATTTTTATTGGTGCATAAAATGGTTTAAAGTGAATGCCATATCTACTAATCACTTGCATTAAACTCTCTCTAATTTCCTTAACTCCAAAAATTACAGAGCCAGGTGTAGCAAAAACTACATTGCTCTTATTTTTAAGACCATTCTTTTTAAAATAATCTGCTGCTAAATAGGCTATTTTCTGTGGTGCTCCACCACATTTAATTGGTGTTGTTGGCTGCGTAAAAACAGCATTACCACCTTTAAAGTTTCTTAAAACTTCCCAAGTATGCTTTGGATCTGTGTAGTTGCTGCACACTACTCCTTTTCCTAGAGACTCTGTTAAACCTTCAATGAGTGATGTATCCATCACAAGTCCTGGAGAAACAATTAGATAATCATAAGTAATATCACCACTTTCTTTTGTTGATACTGCATTTCCTTCTGGATTAAAACCCGTTGCAAAATCTTTAATCCAATCAACACCTTCTGGCATTACAGAAGACATTGGTCGTTTTGTTTTTTCAAAATCATAGGTTCCACCACCTACAAGTGTCCATGCTGGTTGATAATAATGCCACTCAGCTGGCTCTATTAAACCTATATCTAAAGATTTATCTTTGGCTAATAAGTTGGCAGAAGTCATTATACCTCCTGTACCTCCACCAATTACTAAAATTTGATAGTGAGATTTCATGAATGTAAATTGTTTATTTAGTGTTAGTTAGTTATCAATCTGTTTAAAATTAGATTGTTTTAACTTAAAGAATGTAACTTTTGTTACATAAATGCCTATTAATTTAAATAAACATTAAGTTTTGATTCCTTTTTTTAATACAATAACAAAAAAACAACTCATTAATTAGAGAGTTGCTAAAACAATAAATTAGATAGGATATAGTCCTTAAAAAATTGAGGATTTTAAGAAAAATCAACCCAGCGATTAGCTTTAAGGCTAATCGTTACTGGTAATAATATTAATTAGGTCGTCTTTTTGAAGCACACCAGATTGCCTCCATACTTGCTCTCCATTTTTAAACAACATTAAGGTTGGCACACCTCTTACCTGATATTTAGTTGCTAGAGATTGGTTTTTATCAACATCAATCTTTATTATAGAGACTCTATTACCAAGGTTATCCTTTACTTGTTTTAGGATAGGAGACATCATTTTGCAAGGACCACACCACTCTGCAAAAAAATCAACTAAAACGAGCTTGTCTTTATTTATAATTTCTGAAAATTTGCTCATACCTGACTTTTAATTCTTTTTAAAAGATACATTCCACATACCTCTTACTTGGTTTTCTGAATAGCCTTTCGCTCTATCTTCAGGATATAGTAAAGTTAGTGATTTTAAAATATCTGGCTTAATATTAGTCTCTATTTTACCATGACACTGCAAGCACATTGTATTTGTTATAATTGGGTAATATACATGAACATCATTATCAGATTCCTTTACAATTGGATTGATTTCCTTCTTTTCTGAAAGAAGGTTTTTAAACGTTTCTATATATTCTAACTCTTCATTATTGGCTTTGTTCTTTTGATTTCTGGGTTTATCACTCACACGTTTTATAGACGCATTGTGTACTACTGCCATACTATCGGTTAATGGATACGCTCTAACATTACAAAATTCCAAGGCTTCTAAAGTTCCTTTTTTTTGAATAGTACCCATAAGATTTTTACCCAAAACAGCTTTGGTGGTTAAAGCATACTTTAAACCTCTTTCTCCATAAGGTAAATCTTCATAACTGGTCTGTGCTTGTTGCTGATGTTTTCCTTTACCTTGTCCCATGCCTTTGCCGTTGCCCATTCCTTTACCTTGCCCATTTCCGTTGTGTTTTCCTTTTTCTTCATTAAAATGATCTTCGAACCACTCTGGTTGATCGATTTCAAAATCGTACATGTAATCCGCTATTTTTTCAATAGTCTCCTCAGGAAAAACTTGCTTTGGCATTACACCAAAGCGTCTAACAGCACCTCTCATTTTGGCATCAGTTTCATTTGGATTTTTTATCCATGCCTTCATGTCTGCTATAAATTCTTCTTTAGTAGTTTTATCATCTATGTAATGCTTTTTTATAGCTACCATTGGCGGAGCAATTCTATCATCATGGCTTGCTGTTGGGCTATGGCACACATAACAATTGGTCTCCATTAGTTTTTTACCTGGATGATTGTTGGCTTGCATGTTTTTTTCAAAGGCAGATAAATCTTTATTCTTAGAGTTGTTGCAACTCAAAACAAAGACAGATAACAGTATTAATGCAATGTATTTCATAAAAATCTAATTAATATCTTAATATACCTCCCTTTAAATCATAGATTTCTGTAAATCCCATAGCTTCTAACTTTTTAGACGTTTGTCTACTTCTACTTCCACTTCGACAGTATACATAAACGGCTTTATCTTTATTTAACTTGTTAAATTCAACATTGAATTTTCCTGAGAAAAAATCTATGTTTTTTGCACCTTTTATATGGCCTCCTTTAAATTCAGGTGGTGTTCTAACATCTATTAACTGAACCTTTTTATTTTCAACCTGCTCTTTAAATTCTTCTGGTGATAATAGTTTTATAGTATCGCTTTGTGATACTTTAGAACCGAATAATGAAGCGAAAAATGACATAAGAATAATTTTTATTGTTAATGTTTTAACCATCATAAAATTAGTTGTTTAACTATTTTTATAGCGTAACCTATGTTACACAAAAAGCATATACCGCACTAGGTTTTGAAGTATATGCTTTTATTTGTTTATAACTTAAGAGCTATTTTAAAGTAGAGGGACAAACATAGTCTGTTCTTGGTATGTCTGTTTTCTTAATAGCATCATAACCTCCAGCTATATCTACCAAATTATGAATACCTCTACTCTTTAGTATTGAAGCGGCAATTACAGAACGATAACCACCTGCACAGTGCACATAAAATGTTTTATCCTCTGGAAATTCACTTAAGTAATTATTTAAATAATCTAATTGTGTATTCTTAGCTCCATCCACATGTTCAGCAACATATTCTCCTTCTCTTCTAACATCAAAAACAACATCTTTTTTATCTTCAAAGTCCTTTGCAAATTCCTCAGCAGAAATTGAAGTAATAGTATCTATTTCCATATCGGCATCTTTCCAAGCCTCAAATCCTCCATCTAAGTAGCCTATAACATTATCAAAACCAACTCTAGATAATCTGGTAACCACCTCTTCTTCTCTTCCTTTTGGAGCTACTAATAAAATAGGTTGTGTAACATCTACAATTAATGCTCCTACCCATGGCGCAAAATTACCGTCAATACCAATAAATACAGATCGTGGTATGTGTCCTTTAATAAATTCTGATTGATGGCGAACATCTAGGACTATAGCTTCGGTTTCATTTGCAGCAACTTCAAAAGCTTTTGGTGATAATGGATTTTGTGCTTTATCCATGACTTTATCAAAACTCTCGTATCCTTTAATATTCATTAATACATTTTGTGGAAAATATCCTGGTGGCTCGGTTAAGCCTTCTAATAGTTCTTCTATAAATTCTTCTCTGGTCATATCTGCACGAAGTGCATAATTAGTTCTCTTCTGATTACCAAGTGTATCTGTAGTTTCTTTACTCATGTTTTTACCACAAGCAGATCCTGCTCCATGATTTGGATACACAATTAAATCATCGCTCAATGGCATTATTTTATTACGTAAAGAATCGTATAATAGAGACGCTAATTTATCTTGAGTAAGTTCTGCAACTACTTTTTGTGCTAAGTCTGGTCTACCAACATCTCCTATAAACAAAGTATCTCCAGTTATAAGTCCGTGTTCTTTTCCATTTTCATCTATAAGCAAGTAGGTTGTACTTTCCATGGTATGACCTGGAGTATGAATAACTTTAACCTTGTAATCACCAACTTCAAAAATCTGCCCATCTTCTGCAACGATAGCATCGTAATTTGGCTTTGCTTTTGGACCAAATACAATTTTGGCACCTGTTTTTTCTTTAAGATCTAAATGCCCTGAAACAAAGTCTGCATGGAAATGTGTTTCAAAGATATATTTGATTTTTGCATCGTCAAGCTTTGCTCTATTAATGTATGGCTGTACTTCTCGTAATGGATCAAAAATCGCAGCTTCGCCTTTACTTTCAATGTAGTAGGCTGCATGTGCCAAACACCCTGTATAAATCTGTTCTATATTCATAATTATTTTTGGTTAATGTGAATAAATTTCAATTAAGATACTAACATTCCTAAAATCGGGCTGTAACAAAAGTTACATTGTTAGCTCCTTATAAATAATGTAAATACCCATTATCAATACAAACCATCCAAAGCCTTTTTTTAGCTTCTTTCCTTCAATAAAATTCGAGAGATAAATCCCTAAAAATATGCCTATTACAGATATTGATGTGAATATTAAGAGAAATTGCCAGTCAATGTCTAAGTTTTCTACATCACCAATAAACCCGATTAGTGATTTAATGGCTATTATAAGCAAAGATGTAGCTACAGCTTTTTTCATCGGTAACTTAGCAAGCAATACTAATGCAGGTATTATTAAGAATCCTCCACCTGCGCCAACAATTCCCGTTACAACACCAACTAAAGCGCCTTCTATAATGATTAAAGGATAGTTATAAGAGACTTCAGTAGTTTCACCTGTATCATCGCGTTTATTTCTTATCATAGATATTGAAGCTACCAGCATTACAAGAGCAAAGAATAACATAATACCTATGTTTTTTGTTACTATAAAATCTCCTATTGAAAATAATTCTTCAGGTATAGCTGGTACCAAATACCTTCTTGTTGTGTATACTGCAATAAAAGCTGGTATAGCAAATACTATGGCTGTTCTAAAATCTACTAAGCCTTTTTGAATATTTCTAATAGCACCTACTAAAGAAGAAACACCAACCACAAAAAGTGAGTATGCTGTTGCAGTTACGGGATTGATAAAAAGTAGATACACTAAAATAGGAACCGTTAATATTGATCCTCCACCTCCAATAAGTCCTAAAACAACTCCAATAAACAAGGCGCCTAAGTAGCCAAAAATTTGATTTACATCCATAAATAGTTAGTAAGTGAAGTCTCAAAGCTAATAGACTATTTCACTAATATCAGTAACTTTTGTTACAAAGTAATGATTGTTCTACAAACTAATAGCTAAAGCCTACAGATTCTTTACAAACTTTTATACATTATTGAAAATACGCATTTTATCGTATGGTTTTGCTAATTAAATTTTTTGACTTTTGTATAAACACTTTAAGTCATGAAAAACCTACTAAGCCTTATTTTTTTAGCAACATTTAGTTTAAGTATTTCTGGTCAAAGTTTTGATTTTGTCAACGCTCCGGTAAATCCCCTTGGTTTTAAACACAAAAAAGAGCATTTTTTCTTAAAAGGTGACATTTACGCTTCAGATGGGAAAATTTTTGATAAAAATGGTAATCTTATTTACAACTTCGGTACTAGATATTATTATGACAATTCAGGCAGGATAACTGGAAACAATTACGATGATGAATTTGAATACGATTCAAGAGGCAACATTATTCGTTATAAATACAAATCTGGTTCAGAATACAACTATCAATTTAACACTCAAAACCTCTTAGTTTATGAGAAAAACACCTACGGAGATGAAAAAACCTATAAATACGATAGCAAAAACCGTGTTACTGAAATGGTGTACAAAAAAAAGGGTGTGTTAGACCAAACCAGATATTACAGCTATAACAAAGCAGGAAATACACTTATTGTAACCACACAATATATATATGCAGACGGAAAGGCTGGTTATACAAATAAAATACATTATCGCAATGGCTATACAGTAAAGGAAGAACTAGCATCTGATGTTTTTGACTATGTTGTAGAAACTGATTTTAAAGGAAACAAAAGTAAATTTTATACTGCCGGTAAAGAAAATCCTAGAGTATTTGAAACGTTTAACCGTTACTACAGTGATACAAACAAACCTTTGAATATAGAATTTGGGTATTATTATATGTCTAGCAATCTAAAAAAAGGTAAAATATTACCTGCCGTATATATTAATGGCAAACATGCTAAAGATATAGAGATAAGCAAAGGAATGAAACCTAATGAAAAAGTAATTTATGATGGTCTTACAGAAACCTACTATTCAGTCCCAAACGTTATAGAAGCAGATCATACCATAGACACACGCATACCTGTAACAAAAGTATTATCCAAAGGTTTACCATATATCAATTATGCTTATGACGGAAAGTTTATCAATTACATTCATGGTCAAAACAGAGTAAAATCAAGAGAGTTTTCTTTTATTGGTCCACACATGATTGACTATCGTATAGATAAAAGTAGCGGTATTACTTACATCATTGATAATTACAACAACATTAAGCATAAGGAAATAAAACCTATACGTGTTTTTACCACAGATACAGCTTCAATTGTATACAATCGAAATTTAGAAAACGAAACCTTCTTTATTGTTGTAAAAGGAAAACATATCGATTATAAAAAAGCAAGATTTGAATACCTAAAAAATGGTGACCCAGTCATTTTTATTGATGATAAACCAACCTATGTTCTTTCTGGTTTTGATGCTGCTAGAGAGGGTAAAGTTTTTAAAGGAAAACATTATAATAATGAATTAAATACAGCTACCAATAGTAATTCATCAACTCAAGTTACGAGCACTTCAAATAATACTAATCCCGACAATTCTAGTTCTTCTGGTTACCAATGTATAGAAGGAGATTGTAAAAATGGTTGGGGCAAAATAAAACTACCAGAATCTGAAACTGAGTCTACTTTTAGTAATGGATCTCTTAATGGTGTAACCTACATTAGTTATACTAATGGTGGCTCGTACCATGGTGAATACAATGACAACAGACGCGAAGGTACAGGATTTTATTATTGGTCATCATCTGGTAACACGTACATAGGACAATGGAAAAATGGCAAACAAGATGGTTATGGTTATGTTGTTGATAAATATGGAAGTATAAATAGCATAGGAAAATACTTAAACGGAGAACTTGTAAAAAACCTAGGAACAGATTACAAAGCAAATAAAGTTTCAGGCAGTTGCGTAGGTGATTGCAGTAATGGGTTTGGTAAATACACGTATAATAATGGAGATTATTATATTGGCTTTTTTAATAACGGTTATCGTGCACATTTAGGCACATACTATTGGACTAACAATAGTACTTACACTGGTGCTTACTCAACCAACGGAAAAAGAAATGGGTATGGTAAATACACCTATGTAGACACGTCTGTTTTTAAAGGCTACTTTGTTGATGATAAAATCGATGGTTTAGGAAAAATGAAATATGCTAAATCTGGCAATGTAGTTAATGGTGTATTTAATAACAACGGTGCTAAGGTTAAGGATTATTAAAGTGAAAAAATTCCTTTCCAATACAGAAACTAATTTTGAGTCTAGACAAGTCTTTAATGGATAAGGATAAATTTTAAATCAAAGAGTTTAAGAATTAAATTGTAAACTATTTAGAATTAAGAATCCACTCTGAAATTTGATTTAAAAAATCAGGAACAAAATTCTTTTCAAGTGTGACATATTCCTTTCGTTCACCTGTTTTAGCCTCTTGAAAATAATGATTAGCCTTATCAAAAGTTAATAATTTAAATTGTGTTCGCGATTTAAGAAGGGCATTTTCCATCCTATCCTTATTTTGGTGAATGGGAACTTGATAATCCAGACCACCGAAAAGACTTAATACAGGAATAGTCAGTTTTTCAAAATCATTTGCAGGATCATAATAAAGAAAAGATGTTAACGAAGGTAGTTTATATATAATTTTAAATTCATCTGCTTTGGCAATAGCTTTTTGCTTAACTTTTGTCGAATCTATTTTGCTTTCTGAGTTCATTTCATATAAAATAGTTTCAGTTGTGTTACAAAATAACTGGTATGCTTTTTCTATTCCTGTACCATCTTCAATTGCCCTCATTAACCTGTTGTGTGCAGATACATCTGCTTCGATTAATGATTTGGAAATATTAGTCTGATCAAACTCTTGTCTTACTTGATACAATACCACCTCTACCAAAGGCACTGCTGGTGTAGCCATTAAAACTAGACCTTTTACAGATTCATTCTCAGCTGCAACCTTAGAGGAAAGTATACCTCCTTGACTATGCCCAAACAATATAAACTTATTAAAAGTATGTTTCTCTGAAGATTTAAAATAACTCATAATATGCTCCAAGTCCTTCGTATGGTCTTCGATTGTGCTATTTACAAAATCTCCTGTACTACTTCCTACACCTCTATCATCATATCGAAAAGATGCAATTCCTTTTGTAGCTAAATGGTCTGCTATAACTTTAAATATTTTGAATCCGTCTAATGTTTCGTCCCTATCTTGCGGCCCACTACCTGAACTCATAATTACTAAAGATGACGTATTAAAAGTTGCTGGCAAAGTCAGAGTACCTCCAATTTTAATTTTATCTGCCTGTATTATTAAGTCAACCTCTCTTAAATTTTGATGATTATCACCAACATTTTGAGCTATTATGTTCTGATTCCACAGTAAACTAATTATTGCTAGAGTTAATAATTTTTTCATTTTTAATTATCAATTTTTTGTCATATTGCCTTAAACAGCTTCACAATTTCAGACTTAGTGTCCTCATCTGGTGCAACATTGTAAAATTCTTCAAGTAAGTCTAAAGAGGTTGGTTTTTTTGGGTATTTGTTATTGGCTAAAAAATGTCTTAATGCTTCATTTACTTTGTCTTCACCTATTAATTCGGATAGTTTTACCATTGCAATAGCTCCTTTTGAGTAAGCTATATGTGTTGCACCATATGGTACTTTATACAATGGTGAATTTCCATAAAGTCCTTTTTCATTATCATAAATCTGCTCGTGTATTTTAACGCGTTCCTTCATACGTTCAGTTCCATATATCTTTTTATAAATCATCATTTCGGTATACATGGCCAAAGATTCCGTAAGCATGGACGCACCTTCTCTTTCATCAGGATTAATTAAACTATTTCCCCACCAAATGTGAGACAGTTCATGACCTGCCAGTTCATTTATAACATCTTTGCTTGGGTCACTATCTATATTAGTATGGAAGATCATGTTTTCGGTCATAAAAATGGTGGCTGGATATGCTGTAGCCGCAAATCCACTTGTAAAAGATGAAACTTCAACAAAGCTCATTTTTTCGAATGGGTAAACACCAAAATTATCTATACAATAATCTAAACTCAACATCGCATTGTTTAATAATCGATCTACATTCTCTGGATGCTTTTCATCATATAAAACTTCAATATTGATGCCTTTATGAGTTATAGATTTCTTTTTATATTCTGAAGATGCTACAGCAAACCGGAATGGAAGATCATTAGTTTTGTAATGACTATAAACCCTATCTTTTTCTGTCCAAGACTTTTTTAGGTTTCCTGTACCAATAGGCGTGTGTCCAACCTCCGTAGACACCACCATATCTAGATTAATAAAGTCATTTTTAAAAACCTCTGGCATCTCCAATGGTTTTAAAGCTGTTGGTTCACCTAAATCATAGTTTTCACGCTTTTGTACATCCTCTAATTCGTTATCAGATTGATAGCCTAGAGTTGGGTAGTAATTGCTAATCCTCATAAATGAACCATTATCAACGATGGCATTAAAAGATTCATGTCCATTAACAGCATACCATTTATACGATAAGTTAAACTCTAGAGTCGCTGTTTCACCTGGTATTAAAGGCTTATTCAGCTTAATCTCTGACACTAACTGATCAATTGAAATTTTTTCACCGCGAACACTTAATGTCGCTTCATCTATCCTTAAATCTGAATGAAAATTTAACAATATTTTCTCTATGGGTTCATCAGCTAAATTTTCCAGAATATAGGTTCCTTCAATTTGATAGGCGTTTTCAGAGGGATATAAGTTTATTTTAGTTTCAACATCAGTAATGGTTGGCTGTGCTATATTTTGATAATGGCGATATTTTTTTTCATAACTAGCAGCTTCCGTAGCTATGGTTTCGTCGTCGTTAGGAATATATCCTTTCATAAATTTGGAACCACTAAAAATTCCCAATCCAATAAAGACAACCACAAGACCCAATTTTAATTTTGTCCATGCTCTTGTTTTTAAATAGGAATGTAACATCCACAAAAGACCCAATAGAACTATTCCAAAACATAAACGGTAGGTAAACGCTGGAAGGTAAACTCCATAACCATTTAAATCACTATAAACTCCCTTAAATCCAGAAAAGACATGCAATAAAGGGTAAGGCAACACCATTTTTATTAATGGTGTAGTAAGAACGATTACCACCAAAATAGAGACTCCAAGCGCAGCATATTTATGTTTTAGAAGGCTATTGACGATTATTAAAAAAACAGCCAATAACATAAGAGGAAGCGTATTGAAAACAACAACTCCTAAATAAGCCTGCCAATTGATATGAAAATAGCCGTAACTTACTTGAAATACTAGAGCTAATACGACAAGTAATACTGTAAAGAACAAAATTAATGCACTTACCGAAATAAAGTGGCCTTTTAATTTCACCTTTGAATAAAATGTGCTCTGTTCGATTAAATAAAAATTAGTAGCAGAACTTCTCCAATACAAATCATTAACAAAATAGACCAGTATTAAGGCTCCCAAGAAATGGAAACTTTGAGAAATGGAAGTGGCTAAACGTCCTGAACTGGCATAGTATTCAGGTAAACGAATTCCTTTATCAATTTCAGCATACATCTCCATTCCTACAAAAAACACCAGTAAAATTGAAACTGCTACAATCGTTACACTTTTAAAAAGATAAATTAAATCGACTTTAGCAAAGGACAGAATCGCTTTAACTCCTGATGCTTTATTAAAATTGAATGTTGGTGTTTTAGTGTTCTGTAGTATGCTAGTTTTATGAGGTGTTTTTATTTTTTTAGGCTTTAATTCCTTTTTACTTACAGTTTTGGTAAACGCATAATAACGATAAGCCATCCACAAAAAGACTAGTGATAACAATAGATACACAGCTCTGTTTAAAGCTAAAAACCCGAATAATGGCGTAACGAACTGATTCTTATCTGATACACTAAAATTTCTGGCCTCAAAAAAGTAAGCAGATACACCAAAGGGATCAATAATTGATGATAATTGTTGTACCTCTATAGATTGTGGCATACTCCCAGCCATAAACGGGGAATTAGAAAACACTAACAGCACCATATAAAGTACATAGAGTAATAAACCACCGACAACAACCAATAATTTTTTTCGCGTGGTATAAGCAATCATAGACAGGAAGCTACACACAAAAAAACAATTCAACACTCCAAAAATCAAGAAAGGATACATGTATGACCACAGGTTGAATCCTGATTGTATTTCACTGCCAGTTCGTAAATTTTGACCAATTACAAAACCAACCATCAATAGGAAAAAGCACAATAGTGTTTTGGTAGCAAAAAATGAAAACTTTCCTATTAAATACGTCTTGAGAGAAACTGGGTAAGAGAACAATATGATATCAAATTTTGCATCCCATTCCTTGTACAGAATTTCTACCGCGAACAATATCGCTAAAAATATGACTGAAAGGCTCAATAAGGCAACCATAAAGCCTATGGTATAAGGTGAATTAAGATAGATCCCTTCTCCAACAGTTAGGTTGAATTTGTATCCTGAAAACCATCCTATGAACAACAGTATTACACCTGTTAAGCCCAAAACCCAACGGTTACTTCCATGCTTTAGTTGAAACTGATATATTGCGTTCATAATTAGTTGTTTTGAGAAAGCACATTAAAGTAAACATGCTCCAGTATTGGATCAACTTGTGAAAACCCTTCAGGTTGTGTACCTGCAAAAACTGTAATTTGAAGTTGACGCTCTATAAGTTGTTGACTAATAACTTTAAGGTTTGATTGGTAACTTTCTAATTCATCATTTTCAATAAATTTTGACCAAACTTTACCTTCTAATTCTTTGATTAATTCTTTAGGTTTTCCTGTTTTAAGAATTCGACCTCTATTCATTATAGTCATTTCAGAACATAAGTTTTTTACGTCTTCAACCAAATGAGTAGATAAAATCACAACAACCTCTCTACTAATGTCACTTAGCAGTGTGTTGAAACGGTTACGCTCTTCAGGGTCTAACCCAGCCGTTGGTTCGTCTACGATGATTATTTTAGGATTACCTAATAGAGCTTGTGCCACACCAAAACGCTGTTTCATTCCACCCGAAAACGTATGAACCTCTTTATCTTTAAAATGCCATAGATTCACCTTTTCCAATAAATATTGAATCTGATTTTGACGCTCTGTTTTATTGTTAATTCCTTTTAAAATGGCGATATGATTTAATAAATCATAAGCATTTACTTTAGGATACACTCCAAAATCTTGTGGTAAAAATCCTAGATTCTTCTTGATATAATTTGTTTGCTTAACAATGTCTATATCATTAAATTCTATAGTCCCAGAAGATGGTTTCTGTAAACCAACAATGGTTTTCATTAATGATGATTTCCCAGCACCATTTGGACCCAACAAACCAAACATCCCATTTTTTATGTTTAGAGAAATCCCATTAATAGCGTTGTAACCATTCTTATATGTAAGATTTAGGTTGGTGATTTTTAAGGTATTCATAATATGCGTTTTATAGTATATGCTGTTTTTAAAATTTTAGTAACATGTTAAACCTATGAATTAGTCCAATCAATAATCTTAATCTAGTTTAAGAAATTACAATAATTTGTTTTTTGCTTTAGTCCTGGACTTTACGCAATCTGTCTATTTCAATTTGCAGATCATCTTCTTGTCCAAGCTTATATTGTTTTGAAACTTCAACTCCAAGCAGATAGGCATCTATAGCTTTATCCTTTTGATTGGTTTTTTCATATAACTTTGCCAAATAGGTTAATAACCCAATGTACATAGGATATGCTTCTGAAGTGCTTTTGAGTACCGAAATGGCACCTAAGTCGTTTCCTTTTTCAATCAATACTGAAACAAGATTGAAATACTCTTCAGCTGGTCGTCGTGCCAACTCGCCATATTTATTTTTTAGCTGTTGTTCTGCTTTTAAAAAAGACTTAGCACTGAAATTATCAATAAAGTCCTCATGTATTTTTATATCTGAGAATAAAAACTTTAAACCATTGTAGTTCAATAATAATCGAGATGCCATGTGGCCTTCATCTCCAACCTCTTCATGAAACCATCTAAAGTTTTTTGAGGTATTCTGCTTTACAACGTCAACGTACCTGGTTAGTTCCTGACGCATTCCCCAACCATCTCCACCACCAATTCCAAAGTAGACTGTTTTATTAAGGCTTTCATGAGATTTAAAAAAGGTTTTTGCTTTTTCCGTCATTTCTTCCTTATTCCACCAAAGTGCTGGTGCTTCAACTATAAACGCATCAAAAAGATCTTTGCTTTCCATAAGTGCATAAACACTAAATAGACCTCCCAATGAATGTCCTTCTAGAATACGATAAGGATGTGTTCTGTAATTAGAATCCATATACGGAACCAATTCATCACTCAAAAACTTAAGAAATTTTGGTGCTCCACCACTTTGCGGAATCCCTGAATTGCCAGTACCACCATAAACATTCTGCCCTGCGTTAGATGGTGTTAAATCCCTCGTTCTGTCTAAACTCTCTATACCAACCACAATTAAAGGTGGAATTAATCCTGATTCTGTTAAAAGTTCCACAGTGCCAACGGTGTGTTTGATGTTTTGTAACCCATCCAACACATATAGTACAGGGTAATTTGCTTTAGAAGTATTGTAACCTATTGGTAGTGAAATAACAATTGGGCGGTCTTCTTCTAAAATAATTGACTTAAGATTATACTGAGCACCCAAACCCAAAAGTTGACCATCTTGAGTCCTATCAATCTTATTGGCTACCTGCCCATATAAGTTGTGCTCCACAAAGCCCAAAGCCATAAATAATGTTATTATTAAAATTCGATTTTTCATTGTGTTAATTTTTTTAAGCGTTTGTAAGATGCTGTTGCTCCTTTACTGAGCATGTATATTGTAATTCCAACTTCTCCTAAGGCTGCGGTAAAACCAACAATTAAAGCAGTATAGTTTTCATAACCTGGGAAATTGAAATTTCCAAAAGTTTCAATCAAATAACCTGCTCCTGCTCCTAATAATAAGCCTCCAAAGAATTTTGGAAATACATTAGATTTATAGATAAGCACTCCAAATAATATACAGTGAATTCCAAAAAAACCACCTGCAATTAAGTATCCGTAATGGTGTGTTTCCATTAACAGAAGACTCATTTCCTGAAGTTGCTCAACACTAAAAGATTCAGTCAAAATATTGGAATCCAATACCCTCATTGCCATGTAATGATTTAGAAGATTGATGCTTCCAATAGCGGGATGTGCAATGAGCCTAAAACACGAACTTATTAGAGCTAAACCTTTATGAAAAGGTTTAAAAATCTGATACAAGAATACCGAAATGACTACATCTAATAAGAATGCTATAAGGTCTGTTGTTAGGCCCAATTGAAAAAGAGCTTTGTTTTGTAAAATATTTTCAGCGGTTCTAGTAGCATCTCCAGGAATTATTAAAGTACCTCGTACATAGCCTTGGCTAAAGCCAGCACAAATAATTACAAACAGGTAAAATAAGCCTGTGAGACGTATCTGCTTTAGATTGACAAATGTGTTACTGCGATCCATAGCTTCTTAGTCTTTGTTACTAAAGCAAATTTCTAGTATAAGCAGAACTATTTTTTGACTATTTGTTCCAAACAATTGACTTTAGAGGACAAATTACCTTGTTATAATGGTTTAGAACTTTTACCTCCTTAGTATTAGTCTTCTATTTTAGAGTTTAATTCTTCGAGTAATTCTTCAGCTTTTTCTACTAGTAATTCTTTAGATATCAAATCCTTTACAATATGCCTTGCCTTTTCATTTTCATCTAAAGAAGCATAGGTCTTAGCTAATAAAAGCTGTAGATTTTCATTAAAAAAGTAAGGTGAAGTCAATTCAACAAGTTCTATACCTTTTAACAAACCGTTCTTGTCATCATTAGATGCTAAGATTTTATAGTACCCATAAACTGCAATTAGTGGCATATCGTACATACTAGCATCCTTGGCTAATAACTCTTCGGCTTTTTGAATAGTTATAGTTTCATCTAGAATGTCTTGTATTAGAAGAACACTATTTTCATCGGTATATAACTCTCTCGTTACAGGTTTTAAGCCCAAAGACTGTACTACTGCTTCAGCAGATTTTGCAGTTGAAAAAGGATTTTGACCTGTAACAAAACCTTTAGAAACAACCACTTTAGAGAGCATAAAATCGGTTTGCTCAAATTTAGCACCTCTTGACTTCAGTTTAGTTTCCAAACTAAAAGGAAACTCCTTAACCCAC
Source organism: Winogradskyella sp. MH6 (assembly GCF_022810765.1). Lineage (NCBI taxonomy): Bacteria > Pseudomonadati > Bacteroidota > Flavobacteriia > Flavobacteriales > Flavobacteriaceae > Winogradskyella > Winogradskyella sp. MH6. Next base: position 2,810,294 of record NZ_CP094494.1, on the reverse strand, counting down.
TTTTTACCGAAAAGTTCTTCTTCAACATTACTGAAACCCGTTAATGCCACATCTTTAATTATATATTCATCATTCTCTTTGACGTTTGCAAAAACTGCAGGACCATGACAAACCGAAGCGATAACGGTGTTTTCTCTATTAAAAAGGTTTAATATGATATCTTGAAGTGAAGGGTCAAAAGGCAAGTCAAACATCGCGCCTTTTCCTCCAACGATGTAAATGGCATCGTAGTCATCTGCATTAATACTAGCTGTTGACTTTGTATTATTTAATACATCTAATGCCTTTTGGTCTTCTAAAAGTTGTTGGTTATAAAGTTTTTCTTTATTGTAATTGTCAGGTTCAACCTTTCCACCTTTTGGGCTAGCTACATCAACTGATAAATTATTGTTTTTAAATACCAAATAGGCTTGAGAGAATTCATCAAACTCATATCCAGGTCTTACAGCTCCCATATCTTTTCCGTAGCTACTAACTACCATCAAGACTTTTTTCTGATGATCTGTAGATTGTGCAAAAAATAAAACAGGCATTAATAGGGCGATAAATAAAATAGTTTTTTTCATTGTTGAAATTTTAACGTTTAGATAAAAAACACGAATAAAACAGCATATTGTTACAATATGTGTTTAAAATTCAACAACAAACTTCTGAAGATTTACTATTTATTAATTGACCTTGTGCGCCATAGATTTGACATTTAAGGACAGAACATGCTTATAAAGTTTTTCTGTAATCGTTTGGTGTTTGGCCAGTCCATTTTTTAAATGCTCTATTGAATGCACTTTGTTCAGAAAAGCCTGTTAGAAAGGCAATTTCCCCAATAGATTGTGAGGTTTGAGATAATAATTGAATAGCTGTTTCCTCTCGGTTCTTTTGGACTAAATCTCTAAACGTTAAGTTGCGTTCAGAAAGTCTTCTCTTTAGCGTTCGGCCACTAATTCCTAAGTAGCCACCAATCTGAGCTAAAATCGGAATACCACTTGCCATGGATTCTTTGAGGATTTTATTGATTTCTTCGGTAAGCTCATCCCCTTTTTCGGATAGCTTTTTCTTTTCCTCCTCCATGCGCTGTGTTATGAAATCATGGATAAATCGATCGGCTTTAAGGGTAGTTATATTCAGAGATTTCGCATCAAAAGTTATAGCATTCTCTTTACTATTTGAATGTACAGGACATCCAAAATATTCAGCAAAATCTTCAACCATAGAAATACTATGTTTAAAGCACACCTCTAGAGGTATTATCTTTTTGCCTGTTACTTCATTTATAACTTCAAGCAACATAACAAAAGGCACCTCAATAGTAGTTTTGACTCCTTTTCGATATACGTCACGGTCTAAAGTTAACGTAATTGTAGACGCATTTTCACTTAAGCTAATGCTTCCATCATTAGTCACTAAAACCATGTAACGCTTAACATTTCGTAAAACATCTATAGCCTCTAAACAGGTTTTCCAAGATAAGCCTAAAGTGCCATAATCATTAGAATTTAGTTGCTTTCCTTGTCGTAACCCAAAATTTGGTGCTAAGTGGTCTTCAGCAAGCTCATACACATCTAAAAGTGATGTCATAGGCACATAAGCATCCGTCAAATTTAATGTATGATTTTCCCCAAGAAGTTCAGTTGACAATCCTTCTCTTATGGCAAGTTGTAATGCTTTTTTATAAATTGATGAAGAAACAAATGGCATAATATTATTCCATTAATTCGCCTAGGTCATTGCCTGTTAATAACTGTACATTTTTAGTAATCTTTTCAATACTCCAATGCCACCATTGTAATTCTAAAAGCTGGTTAATCTTATCGTCATCAAAACGTTTTCGTATAGCTTTTGCAGGATTTCCTCCCACAACAGAATAGGGTTCAACATCTTTAGTTACTACAGATTTGGTAGCAATAATAGCTCCATCTCCTATTGTTACTCCTGGCATAATGGTAGCATCATGCCCTATCCAAACATCATTGCCAATAATGGTATCACCTTTTGTTGGATAACTTTTTCCATCCATGGCATTTTGCCAATCTCCACCAAATATGGCAAATGGATATGTGGTTATCGCATCTGTGAGATGATTTCCGCCATTCATAATAAAAGTGACACCTGAAGCTATCATACAGAACTTTCCAATAATTAGCTTGTCTCCAATAAAATCGAAGTGGTATTTTACGTTGTTTTCAAAATTCTGAACATCTTCAAAATCATCATAATACGTGTAGTCACCAACAATAATATTAGGATTTTTAATAATATTCTTTAAATAGCAAAGCTTATTGTAATGCTCTAGCGGAAAAGTTGTATTAGCGTCAGGGATTTTCATAGGATGAATTTAAAAAATACTTTTTAATACTACGAAGGTTAATCAACAACTTTTAAGTAATAGAAGAATTAATTACTATTATTTACCAATATACGCGGTAACAAAAAAGAACTTCAATCGTTGAAAAGTAAAGCCAAACCAATTAACAATGAAAAACTTCTTATTACTACTTACTTTTTTAGTATCAATAACAGCATATTGTCAAACGACTAAAATAGATGACTTCATTAAAACAAAAATGACTGAAAGAAACATTCCTGGTCTTCAGCTTGCTATTGTAAAAAAAGAACAAATAATTCTGTCTAAAAGCTATGGTATTGCCAACATTGAAGATGATATAAAAGTTGATGATTCTACCACTTTTGCTATAAACTCCATGACTAAGGCCTTTACAGGTGTTGCGATAATGCAATTGCAAGAACAAGGTAAATTAGATATTGAAGACACAATTCAAGACTATTTAGACAATCTTCCTGAATCTTGGAAAAATATAACCATTAAGCAATGTTTAACTCACACTTCTGGCCTACCGAATATGATGAATGATTATGCTGAAATTCTAGCTACTTGGGAAGAAGTCCAACAATTACCTATAGTTTTTGAGCCTAACACTGATTTTGAATACAATCAGACTAATTATACAATCTTAGGAAAGATTATAAATAAATTAAGCGGAATGAGTTTTCAGAAGTTCATTCAAGAGCATCAACTAAAGCCAGTAAATGCAAATAGAACTATTGAAGCTGGTTTTGGTCATTACGAAGAGGTTATTCCACATTCAGCAAGAGGTTATTCTAACTTTAAAACAGGTAATCTAACCCATGCTTATGAGTACTTCCCTGAAGACATGAGAACTGCTGCTGGGATGAGCAGTACTGCGCTCGATTTAGCCAACTGGCATATAGCCCTTCAAAATGGAGAGTTAATAAGCAAACAAAGCTTGAAACAGTTATGGACGCCTGCCATTTTAAACAACGGAAAAACCAAGGCTTTTGGAGGTAATTTGAATGGATATGCAATTGGTACACCCATCATGCTTATGGATAGTGGTGAAAAAATTGTAGCTACCATTGGTGGTGGACGTGTTGCTGCGCTTACATTCCCTGATAAAGAAACTACAATTATTGTTCTAACCAATTTACAAGGAGCATTCCCAGAACGCCATATAGAAGAACTTTTAGAGTTTATTGATTAAATAACAAGAGCATAAAAACCGCTCAAAATGAGCGGTTTTTAGATAAATACACCTTGCTTTAATTTACTCTTTTCTATAGTTAAAACTTGTACTTATAGCCTAAACGAATGACTTGGGTTTCGTAATAATCATTACTTGTGTAATTAAATGTTTCTCCATTTACTTCTTTTTTAATTACCAAGGTATTGAACAAGTCGGTGGCATTAAGAAATAGTTCTCCTTTATTATTTTGGATTGGTTTTTTAATACCAAAATCTATCGAAAAACGAGACTTAATTTTACCTTGAGGAATAATATCTGGTGCTAAATAAATTGAGGTTAACTGTGCTTCAATTTCTTTAGGCAGTTTTGCTAAAACATTCAGTTTAATGTTTCCTGAATAGGCTGTTTGCTCTGGTATTGATATTGTACTTTCAACAGGATATTTATTAAGTACAGAAAAGGCATCAATTTTATTGTAATAACCGTTCATATTCAGATTAGCTGACCATACGTCTGATAGTTTTTTATCTACAACTATTTCTAATCCTGTATTAAAACTATTTCCTGCATTGTGCGACACATTATAAATTAAGTTAGAATCACCTTCAGTAGTTGCAATTCTGGTAATAGTACCATCGGTTATTCTATGGTATAATGCGGTATATAAATACCCTTTATTCCATTGGTTTTTATATCCTAATTCAAATGAATTTGTGAATTGTGGGTTAAGAGCAGGATTTCCAACTTTAATAATTTCGGCATCGTCATACTTTGGAAAAATACGAATATCTACTTCATCTGGTCTATCTACACGTCTATTGTAAAATGCTGAAAGTCTGTTTTTATCATTTATTTTATAACTAATCCTTGCATTGGGAAATGGTTGAAAATAGTTATAACCATCACTTTGGTAAGTATTATGATTTGGGTCTACTTGATACTCTAAATTCACGTATTCTACACGTAAACCTGCTTCGGCTTCCCAGTTTTCAGTTTCGTAGGTATAATTAGCATATACTGCTGGAATAATTTCTTTGTATTCTGCTTTACCATCTGCACCAGTATCTAATACCGAGTTTTCATCGGATGGATTGAATTGCATATCAGTTGGGATTATTCTATTTCTAAACTTAAAGCCTATTTCTAACAGTCCATGCTTTAAAGGTTTAGAGTAATCTAAAGCTACATCAACCACTTTTTGGTCTGCTATTAGGAAAAAGGATTCTTCTTCAGCAAAAGAAGGTGTAGTATTCGTGAAAAAATATTTTTCGTCTTCTCTATCAAACGTGTAATTGAATGAAGCGTTTAATTTATGACCAGGTTGTGAAAATTTATGTTCAAAGTTAGCCGAAAACATTGCAGCTGTTAAAACTTCATCTTCTAAAAATTGCCATAATCGTAACTGTTCTGCTAATTGTTGGTTGTAAAATGGTTGGTCTCCATAATCTTTAATACTTTCCTTACTAAAAAGTCCAGATACCGTTAGTGTATTGTTATCATTAATAAACCAATCCAGCCCTGCTTTTGATGTAAAGAAATTAGTATTACGATTGCGTTTTAGTTGTTGATTTATCACAGTACCATCATAGTAACTACGAGTGGTAAACTCATTTTTATTTAGAGTCTCTGTATATAAATTGTCTGCTTGCAAAAAGAAATTTATTTTTTCCTTTCTATAATTAAGCGCAATTGATGGATTAATTTTAGGTGTCATTTTATATTGTGGTCTTATACCTGGTAAATTTTCTTTCCGTTCCCATAGTGCTCCTAAACCTTTTGTTAAACCAAGCGTTCCATTAAAACCGTTTTGACTTTCTTTTTTTAAAATGATGTTTATAATACCTGCATTACCATTGGCATCATATTTTGAAGAAGGATTGTTTATAATCTCAATTCTTTCAATAGCAGATGCAGGAATGTTATCCAATCCATTTTGATTACCAAAACCTGTAATTGCCGTTTGTTTACCGTCTATAAGTACCAATACTTTGTCGCTACCACGCAATTGCACTTTGCCTTCTTGTGTTGTGATACCTGGCAGATTTTTTAATGATTGTAAAACCGTTCCGCCACTTTGTGAGATATTGGCGCTTACTGCATAGGTTTTTTTGTCCATTTTACTGCCTATGGTCTCTTTCTTTGATGTTATAACTACTTCATCTAATTGCGATACATCTTCTTCTAATGCAATAGTGCCTAAATCTAAATATTTGGAATTCTCTCCAACATAAATGGTGTTAGTATACGATTTATAACCTATGAAAGACACTTCTATAGTATAATTAGCGGAACTGATATTTTCTAGTGTGAATATCCCTTCATCATCGGTAATAACGCCAGCAACAATATTATTATTAGTGTTTGTTCCCTTTAAAACTACATTCACATAAGCCAAAGGATCTTTTAAATTAGCATCTATAATTTTACCTGATACTGTTATATTTTGGGTTTGTGACCATGTTAACACAGACCATAAAAGTATAATGGTCTTTACTAAAATTTTAATCTTCATCCGATTCGTTTTCTTCTTCTATTTTTTAAATTGTTTGTTCTATTTTTTGTCTTCTATGTTCCAGATATATAAGTATTACTATTACCACTAAAGCGACTATTGAGGCATTTAATGTACCAAGATCTAAGCCACCTTTAGATACAGGTTTTGTTAGAAAATCTCCGAATGTTGCCCCAAAGGGTCTTGTGAAAATAAATGCCAACCAAAACAAGACCACTTCATTTATTTTAGTTGCGTAATGGACTACAACTACCACTATGATAATAGCTGCAGTAACTAAAGCACCTTGTAAATACGTTAAGCCAACAACATCACTTAAATAATCTCCAAATGCTGTACCCAAGCTATTTGAAAACAGAATGGCCATCCAATAGTACATTTCCTTATTCTTGTTAATTATTGGGTACACATTTAAGCTATGGTGTTTCTTTTTCCATAAGAACAGTGTTGTTATTAAGCCTACAAACAGTAAAATACTTCCTCCTGTGTAACCAAGATGTAATGATCTATGTATAAAATCCGATATTTCTGTACCTAATGTAGTTGTAGCAATAATGACCAACCAGTACACATAAGGAATATATTTTTTACAGTTAAGCTGAGCCAATAGAACAACAATAAAAACTAATGCTGTTATCCCAAGACTTATTAAATAACCCAGGTTTAGTGTCATTGAAATAAAGTCTCCAAAAGTTTCTCCTAATGTTGTAGCGACAATTTTCATTAACCAAAACAAAATGGTTATTTGTGCTACTTTGTTGAATTGATTATTAGTTGCCATTTTTTAAAATTTATATTTAAAACCGATTAAATAGTTATTGTTTTTTCCTGAAAATGTAAATTCATAGTGTTCTTTTTGATAAGGAGTAGTAAATAAATAAGTACTCCCAACCCCAACAATAATACCTCCCAATACATCCCAACCATCATGTCTATCATTCAATCCTTCTAACCTTGAGTAAGCCACAAATCCAGAAAGTAGATATGCAGGAATACCATATTTCCATCCGTATCGTCGTTGAATAAAAGAGGCACTTTGAAAAGCAACCGATGTATGCCCTGAAGGAAATGCATGACCATCTGTGGCTCCTTCTGGTCTTGGCTTATTAATAGCATATTTTAACCCATAAGTTAGAGCCAAATTGGTAGCAAACCCTTTTGCGAATTGCCAAGTTCCCTTTTTGTCACCAATAATAGTTGTAAGTCCTGTAGCTATCGGCATTGAATAGTTGAGTACATCACCAATATCTTGAATTGTTTTTTCGGCTTTGTATTCTCTTGGTGTTTCATTTTGCGCTCGCAAATAAAAACCTGTCATTAGAAAAAATAATAGTAATACTTTAAAAATAACGGTACATCTCATTTGTTTTATAATTGATTTAGACACTACTAAACTTTAACTCTATCTTATATTCTACAGATTAATTAGTAAGCAAAATTTAATCTATAAACCTATCCATACTAGGCAGAAAAGCAATTTAGTTTTATCAAATGTAGTTTTGAATTCTAAAGAAATTATAAAGGCTATTTCTGTTTTAATTAAGATTAAACCAAAACCTTCAAAGACTGTTTTTTTTATAAAATTGTAAGTCCCTTGTCTCAAATTCTAAAAAAATATACTTTCTTAAAATTTCCTTTAGAATTGTGTTGTATTCTTATACATTGTAAAATACAAGCTGCTGCATTAGCATTTGGTTTTATGTCATATTTTATTGTATACAAACTGCCAATTAGTAATGATTAAAACGTTAGCAAACCAAACAGAATTAACCAAGGGGCATAATCTTAACAGCATTGTTGAGAATAATTTTAAAAAAGTGAATTTAAAATTGTTGATAGTGCCCATTGTAATACTGCTTTTTTTTATTTGCTTTTTTTTATTTTCAATGGAAGGCTCTTTTGTGAATACCTATGTAGAATCACAAAAAGATCTATTTTTAAATCTAAACCATCTTTTGTCCATTTACCCTAACCTAGAATACAATATTTCATATCTGGGCGATGCACTTGTACTTTTTCCTTTTGTTTTTATATTCCTTTTTCTTACACCAAAACTTTGGGAAGCTATATTAACTTCATCGCTTATTACATTAATCACATGTGCTATTCTTAAATCTTTTTTTGCAGTGCCTAGACCAGCTGCCATGATAGACATGAGTACGTTTACCATTATGGGCAGACCCAACATATTGCATACTTCATTACCTTCAGGACATGCCATGACAGCCTTTATGGTCATTACTATTTTACTGTATGCATTTATGCCCAAAAAAAAGGCATCTAAGATTCTATGGTCCGTTATATTAATTACAGTTGGGTTAGTTATTGCTTTTTCTAGAGTAGCTGTAGGTGCTCACTACCCTGTTGATACAATTATTGGCTGCACTATTGGCTATAGTATAGCAATATTTGGTGTTAAAATAAACACAAAACTAAACTGGTTATATTGGATGAAAAACAGAAAGTTCTATCCAATTATTATGTTAATTTTGTCTATCTGGGCGTATCTTGTCATTATGAAGCTTATAAAGCACAATATGGTTATATTTTATCTTTCATTATTGGCATTAATAGCTACGTTTGTTGTAATTGTAAATAAATATGCCAAAACAATTAAAGCTTAAATCCTACGCATTATTAGCTAGTCTTGTTAATCTAGTTCTTTACCAATATCCCTTTTTTAAGTTTGTACTTAGTAACAACAATCTAAAAAGTACAAGTGGCATTATGCTACTTATTAGCCTAATTGTTGCTTCTGTAATCTTAAATGCCTTTGTGTTTTATATAGGGCTTTATCTACTTCGCAATGTTGGCAAATGGCTCCTCGCCTTATTTTTCAATATTAGTGCAATAGCTGTTTATTTTATTAACACCTATGGTATCATTATAGATAGAACCATGATTGGAAATGTCTTTAACACCAATTATGAAGAATCTAGCAGCTTCCTTTCCTTTGGGTTAGTTTTATATGTACTTTTTTTGGGGTTATTACCAAGTTTCTTTCTTTTTAAGTTTAAAATAGTACGTCCAAAACTTAAAAGCTTTTTAATACATACAGGTCTAACCTTATTATTTCTTGGTGTTTTAGTTTTTGCAAACTCTACAAACTGGTTGTGGATTGATAAAAACTCTAAAACTCTTGGCGGATTGGTTATGCCCTGGTCTTATGTTGTGAATACCAGTAGATACTATAGTCATATTAACAAGAAGAATAAAAAACAGATTCTTTTACCTGATGCAACTATAAAAGATGATGAAAAATCAATTGCTGTATTGGTAATTGGTGAGTCTGCCAGAAGCGAAAACTTTTCCTTATATGGTTATGATAAAAACACCAATCCGTTACTATCTCAAATAGAAGGTCTAAAGCATTTTGAAACAGAATCTTGTGCCACATACACCACAGCAGGACTACAATGTATATTAGAACATAAAGACACCGGAAAGCTTTATGAAATACTACCCAATTACTTATTTAGAAATGATGTAGAAGTCATTTGGAAAACCACCAATTGGGGAGAACCTAAAGTGATTATCGATAATTTTCAGAACAAGGAAATGCTAAGGAAAAACTGTGAAGGACCAGATTGCGAATACGATGGCATATTACTTAAGGGTTTAAAAGATGAAATTTTAGCAAGCAAAAAAAATAAAATATTGGTTGTTTTACATACCAGTACGAGCCACGGCCCAACTTATTTCGAAAAATATCCAAAGCAATTTGAAAAATTCACTCCAGTTTGCAAAAGTGTTAAGCTGGCTAATTGTACACAAGAAGAATTAATAAACGCATACAACAACACCATTTTATATACCGATTACATTGTTGCTAATTTAATTGATGATTTAAAGCAATTAAAAGAATACAAAAGCACGATGATTTTCATATCCGACCATGGAGAATCTTTAGGTGAAAAAGGACTTTATATGCATGGAATTCCTGCAAGTTTAGCACCAAAAGAACAGTTAGAAATACCTTTTATTGTTTGGACTTCTGATAACTCAAGAAAGGTTAAAGAAAATCAAGGACACTCACAGCACAATATCTTTCATAGTGTTTTAGATTTTCTGGCTATAGACAGCCCAATTTACGAACAAGATATGAGCATCTTTATAAACTAAAGGTTTTTTCAAGATTGTGTTTATAAAAGAAAATGCCAAGATCTAGCATAGATCACGGCATTTTCAACCAATCAAATCAATCAACTATGAAAAAACTCAACATATCACTTAATCATTCTCTTTTTCACTATTTTCTTTATTAACTTCTTGTTTTACAATTTTTCCAGAAGAGTTAATGGCTACTTCAATTTCGGTTTTGCCTTTTTCAATTTCAAATTCATAAACCAAACCTTGAGGTGTTTCCGATAGTTCTACTTCTTCAATTTCATAATCTGGAAATGCTGATGTTAAAGCAGTTTTTACATTCTGTGGCACGTCCTTTTCTTCAATCTCATGCTCTGTTTCTTGCCAAGTGCCATCTTCCAAAAAATTAGCAGAATATTCTACTCTGTCTATTTTAAATTCCGCTTCCCATTCGGTGGCATTTTCCTTTTCCCATTTTACTTTTTTAGCCGTTGGAAATTTCTTTGCAAAGGCCTCTCTTACTTTTTGTGGTGCCTTATCTTTTACTGATGTAAAAGCAAACATAAGTGTTACCAAAAAGGCACCAAGTAGTATTTTTATCGTTCTCATCTTTTAAACTTTTAATTGTTAATAACATAAAGTTAGCTCCCAATTCTAAAGATGATTTTAAGGAATTCTAAAGAAATTTTCAATTAACATTATTTTAATAGTAAGCACACTATTGCGGTATGGTAACCTTAAGAAAAGTGTATTGAAAAAATGTGCTGTTTACCTTCAAACTCATAGGTAACTTCAAACTGATACAAATCGCAAATTTTCTTAACAATAGCCAATCCTAATCCTGTAGATTTTACACCATTAGATTCTCTATAAAATCGATGGAATAGTTTTTCAGGGTGCTCTAATGGCTTTTCACCTAAGTTAGAGACTACCAAAGAAGTCTGAGTAGTTATAATGGTGATCAACTCCCCTTTTTTACTGTACTTAACAGCATTAGAAATTAAGTTATTTACCAAAATATCTGCAAGATAGGAATCCATTGAAACTTTCAGTATTTCAGATGACTTATAAAATAGTTCAGCCAATTGTAGCTCCTTAAAACTTTCTACTTTTTCGTTTATTAGCTGTGATATATCAACAGTTTCAATATTAATAAATTGGTTATTATCTATTTTAGTAAGTGTGGTAATACGTTTGTTCAACTGCTTTAAACGTTGTATGTCTTTTTGTATAGAAGTAATCTCTTCAAACTGTTTATCATTTATTTCAGAAGCATTAATTATATTATCAATCTTAGCTTGTATAATAGCTAATGGAGTCTGCATTTCGTGCGAGACATCTTCTGTAAACTGCTTTAATGTTTCGTAATCTGTACGTACTTTGTTGGTTAATGTTAATATTTCATTCTTTAATTCAGAAAACTCAAGTACATCACTATCTACTAGTTCTAATTGCGCTTTTGTGGTAAGTGAAAAACGCTTCATTTGTTCTAAATTCTTAAAAAATGGATGCCATAATTGCAGATTTCTTTTTGTATTAAAATAAAAAAGAAACACAAATGCCAGCCCAAAAATGGCAACATTAGACAACACTATGGCAAAAAGAAAATCTTTAGACTCCAATACCATTTCTCTTATGGTAATTTGATAGTTTTTACCATTTATAGTTTTGTAAACAGAAAGCTCTTTAAAAAGTTCCATTTCATCTTGTGATGGATCGTAGATTATAGTGTCTTTTAAAAACTTAGCTTGTAAGGATTCAACTTCATTAATTTCGGCAAATGGCGGTAAAGAACTAACAACTCTACCTGAAGCCAAAGCACTTTCAACTCTTGCTTCAGCCGAATACAGCACTTCTTCAAGTTCGTTTTCTAGTTGATATTTGGTATAAAAATATAGAACAACAGTACTAAGTAAAGCTAGTACCAATCCTATTAAAAGAAATGTTCTTGATGTTTTTTTTATAAGTCTAACCTTTTTTGACATAGCTTATTCGTCAATAAATTTATAACCGCTACCATAGGCTGTTTTAATATATTTTGCTCCTTCTTTTGTTAGCTTTTTTCGTAAGTTATTGATATGAACATATATAAAATCAAAATTATCTAACAAATCGCTATCGTCTCCCCAAAGATGTTCTGCTATAATCTCTTTAGAAAGCACACGTTCTTTATTGGAAATAAAAAACAATAATAAATCATACTCCTTTTTTGTAAGTAAAACAGCCTTATTATTTATATATGCTGTACGAGATTTTGTATTAATCTTAATTTCATTAAACTCTATAATCTCATCTCCGCCATATTTTCCGCGTCTAAGTACTGCTTTAATACGAGAATTGAGTTCTGCTAAATGAAATGGTTTTGTAATATAATCATCTGCTCCCAGATCTAGGCCCTCTAGCTTATCGGTCAAAGAATTATTCGCAGATATAATAATGACTCCTGCTTTTTTCTTTTCTTTTTTTAGTGTCTTAAGTATTTCCAACCCACTACCTGTTACCAGATTAATGTCTAAAACAATCACATCGTAGTCATAAATAGCAACCTTTTCAGAAGCTTCCCTAAAATCTGAAGCCACCTCACAGATGTTGCCATCTCGCTCTAGATAGGTTACAATAGATTTTTGTAAATCGTGTTCGTCTTCGGCTATTAAAAACTTCATAACAATAAATTTAAAAAATATAAATCTAGTGCTATAATCTAAATTTATTCTAAAGAGATTTAAAATAACTACAAACTAAGGCTACTAAACCTTATACTACAGGTATTTGTGTCCAAACAGTCCAAGAAAAATTACAGATGATAAGTATTAAGATTATATTCTTTTTCATAATCATTTGCTACAGTAAAGACAAATGCAAAGTATTTAAAATCAATCATTTTTAAGATTAAATTCCAATAGAGACATTGGTATGTCACCATACATCAAAAGTTCTTTATGAAACTTTTGATAGTCAAAACGTTCTTTATCCTTTGCTTCATTTAATAATTTAAAAAACATATCTGAACAATATTTATACGTAATAACTTGGGCTGGCCAACGTTTCATACGAGCTATTTCTCGCCAACCAATATCATCTTGATCAGAGATATGCACTTTCCAAAAAGAAATAGCTTTTTCATCTGACCAACCATAGTAGTTTATACCCACGTCTAAAGCAACTCTGACAGAGCGTATTAAATCCCATTCCCATTTACCATATTCGTCATACAGCGTTTTATAAACACCTAGTTTCTTGCCTAAATACTCTACATAAGCTCCCCAACCTTCTACAAAACCAGAGTACCAAAATAATTGCTGTATATCTGTACGCTCTATAATATCATTAACCATGATTTGATAATGATGTCCTGGAACGCCTTCATGAATATAAATCCAATCTAACTGACGCTTATTAAAGGGCTCATTAAAATAATTGAAGTAGAATGTGCCATTGTTATAATATGCAGGAACATGTGAAAGTGATGCATTGGTACCTTGAGTTATCTCTACATCTGATATCTTGTCGAAATATGGAAAAAAATTTGTTGCTTTCTTTGCAACTTCTCTTTTGGTGTTCTCAAATGCTTGCTGAATATCCTTAATATTATACAAAAAGAATGAAGAGTGTTTTAAATATTCTTGAAATACCTTTTCTGAAAATCCAGATCTAACTTGTATGTCTGTCATACTAGACTTAACTTTTTCAATCTCATCTAATCCAAATTGAAACATAGCATCTGGTGTTACAGTTATATCAACCCACTTCTTCAATAAATAGGCATACCAATTTTTTCCATTCTCAATGGTGTAAATACTCTTTTTATCATCCAATTCTATTGTATTATCCCATTGTTTTTCTAAAGAGATACGTTCTAAATTCAATTCAACTTCGTAATTCATAAGATGATAATCTAAACGCTCATATTCATTTAAGTTTCTAACATCAACATTAGTTAACTGTTTTTCAACCGTTTTAAAAAAAATCTCCTGCTGAATTATATTTTCAATTGGTTTAATAGACTTTAAATTCTGTACATAATTGGCTTGGTGATATGGTATTTGTAATGCTATGTAGTTCTTTGCAAAATCTTTGCGAACAGCTTCAAAGTTTTTATTCTGAGAAAATAATATTTGTGAAACCAATAGAAGAATCACTCTAATATGTAATTTACTATACATCATTACCTCCAATCTTCAGAGTTAAATCGAACTATATAATGATTAAAAAAGGTGTTCTCATCTTTACTACCTCTACTACTAGTAAAAATGAGATATTTACCATCATGTGTTATAAACGGGCTTCCATCATAACCCTCAGAATTAATTTCCTTACCCAACCAAACTGGAACAGACCATTTGCCTTGATTATTAAAACTAATGAACAAATCGGACTTTCCTAGATTCTGTTCTCTTTCAAAACTTGCGAAAATAATATAGGACTCATCTGGCGCCACAAAGGCATCACCTTCTATGTTTTTAGAATTAATATGAGCAGGAAGCGCCTGAGGTGTTACATATGCGCCATTTTTATATTCAGATACATAAAGGTCACTATTACTAGAGCCATGAGGCGTGATGCTAAAATAGATGTTGCCACTTTGGGTTAGCCAAGGGTAGAACTGATTCCCTTCCAAATTGTGATTAAAAAATGGGGTTGGTGCTTGCCATTTGTCATTTTTCCTAGTGGATTTCCAGATATTCCAATCGGAAATGGTATCGTTATTATGCTCTTGCATTAATGAGGAAAACAACATGGTATCTCCGTCATTCGCAACATAAATATCTGAATGTGGGGAACCCTCAGGAAAGCCAATCTTTTCAAGGTTTTTGAAAGCACCATCTTTATAATCCATTTTATGAATGATGGATGCTGATTTGCCCATTTTAGTAAAATAAAACTCCTTGGTCTTAGCTACATAGACATTGTTCCATTGTACAGAGTCTGTAGAGAGTGTTCCTTTTCCTAAAATTACTGGGACTTTGGAATGCTCAAATTGTGCAAAGGGTGAGTCTTCATTTTTACAACTCATTAAGACCAATGCTATTGAAAGTATAACTATTTTTTTCATCATCAATTATTTATAACTGTCTTGAAGTAATCTAACGAAGCGGGTTCAAATATCATTTTGTTTTCTTTCTCATTGAAATATCCCATTGATACTATTCCAACCAACTTTCCTTCCGAATCTAAAAGTGGTCCACCGCTACAACCGTTATAATTACCTTTAGGCACATCAAGTCTTAGATTATTATCGTTTGTTAATCCAATATATTCTGCTTTAACATTTACAGGTTCTACACTTTTATATGGATAACCCAAAAAATGTACCTTATCGCCTATTTTTAATGGTCTATCTCTTATAGAATACACCACTACATCTTTTGGAATATCACCTTCGACTTCAAAAATTAACCAATCTCCTTTTGGAGGCATTTCCAGCTTTTCATTAGTGTCTTCGTTAATAAGTTTTCCTGCCTTTATGACTTTATCTTGTTGGGTTATAGAACTAAAGTTCCATGATTTTAAATCCTCTCCAAAACTAATGGTGTTCATACTATCAGTTTTGGCAAAAAACAATACATGCTTTGCTGTAATACCATATACTTTGTCTTTGTATTTCAATAAAAATCCACTTCCTGCATGAGAATTATCAAACTTTGAATTCTTGAATTTTACATCACAAACAAATACAGAATCTACTTGTGCATTGCTTGTAGTAATACCAAATAAAAGAAATGTACATATAGTGAAGAATAGTTGTTTCATATTTAATTCCATTAATTTAATATTGATTTTATGTTTTTAGATTTTATTTGATTCTTGATTTAGTAATGATTAATCAATATTTAGATTTAACCCTTTCCACTTTAATGATTCAAGCTTTATCTTATTAGAAGAATTTTTAGTATAAGCCAATGCTACACCATCAATATCTGTAGAAAGTATCCCTTCAGATTGGTAATAGAGCTCAGTATAAATCTCAAAAAAGCTTTTCATTTTTCTATTCATGGTTAAGAACAATCTTCCATTAGTGTTCTCAATACTTACTTTTCTTCCTTCGATATTGTAGGTACCTATTAATTGATTTTTTAAGTCAGAAGGAATTGATTGATAAAGTTCTTTTACTTCATAATTGTATACAACATCTAGCCAAGGATCCTGCTCTTTAGCTTTATCGGAATAATTATATTCTACACTTACATCTGGAGATAAAAATGTACTTCTATCCTTTTGCCAACTTGTGTGCCATAATGTATGTGTTAATGAGACTGTTATTCCAGAGTTTGGTAAGGTTATATATTTAATATCTCCAACGGTATTTACTCCTTCAGCAGTTGGTTCTCCTATTAAAATAGCTTTAGTATTTAATTTTAAAATTGAAGCTAGCTCTAAAAGAGTTCCTCGTGTTGCCTTACTAGTAAGAATAAATAGATTTCCTTTTTTATTAATTGTATTTGAATCTCTAAGTAAGTCTGTAAATCTTTTTAGTTTGAAACCATTACCACCTCCACCGTATCGTAGATCTAAGACTATTTTATCAGTTTTATTTGATTTAATAAACGATTCTATATGATTAACAAAATTAGAAAATGATATTCCTTCTTCATTATTTGCAATACGCTGCATTTGTACAAATAATGTTTTGGTGTTTGGCAACATTTCTGACCAGTAGTTCTTCCCTTTATAATCTTTATTGGTAAAACTAAATACCTCATCATTTGGTAATCCTCTCGACAACTGTAAATAGTCATTGATTGTACTACCTTTAATCTGTTTTGTATTTCCGGAAGCAAACTGTAAAGTAACTTCGCTATTACTTCTTCCGAATCCTACTAAATTTAAAACAGAGGGCATTAATCCGTAAACCTGAAATAAGTATTTTTTGTAATACTCATTATCTGCATTTAATAAAGGTTTTAGTTCATTAAAAACCTCATCAACAGTAGCATCATTAATTTTTACAATTTGTTGACCAATGACATCTTTATAGTTTTCAGACGCATCTAGAATAAAAAGTCCGTTGTTAAACCAATATGGTTTTATTGGTAAGACTTCTAAAGCAATACCGTTTTGAAATAAAGGCACATTACAGCCTTCGTCATTAAGCGTATTCAGTAGTTTTTGAATTCCGTAAACTATTTCCAGTTTATTATTACCAATCTGAGAAGTACTGATAACTTCATATATCTCATCAAATGCCTTTTTGTTTTCTGAAAAATGATAAGATGGGACTGTTTTTTCAACTTTCTTTTTTAAAAACTGAAAATCTTCTTGCCACGATTGTTCATCAATTTGAAAATTCACTTCCTGTGAGTTTACTGAGCATGACATAATCACTCCACATAAAACAGTTAAAATCTTGCTTTTCATTACTTTTTAACTTTTGCTTTCATCCATTTAACACTCTCTTTTCCTAATAAGAAACTATAATTGTCACGTGCATGTATCATGTAAGTACCATTTCCTAAAGTTTCAGCATTATGCTGCATTGAGTTAAAGTTTACAAAACCATGGTCAGCCTTCTCAACTACAATAAAGTCTCCTTTCCCACCATTTTTATTAACTATATCAGCTATTTTTCTCGCACCTTTTGGACTGATCGCCTGAATATCAAACTCTCCATACATTGCTAAAACATTGGTCTTTACTTTTGCCCAAGCTTCAGGAATATTTATATCTGCTAAATTTTGCCAAAAGTCGAAATGTCGACCTATGTATTGGTTTTGTCTGAAGTTCAATTCGTTCGCACTAAAAAAGTCTGCATAGGCCTTGTTAGCCAATATCTCTTCCCCAGATAGTTTATTGATCAAGAAATCTTCATTAAACTTTAGATTAACTTTATTGTCTTCCTTTATTTGTGCATCTGACACTCCAAAATGTTTTGGTTGTTTGGTATATAGATCTACCATATAATCGTACCAATTCTGGGCAATACTTCCGTAGGTTAAAATGCCACGAGGTGATTTCATTTCGTTTAAAAGTGGTGCAATGACACCTCCCATTGAATGCCCAAACATAAAGATGTTGTCAGCATCAATTGTTTCTTGTTTCAACAAGTCTTTATAGCCTTCTTTAAACGCAGTAAGCTCTTCATCAAAACTTATTTGCATACAATGCTTGCTACTCTTGCTGTCTCCTACTCCAGGCTTTTCTACTCTATAGACGGCAAACCCAGCATCTACCCAATCTTTCATTAGTTTTTTCATTGGGTTATCATTAGTAGCTGTTTCAACAGAACCACACGTATATCCTTGTAAAAAATAAACTACTGGAGCTTTACGGGCTTGCTTAGGTGTAACTAAAATGCTTCGTAATACATTGCCTTCATAAACTACTTCACCATAGTTAACATCCCCATTTTCAAAAGCTTCTATAGGTCTGCCCAACAAAGCAGTTGATTTAATTTTCTTTGAATTGCCTGAATAAAATTCGGCTTCAATATTATCCCCTTCATACAGCTCATTGGTAATTGTTAAAACATCTTGAATTGTACTAACAGATGAACCATTTAATTTTGTAAGTACATCATCTTGCTTTACTCCTAAATTTGCGAATGTTGAGTTTGGCATAACCGTAGTAATGTGGACTCCTGTTTTAACATAAATATTGTTCTGCATTGCAATACTATCGGTTAATGTTTGCATCATGATACCTAGTAAACCCTTTCTTTTAAGGGTTTGTGCTTCAAAAATATTTTGAGTTAATAACATTATGATTATTAGGCTTATGTATTTTCTTTTCATCTTTTACTTTAGCTTTATTAAGTTTTTAAGAAATGGTATAATCAGGAGCAACTCACAATATTAAATGAAGAAACCATCAACCTTCTATCTTCGTCACTCCCGATTTAATTTTGAACAACTATATTAGTTTTCAGGGATTTTGTAAGTTCCCGTTTCAATTTCTTTTATAATTTCGTTTAATCTTGATTGATATTGTTCTGGCGTTGTCTTTAGTGCTTTTCTGGCATCTTTTAATGCTGCTTTTTTATTGTTCAAGAAATATTGGCTAAGCCCTCTATTCAACTCTAAAAACCATATATCAGGATTTGATTTGAGTGAAATATTGCAATACTCTAATGCATCCTGATAAAAACCATTTTGAAGCAAGAATCTGCTAAAACCATTTGCCTCATAAACTGTAGCATCCAATTTCTTTGCTTCTGCAACAGTATTCTTAACTTCTTCAGTTTTGTTCAACTTTCTTAACAATCTGATCTTAGTTGACATATTCGTTATGTTCTTATCGGCTGCAAAACCTCCATAACCACCATTTATAGAACGATTAGCCCACTCTAATGCTTCCTCTAAATTGGTATTGTGATTTAAACACCATAATGCTGCATCGTTCCAAGCTTGCCAATGATACGTATTAATACCTCGTAATTCACTTCTAAAACTTTCCACAACAGTTGTATTTAAATCAACTTCTACTTTAAACGGAATTCGTTTTTCTCCCCACTCCAATCCAACAACTAAAGAATTTTCTGTTCTGTTTAAGAATTCATAATCTAATTGTTCTGATTTTGCACAAGATTCTGGTTGCACAGTTACTTTTAGACTTATATCCTTCTCCTTATCTAAATAATAGCTTCCCCATTGATCATGGTTGTGAGCAAATAATAAAGTATATGTGTCATTTTTAGGAATGATATGAAACCCATATATGCCTGCTTTTAACAACTGTCCTTCAACTAGTACATCTGTAGAAAATTCTATAGTAGTACCCATATTCGCACCAGCTCTCCAAGCTATAGGATTTCCTCCCTGAGGGATAATATTAGAGTTGTTCCAGACGTCTCTTCCTCTAAGTGCAGGACTACTGTAATTAATTGTAATATCTGTAACTCCTAATCTTTGACTTACTTTCACTTTAGGGCTTACCTGAGGTATATTAAGTGTATGAAATTGCCCATACGAAACAATAGTTATTAAAAATGTGATTGATGATAAGTAAATAGCTTTCTTCATTTTTTTATTTTTAAATTTTAAAGCGAATCTAGGTCTAGACAAATACTTTTATCTCCTAATTCCTGAAATATGGAGATAGATTTATGAGCATTTTAACAAATCATACATCTTATTTCTAGATATATTTGTGGAAACATAAAATTGATGAATACCTCTATTACACTGATTATATTTTCTAGTATTGCAGTAACCTCGTGTGTTTTTTTAGCAAGTTATTTTTTGTTCATAAAAAAAGAACATAGACTAAAAGATCTTACTTTAGGACTACTCTTTGTTGCAATAGCTTTTAGGATTTCAAAATCAATTTTTTATTATTCGCTTCCTGAGATTTCTTCTGTAGGTATTGCTTTAGGTTTCTTTGGGTTTGCCTGTATAGGTCCCTTGGCATTACTGTATTTCTCTATCAGTAAATCAAATAATACAAAACTAAATCCCATAGCTTTTTTACATCTCATATTTCCAATCGTTGGCTTTACAGTTATTGTTGTTAACAGAAATCTTGGCTATGAAATGTATTTGCTAGCCAATATCAGTTTAGCCAGTTATCTGGGCTACATTGGAGCTAAATTTATATTTAAGTCAGATTTATCGAGTAAATGGCTTAACGCTTTGTTTTATGGGTTGGTAGCTTTATCAGCAATATTGATCTATCAGCTTTTAGGAGAAACCATAACTAATTATGCCATTGGAATCGGGTTATCGTCTTTGGTTATATATTTCTTATTCTTTTATGCTTTACAATCGCCATCAGTAATTAAAAAAGCCAATAAAGTATTACCAAAATCTCTGCTGCAAAAAATAACCTCTGCAATAGAAGATGATAATATATACCTGCAGCCAGCAATTACTTTAGCAAAATTTGCTGAAGCTATCGACACACCAACCTATTTAGTATCTAGAGCTACAAAGTCTATTTATAAAAAAAGTTTTCCTGAAGTCATCAATAGTTTTAGAATCAAGTCTATTACAGAAAAATTATCAAAACCAGATCATGCCAATGAAAAAATTGAAGATCTAGCATACGATGTTGGTTTTAATACCTCTTCAGCTTTTTACAATGCATTTAAGAAAGAAACTTCAATGTCGCCTAGAGCATATCAAAAAGCGATACAAGAAAAAGCTTATAAAAAATAGATCTATTTACCGATACAATATGTAATTATCCTTGATTTTACGATAGTTACAGCATTTGGGCAACAAATAGGATACAAAAAATGCATAAAAGAGTAAAACAAGAGCAATCATTAATAAATTCACTTACGAATATAACATAAAAAAACCGCTCGATTTGAGCGGTTTTCAAATAAAAGCACCAAGCTATTAATTGGCTATCCCAGAGCCTAAATAAGTACTGTTTGATACTTGGCTACCATCGGCAGTTATAAATGCCATAAATAGCTCTACAGTATCTCCTGCGTAGGTTGTTGGAATTGCAACAATTTGGGTCCCTACTGTTCTGTCTGCTCCATCTGTTAAAGAAATAGATTCTTTCTTTGATGGATTGTAAACCAATAACATTGCTTTATCGGTAGCGTTGGCGTTACCTTCAGCAGAGTTATCATCCCAGTTAAAAGTTACCTCTCCAGGTGTTGCAAGATCTGTAGAAGGGTTCAAAGCAGTTGATAAACCGCCTCTACTTACTAATGCGGTTGCATAATCCACCTCAAAGTCTGGTTCGACTCCTGTAATGGCATTATTCAACACATAAGACATCGCAGCATTAAATGCTGTTTTCTTCACTGCTAAAAACTTATATCCTTTTTGGATGAATGGTTTTACAGCCTGAATAAATTCTAAAGTCACAGTAAACTTGGTTCTTTGGTTTACCTGACCTACTGTTCTTGGATTGGCTACACTTGAAGGTTTAATTCTGATGTAGTCAATACCTTTCCAGCTTCCACCGATAATGTTTCCAACCTTACCGGAAAGCCCTCCTAAAATTCCTTGAGCAATTTTACCCATAACATAAATGATTTAAATGAAACTTACTTTTCTTCGGACTTGGTACGGACTTGACACGAAGTTGTACATTCCGTTGAAATATATGGCAACTTTTATGCTATTCGTTAGATATGGATTTTGTTGCTTTAGATTGCTTCCTTTTGCATCAGAAATAAAAAAATGAATATTTTTTTTACAAAGAAAAAGAGAAAAAAGAAAGCCGTTTCTTTGATGGCGTTGACATACTGTCAAGTTTTTTGGAAAAAATATTGCTGATGGAAAGGGTTTTGAAATTTGCGCCTTACCAAAGGTGCAAGATTTTTTTCAAAACCCGTAGGGCTTGAACTTTATAGTATGATGAGCGTAGGATGAAGGTAGCCATCTATCTTTGCAATCTTTTTTTTCCTTTTCCGTATATTTAAGGATAATTATAAATAAAAGCATTATGGCAAAATTTGAAGTATATCAAGATGCTCGAAATGAGTATCGTTTTAGGTTAAAAGCTAACAATGGTCAAACCATATTAGCAAGTGAAGGTTATTCAGCAAAAGCTGGTTGTATGAATGGTATTGAATCTGTTCGGAAAAATTCGCAAGATGATAGTAAATTCGATAGAAAAATATCAAGTAATGGTAAACATTATTTCAATTTAAAAGCCAGTAATGGACAAGTGATTGGGACCAGTGAAATGTATGAGTCTTCCTCTGGAATGGAAAATGGTATAGCTTCTGTTAAAACTAATGCTCCAAATGCTTCTGTTGTGGAAGTTTAAGTTTAAACTAAAATCAACACCATAATAGTAAAGCCCTCTTTTCGAGGGTTTTCTTTTTTCGACAATGTTTCTTTAGCAGGTAATCGCGTAGCGTATGGCGATAGCCATAATAGCGAGCCGCCAGCGAGTTGAGCAAGGGTGGTGTGGGAAAATAGCCCGATAGGGCTACCACACCTACGTTGAAAACGCAAGGGTGGCGCAGGTTTTTGATGCCGGTGGCTTTAGCGTGGGTGTAGCGTGGGAAAGCAAGTGTAACAATTGAATGAAGCTATTGAAGGGTGGCTACCTTTTTTAAATTTTAGCAATTGTGAGTGCTTAACGCTATTTAATTATAAGGATTTAAGTAGATTAAGGAAATTGAGGATTATAAAATTTACTAACGAGCAATTGCCAATTTAAAAATGGGTTGTGTCGTGGCTGAAATAGCTGACTGAATGCGTTACTCTTGCTGTGCGTTTGCAATATAGAATAATCCGCTTTTGGGTTTTAAAATCTATTTAATCAGCTATTAAAGCGGTTTTAAAAGTATGCGCATACTTCAAATTTCTTGAAGCGGTTATTGTATATGCAAAATGGCTGCCTTCAAAAACTGTGACACCCTGATTAGCCCGCAGCGAACAGCAGGCGAGCCAAATTATTAAGCAGCGGTTGTACCCCAATTTATGTTTTGTGTGCCACGAGCACACACCTTATTGGGGTTTGGGGTGCAAGAGTAGCTGCGGGTGAGGAAGTTGTGTAGTGTGTGAAGTAAAGCAAATACATAGTGCTAACGAGGATGTGTCACCGCAGTAGTGCTATGTATGGTAAGCACCAATGCAACGCATTTGTGATTATGCTTTATGGAACAAAATGGAACAACTGACGAACACCTTATTACCTGCCCTTTTAAAATTAAAATGTAAAAAAAGAGCCTTCCGAAAAAGACTCTTAAATTATTTGCTTAATGATCGTGATTTGAATGGACATCACTTTTCATTTCACCAGATTGATTCATCATCATTTCGTGATCGTATTGGCAACAACCAGGTAAATTTTTATAGGCTTCTTCATTTCCTGCTACTTTTTCAGTATCATACCCTGAAGCTGCGATTGCATTATGAATTGCCATTGCATCTGTTTTGGTATCATCAAAAGAAACATCAATTTTCTTTTTATCAACATCCCAATTGGCACTTGCCACACCTTCTACACTATTGGCTGCTTTTTCAATGGTAGTTTTACACATACCACAATTACCTCTTACGCCAAAAGATAAATCTGTCATTGCGATTTCTTTTGATACTTCCGTTGTTGTAGTTTCTTCAACTTTTTTAGTTTCGTTTTTACAACTTGTTAATCCCATAGCTACTATTACAGCTACACTTAAAATTACTTTTTTACTCATAATTTCCATTTTTTTTAATTTGTTTTCGTGAATCTTCGATTTCATTGTTTAAAAATTTAATTATTATCTGTGTTTATTTATTCTATTGTTTGTTTAACCTCACCACATTTAAGCATTGCATCACCAAAATATGGATTCAAGATTTGTTCTTCTTTACTTAACCAATAGGCTCCGTTATTGTTATCTGCCATAGGGCAAAATTCTACATATACCTTTTCATTTACACCAAATATTTGAACCGCTTTTATTAAATGTGATGATAAATGTTTAAAATGGTCTCTTTGTGATTTTATATCGGACGTTTCAGAAATTGAAGTTGCAGAAGATTTTATTTCATCTACTAATGGCATCCAATGATTGTGCGCTTCATCTTTAAGCAATTTCATATCTACCCTACTCAAATTTGATAGTAAAGATGATGCATTTTGTGAACTACCTTTTGAGTCTTCTTTTACTAAAGCATCTTTTAAATTGATGTAATCATTGTATACCTCTTTTAATTGCTCTTGAAATTTCTCTGATACTTTTAAGCGTTCATTCATATTAGTATGGTCACTTTCATTTTTTGATGTATTATTATCCATACCTAAATGACCTTCGTGACCTGTCATTGTTTTACCACCTTGCTTGTTCATCATTGACTTTTTGCCCTGTAGTTGTGCAGCAGCATCCACCGTAAACGTTCCGTTGGTAACAATTTCATTTCCTGTAAATAATCCCTCTAATACCTCATAATTATCACCGATTTTTTTACCTAAAGCCACTTCTTTCAATTCAAAAACAGGTTCGTTTGGATTTGATTTGATATAGACTACAGAACGTTCACCTGTCCAAAGTACTGCTGACGATGGTATCGTTATTACTTCTTTTGCATTGGTTTTAGTACTTTCAATTTCTGCGGTTACAAACATTCCTGGTTTAAAAATGGCTTCTTTATTATTTAAAACCACACGTAAATCTACAGTACGAGTTTTGGTATTTAAAATTGGGTCTATAAAATCTACTTTTCCTTTAAATTGTTTATTAGGATAAGCATTGGTAATTATATTAACTTCTTGCCCTTTCTTGAATTGTTCAATTTGATTTTCATACACATCAAAATTTGCCCAAACCGTATTGAGATTAGCAATTTTCAACAAAGGCTGACCTTGCTTAATATAATCGCCTTGTTCCACTAATTTTTCAGTCACCGTGCCTGAAACGGTAGCATACACAGGGAAATTTTCAATGACTTTTCCAGAGGATTCAATTTGGTTGATTTGAGTTTCAGACAATTTCCAAAGCTTTAATTTATTACGAACCGCTTTGTATAAAGCAGGTTGCGATGCTTTTAAAGAAGCCGCTGTAATCAATTCTTGTTGAGCTGCATATAATTCTGGTGAATAGATTGTTGCCAACAATTGACCTTTACGTACTTCTTCACCTGTAAAACTGATATTCAACCGTTCAATTCTACCAGAAAAATAACTCACTTGTACTGCATTGGCTTCTTCATTTTCAGCTATTTTACCCGATAGTTTTATGATTCCATTTTCGACTGAACCATTACCTACAATTGTAGTTTGAATGTTTGCTAAAGCCATTGCATTAGCTGTTAATTTAAACTGGTCTGCTGTTAATCCATCTGCACCAGCCTCGGCAGGAATTAAGTCCATTCCACAAATGGGACAATCGCCTGGTTCTGGTTGCATAATTTGTGGATGCATAGAGCACGTCCATAATTGATTAGTTTGTGTAACTTCATTTTGATTATGGTCTGCTGCTTCTTTTGATGAACCACCAAATAGCAACCAACCTAATAATAAACCAACTGCTAATATTCCTAAATAGATTAGTATCTTATTTGTTTTCATTTTCTAATCGTTTTATCATTGCTTTCATTTCTTCTATTTCCTTGCGTTGTGCTTCAATAATATCTTCTGCCAGTTTTTTTACTTCTGGGTCTTGAATATCTGCCCTTTCACTTGTTAAAATAGCGATAGAGTGATGAGGAATCATTGCTTTCATCCAAAGGACATCACCAATAATTGGTGCTTGTGCTCTTACTAACCCTAAAGCCCCTATAAACAGAATAAAACTACCTGCAAGAATTGCTATATTTTTCTTTCTATCATTATACATTTTTCGCATAAAAAACCACATTATTACTGCCATTGCTGAAATACCCAAGCAAGTCATATAGAATCTTGTTAAACTAAAATACACATGGTCTATTGAATAGGTATTTAAATACATTGTAATGTACATTGCTACAAATGAGCAAGCCAACATTATAAAGAAGGTTTTATAGTTTCCTTTGTTTGAGTGTTCTTTTGAATTTTCCATATTATTTAATTTTATGGTTATACTTTAATTGTTCTTAATCGTAATGCATTACCTATAACTGAAACTGAACTAAAACTCATTGCCAAAGCTGCAATCATAGGTGATAATAATATTCCAAAGAATGGAAATAACACACCTGCTGCAATAGGCACACCTAATGTGTTATAGATAAGAGCAAAAAATAGATTTTGTTTGATGTTCTTCATTACTGCACTACTTAAATGACGGGCTTTTACAATACCGTGTAAATCGCCTTTTACCAAGGTTATCATTGCACTTTCAATAGCGACATCTGTTCCTGTACCCATTGCAATCCCTACATCACTTTTTGCCAATGCCGGTGCATCGTTAATACCATCGCCTGCCATAGCAACCACTTTACCTTCATTTTGAAGTTTCTCAACTTCTTTTAATTTGTCTTCGGGTAACATACTCGCTTTAAAATCTGCTAGATTTAATTCTGATGCTACTGCTTGTGCAGTATCGTGATTATCGCCTGTAAGCATTATTACATCAACCCCTTTGCTTTGCAATTCTTGTATAGCTTTTGCACTGGTATCTTTTATTTTATCTCCTATAACAACATATCCTACAACGGTTTCATCTAATGATAAATAAGAAACTGTCTTACCTTGTTTTTGGTAAGATTTAGCTTCGTCTTTCATTTTAGAAGTAATATCTGCTTTGGCATATTCCATCATTTTTGGATTACCTAAAGCTATTTTTTTACTATCAATTTCAGCTTCAACACCTTTTCCTGTAACTGCACTAAAATTGGTTGATTTTAGAATTTCGGCATTATGTTCTTTACCGTATTTAACGGTTGCTTCTGCTAATGGGTGTTCGCTATTAGTATTTAAGGAAACTATAAAATTTAACACCTCATTTTCACTAAAACCATTTCCAAAAGCGCCTACTTTTTCAACTGTTGGTTTGCCTTCCGTTATTGTTCCTGTTTTATCCACAATAAGGGTATTTACCTTATTCATTTTTTCAAGAGCTTCGGCATTTTTAATCAATACACCATTTTGAGCACCTTTGCCCACACCAACCATTACAGACATTGGTGTTGCTAAACCTAACGCACAAGGACACGCGATAATCAAAACAGCAATAGCATTGACCAACGCATATACATAGGCAGGTTCTGGTCCCCAAATAGCCCAAACAATAAAAGTGATAACAGAAATAATGACTACCACAGGTACGAAGTAACCCGATACTTTATCTGCAAGATTTTGAATAGGGGCACGACTTCTACTAGCATCGTTTACCATATGTATGATTTGGGAAAGTAATGTGTCGCTACCTACTTTTTCCGCTTTCATCAAAAAGGCTTGGTTGCCATTTATTGTACCGCTACTGACTTTATCTTCTTTAACCTTATTAACTGGGATAGGTTCACCAGTAATCATTGATTCGTCAATACTGGTTTCTCCCTCTGTAATAATACCATCAACAGGGATTTTATCACCTGGTTTTACTTTAAGAATATCGTTAAGTTCTATCTTGTCAATACTCACTTCAACCTCTTCACCATCAACTATTTTTATAGCTTTGTTAGGTGCTAATTTCAGTAATTCTTTTACAGCGGAATTGGTTTTACTATGCGCACGAGCTTCCAATAATTGACCTAACAATACCAAGGTTAAAATAACTGTTGCCGCCTCAAAATACACGTGAACTGCTCCCGATTCGGTTTTAAACTCATTAGGAAATACATCAGGAAACACCATACCAATCACACTAAATAACCACGCTACACCTGCACCTATACCAATAAGTGTAAACATATTGAGGTTCCACGTTTTAATGCTTTTGTAAGCTCGTTCAAAGAACATCCAAGTTGCATAAAATACCACTGGAATGGATAAAACGAATTGTACCCAATTCCAATATTTCTGTTCCATTATATCGTATAAGGGATTGCTTTGTAGCATTTCGCTCATTGCAATCAAGAAAATTGGTAAGGTAAATGCTGTGGCAATCCAAAACTTTTTCAATAGTTTTTTATAGGTCTTTTCTTCTGCTGAAAGGTCAGGTTGCATTGGTACTAAATCCATACCGCAAATGGGACAGGAACCTGCTTCATCTTTTACAATTTCAGGATGCATTGGACACGTCCATTGTTCTGCATTTGATGTTGATAGATTTTGTTCTTCAACCAAATCCATTCCGCATACAGGACAATCGCCTGATTTATCGTAGGTTTTATCACCCTCGCAATGCATTGGGCAGTAAAAAGTACCTGTTCCTTTGCCTTTTTGGGTTTTCTCCGTTTTCTGTTTTGAATGATGATGATGTTCCCCTTGGTTATGAATGCTGTATCTACCACCATCATCTTTTAAGGCCTTTTGAAAGATTTCTAACGGAATATGCTTTTCCATTTCGATGGTAGCTTCGGCTTTTTCAAGGTTAACAGTTACTTTTGAAACGCCTTGTACTTTTGAAAGTGTTTCCTCTACGTGAGTACGACAACCGTTACAAGTCATTCCGTGTATATGATATGTATGTTTCATTGTTTACTGAATTAAATAATTAATTATGGCACTTTGAACATAGTAGGACTTAACAGATTCTATTTGGTTCATTTGAAACTTTAATTGCAATTCCTGTATATCCAAAACATCATTAAAATCAATGTTTCCTGTTTCGTAGCTTTTGATTAAAATATCTTCTGCATCTTTAGCCTGTTTTAAGTTTTTGGTTTGGGTGGCATAACTAATTCTTGCAGAAATTCGTTCGTTAATGGCTTTGCTTAAAAGGGTTTCCAAAGTATTTAAGCGTTCTTGTTTTTGTGAAAGAATTTCTTGTTGTTGCAACTCATTCTGTTTGGTTTGTGATTTGTACTTTTTGTTGAATATTGGAATTGATACTGATACCATTGGCATTATAATGTCTTTTCCGTTATCGCTAAAATCCATATCTGGTCGCTTCTCAACATTGATATAATCCAACCCAAAGCCAATCATCGGACTGCTTTCTTTTTGGTTTAATAATTCGGATTGTTCTACGGATTGGTAGAGTTTATCATATTTGAGCAGTTCAGGATGCAATGCTAAATTTTGAGTTGTAGTATCAAAGTCTTCTAAAGGCATCATCAATTCTTCGATTTCGTTTACCACAACATCATTTTCTCTATTCAATAGATTATTAAAATTAGTTTGTTCCGCTAAAAACTGTTGTTGCAATACATCTTTTAATTGTTGCATTTCGTTTTGACGCATTTGCAAACGTAATACATCTACTGCTGACGCCTTACCTACCTCAACAGAAGTCAATGCCATTGTTTCATAGGTTTCCAACAATTTAATATTATCACTCAACACTTGCTGTTTTGCTTGGTTTGCATACAGATTGTAATAGGATTGAGATACCGAAGCCATTAGTTTACGTTTGGCAATAACAATCTCTTCATACTTCGCATCTGCAAGTGATGTTACATAATCTTCACGAGAGGTAATTGTACCAAACCAAGGCAACATTTGTTTTGCTGATACTTTAAACCGTTGTGCGCCTGTTCGTGTTTCGGGTTCGCTAACAAAGTAGCCAACACCAAATTCTGTATTTGGAATGGTATTGACTTCGTTTACTTTTTCTGAAACTCTTTTGTATTGCAACTCGAATTTTTGAATCTCGGGATTGTTCTCTAACGCCTCGTTAATTAATGTTTCTAATTGTTGGGCGTTTCCTTTGAGACAAAAGAGAATAGAAAAAAGAAAAAAGACTGTTTTTATAGATTTCATTTTGATGCACTTTTAAGTTGAACTTCGGCTTTCCAGCTATACAAAACTGGTACAACAAACAAGGTGATTAAAGCGATAAGCATTCCGCCAAAACTTGGTATGGCCATAGGAATCATTATATCGCTTCCTCGTCCTGTTGATGTGAGTACAGGCAAGAGTGCTAAAATGGTTGTTGCTGTAGTCATTAAACACGGTCTAATACGCTTCTCGCCTGCTTCTACAATAGAGGCTCTAATTTCCTTTTTTGTTTCTGGTGAATTTCTGTCAAATGTTTGTGTTAAATAGGTTGCCATTACTACTCCGTCATCGGTTGCTATACCAAATAGAGCAATGAAGCCTACCCAAACAGCTACACTTAAATTAATGGTGTGCATTTGGAATAAATCACGTAGGTTTTCACCAAAGACACTGAAGTTTAAAAACCACGATTGTCCGTATAACCATATCATTAAAAAGCCACCTGCAAAAGCTACTGCAATCCCTGTAAAAACCATTAAGGATGTACCCACCGAACGGAATTGGAAATACAGAATTAAGAAGATGATAGCCAATGCTAATGGTACAACTACCGATAAGGTTTTTTCGGCACGTAATTGGTTTTCGTAAGTTCCTGTAAATTGATAGTTAATGCCTTTTGGAACTATTAATTCGCCTGCATCAATCTTACTTTGTATCATGGCTTGTGCATTTTCTACTACATTTACTTCTGCATAGCCATCCATTTTATCAAACAACACATAGCCTACTAAAAAGGTGTCTTCACTTTTAATGACTTGTGGCCCTTGCTCGTAACGAATGGTTGCCAATTCGCTTAAAGGTACAGGACTACCTTTTTCAACAGGCACGTAAATTTGCTGTAAATCGGTTGGGTTGGCTCTTAATTCTCTTGGGTAGCGCACACGAACGCCATAACGCTCACGACCTTCCACGGTTTGGGTTAAGGACATACCACCAACAGCTACTTTTAATACGTTTTGCACCTCTTCAATACTTACACCATAACGTGCAATTTTTTCTCTATCAATATCAATTAGCAAATACGGTTTACCCACAATACGGTCTGCAAAAACGGCTTCATCCTTTACACCTTCAGCTTCTTTTAAAATGGTTTCTAACTGCATTCCAAAAGCTTCAATTTCTTTTAAATCTTGCCCTTTTATTTTGATTCCCATTGGTGCACGCATTCCTGTTTGTAGCATTACCAATCGGGTTTCAATAGGTTGTAGTTTTGGTGCTGATGTGACGCCTGGTAATTTGGTGACTTTTACAATTTCGTTCCAAATATCGTCTGGTGATTGTATTTCTGGTCGCCAGTTTCGGTAAAACTCGCCATCATCGTCTGGGATTAATTGTTCTTTTACATTTAGAGATTGCCACGCTTCACGTTGTTCCGCTCGCAATGACATTCCGTTTTTTAATACATACTCACCATCATTGTTGACCTTATAGCGTTGACGCCCTCCTTTATCATTCAGCATATATTCAGGTTTGTATTGAATGATGTTTTCATACATTGATAATGGTGCAGGATCTAAAGCTGATTCTGTTCTTCCTGCTTTACCCACAACGGTTTCAATCTCTGGAATACTGGCTACTGCCATATCCAATTGCTGTAAAACGCGCTTATTTTCTTCTACTCCAGAGTGTGGCATTGAAGTTGGCATTAATAGAAAAGAACCTTCGTTTAAGGATGGCATAAACTCTTTACCTGTGTTTTTCATTATGAAAAAGCCTGCTATGACAATTGCTGTAGGTATGGAAAGAAATAATAATTTATTGTCTAAACACCATCTTAAAATACGTGTGTAGTATTTAATGAATAATCCAAATACACCTAACAAGCCAAAACAAATAATAGCTACAAAAATGAGGTTTAAGAAGATGCTTTCGTTTACTCCTAACGGTCGCCAATATTCTGCTAATAAGAATACAATTGCCGAAGCAGAAATGATGATGTTGGCAAAGTTTGCTTGTTTATCTGAAATCTTGTTTTGAAGATTTAATAAAGCTGTGACACCAAAAGCGATGAGTATGACACCTAACCAATATCCATAAATTATTGCTGCTATTCCTAATACTATTAAAACACCGTTTAAAGCATATTTAAAATGTTTTTGAATGCTCTTTTTTCGGAATAAAAAGGCCGCAAACGGTGGTATTAGAAATAAGGCTACAATTATGGACGCTGTTAAAGCAAAGGTTTTAGTAAATGCTAATGGTCTAAATAGTTTTCCTTCTGCACCAATCATTGTAAATACAGGAATAAAACTGATAATGGTTGTCATTACTGCGGTTACGATTGCACCAGATACTTCTGCTGTTGCGTTGTAAACGACTGTGTTTATTGGTAATTTGTTTTCGTTTTCGTCTAAATGCCTTACGATGTTTTCTGAAAGTATGACACCAACATCTACCATTGTACCAATAGCAATAGCAATGCCTGATAGTGCTACAATATTGGCATCGACACCAAAGAGCTTCATTGCTATAAATACCATTAACACCGCAACAGGTAATAGCCCTGAAATCAATACGGAAGCACGAAGATTAAATACCATTATGATAATGACCAAAATGGTAATGAGTATTTCTAAAGTTAAGGCTTCATTGAGTGTACCCAATGTTTCTTGAATCAATTCTGTACGGTCGTAAAATGGTACTATAGTTACTTGTGATGTTCTACCATCTGCCAACGTTTTTGTAGGTAGTCCTGCGCTTAATTCGTTTATTTTGGCTTTTACATTATTAATCACTTCCATTGGGTTAGCGCCATAACGTGCTACTACAACACCACCAACCACTTCTGCACCTTCTTTGTCTAAAATTCCACGTCTTGTTGCAGGACCTAAAGACACTTTTGCCACATCTTTAATTTTGATAGCTGTGTAATCTTCTGAAGTTACAACTGCATTTTCGATGTCTGCTATGGATTTCACATAACCCAAACCACGTACCAGATATTCGGCTTGATTGATTTCTAAAGTCTGTGCTCCAATATCTCGGTTACTTTCTTTAACTGCTTTTACAATATGGTGCAAGCCAATATTATATTGACGCATTAACTCTGGGTTTACATCAACTTGATATTCTTGCACGTAACCACCAATAGATGCAACTTCAGATACACCACTTGCAGATGACAATGCATATTTTACATAGTAATCTTGAATACTACGTAATTCGTGCAAATCCCAACCACCCGTTACATTTCCATTTTCATCACGACCTTCGAGTGTGTACCAAAATATTTGACCTAATCCTGTAGCATCTGGTCCCAAAGCAGGATTAACACCATCAGGTAATAAACCACTTGGTAAGGAATTTAGTTTTTCGAGAATGCGACTTCGACTCCAGTAAAACTCTATATCTTCTTCAAAAATGATGTAGATACTGGAAAAGCCAAACATAGACGAGCTACGAATGGTTTTTACTCCAGGAATACCCAATAATGATGTGGTTAATGGATAGGTAATTTGGTCTTCTATATCTTGTGGTGAGCGACCATCCCATTTGGTAAAAACGATTTGTTGGTTTTCGCCTATATCTGGTATGGCATCTACAGCAACTGGATTACTTGGTAAGAAACCAGTATCCCTATTGAAAGGTGCATTAACCGTTCCCCATCCTACAAAAAGGACGAGTAGCAGAACTGCAACGAGTTTATTTTCTATTAAAAATTTGATGCTTTTATTGAGCATTGGCTTTGATTATTAAACAGTTAGACATTGGTGTAAGAAAAACACCGAATACAGCAAATTATCCTTACGACATTGCAGTCATAGGATAAAAAAGTCTATTGTTTAAAAATCAAATTAAGTATGTTTCGTCAATCTTGTAGAGTTGCCTTATGACGAGTGGCGGTTTATATTCTTCGTAAGTAGAAACGTTATTTTCTAAACCTTCAAAAAGGTTAATGTAAGTGTAAACAAATGAAGCTAAAAATACTTGTTGTTCAAATGTGATTTTGTCAACTTGCAATTGTAATTCGTCTTGACCTTCAATTGCTAATTGTTTATCATCACAACAATTTTTCTTGGTAATAGAACATCCTTCGGTTGAAGGCTTTTCCATTTCCATTCCGCACCCTTTGGCTTTATGAAAAATAGCAGTTTCTACTAACGTATCTCCGCAATAATGCATATTCACAGTAAATGACATTGTAGAGAATAACACTACAAAAGCCATTGCGAAAGCCATTATTTTATGCAATACTTTTTTCATTGTAATTGCAAAGTTACGAAATTTTAACAAATACTTATTTAATTAACAGAAGTTTAATGCTCAACTCCATTTCATTTTCTGTAACCTTACCGCATTTAGAATTGCTAATAAAGCCACGCCTACGTCTGCAAATACAGCTTCCCACATTGTTGCCAAACCTCCTGCTCCCAAAATCAGTACAATTACTTTAATACCAAAAGCCAAAATGATATTCTGCCATACAATTTTTCGAGTGGAACTGCCTATTTTAATAGCTCTCACTACTTTTGAAGGTTGGTCGGTTTGAATGATAACATCGGCTGTTTCTATGGCTACATCGCTACCTAATCCGCCCATTGCTATACCTACATCACTTGCTGCTAAAACAGGTGCATCATTAATACCATCACCAATGAAGGCTACTTTATTTTGTGGATTTTTCTTTAATGCTTCAACTTCATTTAATTTATCCTCTGGCAATAAACCTCCCTTGGCATTTTCTATTTTTAAATCCTTTGCCACTTGTTGAGTTATGGAATCTTTATCTCCTGAAAGCATCATTATTTTTTTAATCCCTACCCTATGTAAACTTGATATGGTTTCTTTAGCATCCTCCTTTAATTCGTCCGCAATTACCACATAACCTGCAAAAACATTATCAATAGCTACCAAGACAATAGATTCCACGATAGATTCAGTTTCATTAGGCACTTCTATATTATTGGATACCATTAAAGCCTTATTTCCAACCAAAACTTCTTTACCTTTTACCATACCTTTTAACCCTTTTCCTGCAACTTCAGAAACCTTATTTGCTTCAAAATTGTTGGTTCCTTTCTGGTATTCCATAATAGCTTTAGCAATAGGATGTGTAGATTGCTCTTCCATTGCCATTAGATAGTTCATAAATTCTTCTTCATCCCAATCAAAGGTCTTAATGCTTTTGATTTTGAAAACTCCTTTGGTAACCGTGCCTGTTTTGTCCATTACCAAGGTGTTTATCTTGGTCATAGCATCCAAAAAGGAAGCTCCTTTAAACAGAATACCATTTTTTGAAGCTGCACCCAATCCACCAAAGTAACCTAACGGAATAGAAATTACCAACGCACAAGGACAGGATATTACCAAGAAAATCAATGCTCTGTACAACCAATCCCTAAACACATAATCCTCTACAAAAAAGTACGGTAGAAACGTAACACCTATTGCTAAAAACACTACAATTGGTGTGTAAATACGGGCAAACTTCCTGATAAACAATTCGGTTTTGGACTTTCTTGCTGTGGCGTTTTGTACCAAATCCAATATTCTCGCTATGGAACTGTCTTCAAACTTGCTGGTGACTTCCACTTCAATCACACTTTGCAGATTAATGCTTCCTGCATATACTTTTGACTTTTTATTTATGGTGTCAGGTTTACTTTCGCCTGTTAACGCTGCGGTATTTAAAGATGCTTTTTCAGATAGCAGCATACCATCCAATGGTATTTTTTCACCTACACGAATTTGGATTTTTTCGCCTATTTCGACACTTTCGGGCGATACGCTTATATAATCACCATCTCGAAAAACATTGGCTTCCTTTGGTCTTACATCCAATAAGGCCTTAATGTTTCCTTTAGCTCTATTGACTGCTGCATTTTGAAAGAGTTCGCCCACTGCATAAAATAACATCACCGCAACGCCTTCGGGATATTCCCCTATTATAAATGCCCCAATAGTTGCTATAGACATTAAAAAGAACTCTGTAAACACATCGCCCTTTTTTATGCTTTCCCAACCTTCTTTAACTACCGGAAAACCAACAGGTAGATATGCTATGCCGTACCAAATTATACGAAGCCAATCCTTAAAAAAAGAAACATCAAAATAGTCTAATACTATTCCAATAATAAGCATTGTAAAACTTATAACGGCAGGAATGTATGCTTTAAATTGACTTGAACTTTTACCGTGATTGTGACCATCATCGTGACTATGCCCGTTATCAGAATCAGGCTTTAAGTCTCGTAGATTTATTTTCTTTTTTTTCATTTTTTATTTGTCTTAAATTCAAAGTTCCGTAAAAAAGGGATGCAACAGAAGTGCATTATTAACCGCTACATTTATCGCAAATACCTTTAACTACCAAGTTTACATTTTCGGAAATAAAACCTTCAGGAACCTTGATTTGAGGTATTTTGTGGTCTGTTAAACAAACTGTTTCTCCACAATTAGTACAATGAAAGTGTAAGTGTAAATCTGTTTTAATATTGCAACTGCATCCTTGTTCGCATAAGGCATATTTAGTGATGCCTGTACCATCGTCTATTTGATGTACAATATCCTTTTCTTCAAAGGTTTTTATTGTTCTGTAAAGCGTTGTCCTGTCGGCCTTTTCAAACGCATTCTCAATATCGCTCAAGGTTACCGCTACTTCTTTTTCTGCAAGAAACTTATAAATAAGCAACCGCATTGCTGTAACGCGAATATCTTTTGACTCTAATAATTGTTCTATTGTTTCCATAATTAATGAGCGTGTTCTGCTTCTCCTTTTTTCATTTCTGCTATAAGGTAATACGCATTATTGTAAGCAAACTTGGTTTTAGCAGATACTTCTTCTGAAAAAGTAACTGCAATCCAAACTCCATCTTTTTCACCAGTTATTACTTCTACAGGCTTAAAAGCCCAAGTTTCACCTTCTTTTTCTACCGTAAAAACAAAAAATCTATCGCCATCTTTTACAATGGCACTTTCGGGCAATGCCTTTGTTAATGTACTATCGGTTTGTATTCTTCCTTGAATGTACATACCTGGAATGAGATTACCTGATTTATTTTCTATTTCGGCGTGCACGTGAACCGCTTTAGGGTTGTCTTCAAAGGTTTTGCTTACCGAGTAAATCTCGGCCGTAAGTTCTGCATCTGGTATGGATTGCACACTAAAAGTTACCTTTTGCCCTTGTTTTACTTTATAGACATCTTTTTCAAACACCATTAAATCTGCGTGCACGTGGTGTGTGTTTACAATCTCGAACAGTTCCGTTTGTGGTTCTACATATTGTCCTGTTTTAACCTCTACTTTTTGCACAAATCCTTCAATGGGGCTTCGTAGTGGAATTTGTTGAGCGATACTCCCATTACGAACTGATGCTGTATTAATATTTAAAATACTTAATTGAGCTGCCAAACCATTTACTAATGCCGTTGAACCTTTGTATTCTGCTTCTGCTTTTTGGAAATTAGCACCAGATCCTACTCCTGCATCGTATAATTTTTTTTGGCGTTCGTAATTTTTCTTTAAAAGTTCGCTATTGCTATAAGCGTTTAGGTAATCGGTCTGTAAGGCTATAATATTTGGATGTGACAAATAAGCCACTACCTGACCTCTTTCAACTTTATCGCCTTCAATTACTTTTATGGATGTTACATTGGCACCTACTACAGAAGTAATAGCAGCTTCGTTTTGTGGTGGTACTTCCAATGTGCCGTTTGCCTCAACATAGCCACTCATATTGCGTAAGCCCAAGGTGTCTATTTTCATTTTTAAGGCATCAAACTGTTGCTGATTAAGCGTTACTTCGCCTTCTTCGTGGTGTTCTTCATTTTCACTGGTTTGTTCTGTTTTATCGTAAGAATGTCCATCATTTTCTGAATGGTCTTTTTTATTGCCACAAGACACCATAAAAAGTGCTGCAAAAATGACTGCGATGTATTTGTATGCTGTTTTTTTCATAATGTTATTGATTGAAATATTGTAATTGAAATGCACTTTCTAAATAATTGATTAAAGCGTTTTGAGCTTCCAGTTCTGACTGTACGGCTTCTTTTACCAATTGTGTAAAGGTGGTATAATCTATTTCTCCTTCCTTATACGCCAACAACGCTCCTGATTTTTGGTCTTTGGTTAACGGTAATACTTGTGTTTCGTAAAATTCCCAAGACAGTTTCCATTTTAAATAATTTTCTTTTGCTTGTGCATATTGTGATTGTAATTCTTGTTTTTTGAATAGCAAATTACTTTCTGCAATAGCATTGTCAATTTTTGCTGATTTAATTCGGGCCTTGTTTGAACCTGACAGGAATGGAATGGAAATTCCTGCTTGATAGGTATAAAAACCTGAATTACCATTAACTTTTTGTAAACCACCCTGAAGGTTCAATTTCGGTAAATTATCGGCTTTTGCCGCTCTCAATTCTGCTTCGGCGACATTCAATTGATTTTCTGAAACAGTAACCATTGGATGTTCATTTGTTGATAAGCTATCAGTTTCAATCGTTGCAATGTTTTCCAATTCTTCTGATACAGTATAAATTTCGTCTTCAAATAACCAAAGATTTAACTGTTGTATGGCTATGAGGTAATCTCTGTATGCCTGTACTTTTTTATTTTGAATTTGAAACACTTGATTTTTTGCCGCTGAATACTCCAATTTAGAAATGGCTTCCACTTCAAAGTTCAGCGTAACTGCTTGTTCAAAATTACCATAGATAGAATCAAGCTCTTTGTACAACTGAAAGTTTCTCATAGACTGATAACATTTTGCCCACGCTTTTTTCACTTCCAGTTCTACCTCCAATTCAGATAATTGCAATGCTTTTTGAGACAACTCAATGCGTTGTTGTTGCAGTTTTCGTTTTGCTCCGATTCCAAACACATCCATATTTGATTGTCCAACACCGACCGTTGTGTAGATTCCTGTTCCATCTTTGACTTCTTCACCTCCTGTAAAGATTTGAGTAGAACCAAAATCGTATGCCGTAGATTTTAGGTTTTCTTGTTTGGTAACTTCCAATTGTTTTTGTTTCAATAGCGGATAGTTCTTTTTAGATAAAGCAACAGCTTCGTTCAACGAAATTTTAGGCAAGGTATCCGTGATTTGTTGTGCATTACTTCGAGTTGAAAACACCAACATTAAAACCAGTACTGCGGTTGCACTCACTATTTTTTTGTTTGGTTTTAACCTAAACGATTTATTCTCAACCCAATGATATAAAATAGGCAATACAAATAAGGTGAGTAATGTTGAAGTCAATAAACCACCAATAACTACCGTTGCCAACGGACGCTGAACTTCTGCACCTGCCGATGCTGAAACAGCCATTGGTAAAAAGCCCAACACATCTGTAAATGCTGTTAGCATAATAGGGCGTATTCTTCGCTTTGTACCTTCCAAAATCCTTTCTTTTAAATTGGTGACACCTTCTTCTTTCAATTCATTTAGGCCACTTATCATAACCAAGCCGTTTAACACGGCAACCCCAAATAATACAATAAAACCAACACCTGCCGAAATGCTAAATGGCATATCACGCAACCATAAAGCCACCACACCACCAATGGTTGCCATTGGAATAGCAATGTATATCATTAAGGTTTGTGGTACTGATTTTAAAGCAAAGTATATCAGTACGAAAATAAGTAGTAAGGCAATAGGCACTACGGTTTGTAAGCGATTGCTGGCACGTTCTAAATTTTCAAAAGCACCACCATAACGGATAAAGTAACCTGAAGGCAGTTCCAATTGTGCATCTAATTTTTCTTTGATTTCTCCCACCAACGATTTTACATCACGCCCTCTTACATTGACACCTACATAGGTTCTGCGGTTGGTATTGTCCCTGCTTATTTGCATAGGCCCTGCTTTATAGGATATATCCGCTACTTCACGAAGTGGAATTTGTGTCCCCGAAGGCAAATTGATAAACAGATTTTGAATATCTGATATATCCTTACGGTTGTGTTGGTTTAAACGAACTACCAAATC
The DNA here is from genome assembly GCF_022810765.1 of Winogradskyella sp. MH6. NCBI lineage: Bacteria > Pseudomonadati > Bacteroidota > Flavobacteriia > Flavobacteriales > Flavobacteriaceae > Winogradskyella > Winogradskyella sp. MH6. Next base: position 2,770,126 of record NZ_CP094494.1, on the reverse strand, counting down.
AAACCGCTTTTCTCCTTCAAAAATCACACCTGCATTTCCTCCGGCAAATGCCGATTGCACCATTTTGTTTAGTGTATTGATTTGTAGCCCGTATTGCGCCAACTTATCTCTATTATAATTTATAGTCATTTGAGGCAAACCTGTTGTGGCTTCGGCTTTCATATCACCAATACCAGGTGTTCCTGCAATTATTTTAGTAATTTCTTCTGCTTTTTGCGATAAGATATCAATATCCTCGCCGTATAATTTTATGGCAATATCTTCACGAACTCCTTCCAGCAATTCATTAAAACGCATTTCTATAGGTTGGGTAAATTCATAATTCACTCCAGGAATAATTTCAACAGCTTCTTTTATTGCTTCAATAAGCTCGTCTTTTGTCTCTACCGTAGTCCATTCACTTTTAGGTTTCAGTATAACGAATACATCTGCTAAATCCATAGGCATTGGATCGGTGGGTATTTCGGCTACACCAATACGGCTCACAATTTTTTCGACTTCGGGAAATTTTGCCTTTACAATCTGCTCAATTTTGGTAGTAGTTTCTACTGTTTCAGATAGTGAACTGCCCGGTTTTAAAATGGCGTGGAATGCAATATCGCCTTCATCGAGTTGTGGGATAAACTCGCCTCCCATTCGGGTAAACATAAAAACTGTTACCGCAAATAACGCCACTGCAATTCCTACAATCCATTTTCCTTTTAAGAGTGCTCTTTGCAATAAAGGTTTGTATTTATCTTCAACCCAATGCACAAATTTATCTCCATAAGATAATTTGTTGTTTTTTGGCGGTCTCAATACTAAAGCAGACATCATTGGAACATAGGTAAGGCACAATACCATAGCTCCCAACATAGCGAAGATGAAGGTCAATGCCATTGGTTTGAACATTTTGCCTTCAATGCCTTGTAAGGCTAAAATGGGAAGAAATACGATAAGAATAATTAGCTGGCCAAAGAACGCTGCATTCATCATTTTTTTGGAAGCCGATGCAGCAACCTCATCACGCTCCTTGGTTGTTATTTTTTTCTTTTTAAGTACTTGGGAAGCGATAAGAAATACCGTAGACTCCACAATAATCACTGCACCATCTACAATAATACCGAAGTCTATAGCTCCTAAACTCATCAGGTTAGCCCATACGTTGAATACATTCATTAAAATAAATGCAAACAGTAAGGATAGTGGAATAGTTGAAGCTACAATTAAGCCACCTCGCCAATTACCCAACAAGAAAATGAGGACGAAAATAACGATTAAAGCCCCTTCAATAAGGTTTGTAGCAACCGTTGATGTCGTTTCTCCAATTAACTTACTTCTGTCTAAAAGAGGTTCAATAACAACGCCTTCTGGCAGGGATTTTTGTATTTGAACCATACGCTCTTTAACATTGGCAATCACATCATTTGAATTTGCACCTTTAAGCATCATTACCAAGCCACCGACAACTTCTCCTTCGCCATCTTGTGTTAATGCTCCGTAACGAATAGCTGCACCAAATTGAACTGTTGCTATATCACCAATGGTAATAGGCACATTATTAATGGTTTTAACCGTAATTTTTTTAATGTCGTCTAAATTTCTTGCCAATCCTTCCCCACGTATAAAATTAGCCTGATGGTTTTTTTCGATATAAGCACCACCCGTATTTTGGTTATTGGCTTCGAGGGCTTCAAATACATCTGTAATGGTAATCCCAATAGATTTAAGCTCGTTAGGGTCTACAGCAACTTCATATTGTTTTATTTTACCACCAATAGCGTTGACCTCGACAACACCAGGAACCATTGCCATTTGGCGTTGTACAATCCAGTCTTGCATTGTACGCACATCCGAAATGGAATATTTATCTTGATATTCTGGTTTTACTTTTAATGTGTATTGGTATATCTCTCCAAGACCTGTGGAAATAGGTCCCATTGTAGGTTCTCCAAAACCCGCCGGAATTTGTTCTTTTACTTCGTTGAGTTTTTCAGCAACCAATTGCCTTGGAAGATATGTACCCATATCATCACTAAATACAATGGTGACAACTGACAGACCAAAGCGTGAAATTGAGCGAATTTCTTCCACATTAGGCAAATTGCTCATTGCCACCTCAACAGGATAGGTAACTATTTGCTCAATATCTTCTGTGCCTAAATTTGGGGATTGTGTTATTACCTGAACTTGGTTGTTGGTAATATCCGGAACGGCATCTATGGGTACTTTGGTCATACTCCAGATACCTGCTCCAATAATGGTAAGCGTTAGCAAACCAATAATGAATTTATTATTGATTGAAAAATCAATGATTTTATTAATCATAAGAATGGTTATAATGAATTTATAAATAGAGATAAGCAACCTATTTTAAAATGGGTTACTTGAATTTATAAGATACCTGCATAGGCAGGCATTCATTAAACCTGTGGTGGCTGTAAAAGGGTGGTATTGAAGTCTTTTTCAAGACCATCAAAATAATAGAAAAGTTGTGTTGGAATAACAGTATTAGATACACTGTAATCTACAACCTTAAAATGTATCACGTGAATATGACAACAATGGCATTGGCAAAATGGTGAGCATAGATCTGCTCCTTGATGTTGATGGTCGTTGTCTAACGCTTGAGAAATTTCGGTTTTAACCTCATTATCTGGTATACCATTATCTTCACAAGGCACTAAATTGAGCGCAAAGATATAAATAGATAATATGAGTGCTAAAACTTTCATTGAGACAAAGATAAAAATATTTTAATGCAATGGTGTTGCAAAGTATTTATAAAAACCACAACGTATCTTTAGCGTCCTCTGGAACACCGTTTTCGAAACGAGGTGCTATTTGGGCTACCATTTCGGGATATTTTATGGTAATTGGTACATTTTGTTGGCGTAAGGATTTCCAATACAATCTGCTGAACTGATATACTTGGGTTAACAATTCTTCAATCACCTCAACATCTTCAAAAGCGTCTTCATCCGGACTGCTTATTTTTATCTTTATTGGAAATGGATAACCATCTGTATCTGCATAATAAATATCGTTTGGGTAATGTGCATTGTTAAACAATAAGAATTGGTTTTCGGCAATGCGAATGTATGTACCGCTTACAGGCATTAATTTATTACCCCAATTTACATCGTAAGCAATCATATCTTCTGCTTCGGTTTTATTGATATTCAGAATATATAAAGGCACTCCTAATTTTAGTTTGTTCATACCATCAATAATTGGTTGCAGTTCTTCGTAGCTCATTTCTTTATAAAAATGAATGACTACTTTATCTGCTTGGGCTACTGATGTAAAATCTCTAATTGCTTTTAATATGCTACCTGCTAATAGTTTTGTTTCGTTTTGGTTGAAGTATTCAAAATTTCTAAACAATCCATTATTTTGAAAACTAAATGCACTGGCAATATACCTTCTGTTTTCCCCTTGATTGGTAAATGCTCCTACTCCAATTACCAATTCTTTTTTATCAGTTACTGCCAGCTTCCAAGGTGCACCACCTAATTTGGCATGGATAGCCAAAGCCATGTTTTGTAATGAGAATTGGAAGTTGTATTGATTTTCAATATTGATGACCATTTTTTCATAATCTACCACTTGGGTAACTATGCCTTCGTTTAAAAACAGTTCTTTAATACGGATGTAAATTTCGCGGTCGTCAGGATCTGGTGTGAACCTATCGAATGGGCTTAAATAAAATGCTGCGTATTTTATATTATCGTGGTCGAAGGTTAGGCTTTCTAACTTTTCAACTATTTCTGGAATCGGGTCGTTTTCATTGGTAAATTCGATAAAGTGTTCTTTAGATGATGATGCTTTGATGTTTACATAAGCTTCTAAACCTTTGTAAAAAACTTTCTCTGTTTGTACACCATTTTTAAAATTGTCATAAAACTTCAATACATCATTTTTATGAGAGGTGTGGCAAATGAAAAATATCTTGATATTTTGATTGTTTGGTCTGCGATAAGGACTTAAGATATTCATTGCCTTTTTAGGCACTAAATGGGTTTTCTTATTGCCATATTGGTCTTTACCAAACTCTAATAAGCCCAAGTTGGGATTTATGTGATTGATACGGTTACCAGGAACATCTATAAAAGCATCTTGTTTAAATGGGAATAAGGCTTTAAATTCTTCTGTAAACAAATATTTTTCTGCAAAATTGGAAATGAGTGCTACATATTTTTGATATTTGTTTTTTGATCTTTCTGGTTCTTCAATTGGAATGCTTATAGCTCTTGCCAATTGTAAATTGAATATTGGAAAGGCTTGACTAAAATCTATGCTATTGTAAAAGTCTTCTCTATCCTCTGAATCGAGGTCCATTTGGTAATTGAATGTCTTTTGACCATACACGCAACGCTTAATAAACTCTGTTTCCTCAATATCCTGAACAGACTTTGTAAGTACTTTTGATGTACCATCATAAGACACTATTAGCTCTGGTAAGTCTGTAAGTTTTGCGAACTGTATCTTAAATGAAAATTTATAAAAGAGGTTATAGTCTCCTGTATTCCCGTTTTTTGAAGGCAACCACACTTGCACATCACGCACAAAGTTTTTGACTACGATATAGCCCTTTTCTAAAAAATATGTTTTTAATTGGTGTTTAAGGAATTGCTTGTAAATGCGTAGTTCTTTACCTTTTGTCAAGTCTATTTTGATACTTGGTGCATTGGGTATTTCTTGAGTAAACGTTGTATAAATATGCTCTACTTTAGATAAATCTGTATCTGGAAACGCCTCTTTAATCTGCTTTGAAAACTTTGACCAATGAATTGGATGGCTTTCTTCTATATCCTCCAATGATAAGTATATGGTAGGCGCGCTACTTGGCCATTTAAAATTGAGTATGTTGGTTTTTAAGTGTTCTTGCATAGATAATGAGGTGTTTGTTATTACTTCCTACATAATTAAATTATTTAAGTATTAATCTCTAAAATATCCTTATTCAACAATCTATTAACCGACTGCATATCTTGATAAGTAGATTTTGCCCTTAACATTATCTTCTCAATTACTTCTTCTGAAGCTTCCATCTTTTTCATTAAACCTATACCGACTATATAATCCAATAAAAAGGAAATGTATAGCAACTCAAATTGAGAAAAAATGTTATTCTTTGTCTTATTTCGATGAGTTAGATAATCCCTATGTCTTACTATTTTAGAAACATAACCTTTGATTTCGCTTTCTGGAATTGAAGTAATTCTATGAATTAACTCTTTATGTTCTAATAAATATTTTTCTACAGTTGGGTTTTTATGAGTTTTACCAAATTTAAAACTGTAAGCTTCAAAGGCTGAATATGAATTAGTGAACCTTCTACTATGACTTGTCTTTACAGTTAATAAATTTTCAATTATTATATCGGCACAATAAGTAATGTCTGGATTCGTAAACCAATGTTTGATTAATTTAGATAAGTCTTCATTAATTGTATCATAATCAAGTGTAATAAAACCAGAAATGTTCTCCTTATTAAAATCATCCTTATAATATAATGAAGCCCACTCACCACAACTTAAACACTTAAAATTAAAGGACTTAAACTGAACAGATTTACCGTAAATGAAATGAAATATTTTTTGAAATGAATTGTAAAGTTCAATGCTTTCCAGAATACTCAAATTCTTTGTAGACTTGAAGTCTACATAGCCTATGTTATCCATTCTTAAAAAGTCGTGATTGGAAGTGTATGAAGTAGATTTTGTTATTGTTAAAGTTAAGTCTTGTGAAATAACTGTTTGGTGTTTTATGTCTTCTTGTTTTTCAACCTTATCTTCAAATGAATTATACCAATTCATTTTTCTAACCCACTTTACAATTGCTGCATTGTCAATTTGAAATTCACTCACTTTTAAATTTACCGGTTCTATTAAGTGATGAGCACACACAAAGGTGTATTTAGGGCGATATACTTTAGTTTCAATTATACCTGTACTACTATTTTGTATATTACAATTAACAAAGGTTACATAACCTAAACCTGTGAACATTCCATAAATCACTTCAATTTGGTATGCTGCATATTTCTTATTCAAATTTGTGGTTATAAATATCTTGTTATCTTTTAGCTCAAGGACACAGAAGCACTTCACATCTTGTGATTCCTTAAACCATACCTCACCGAAATATTTATTCTCTTTAAACATTTAATTTTTACTGCTTTTTAACAATCTTACTAATTTTCTCTTCAGCTATTTTGAGGATTTCCGTACTGTCCTTTTCATTTTTTATCATTTGTACAATCTGTTCGGACATCCAAAGCTTAATTAATTTGTTCTCATCTTCTTTTAATTCTTTTGCAAATGCTATTACCTGCTCTCGTCTTGCCATACGGTTTCCTCGTTCAATCTTGCTTAAATAAGCCACATCCATATTGACGTTTGCAGCCATTTCCCTTAATAACAAATTGCGCTTTTCGCGCAATGAGCGTATGTATTCTCCAAACTCCATAATAGCATTAATTAGACTTGTCAGATTTTGTCTAATTTAAGAAAAGGAAGCTAAAGGAAAACAAAAAGATATAAACAGTTATTAACAGAAAGTGAGGAAGTTAAGGATTTAAGGAAACACATACGCAAATTCCTTTGTTTCCTCAATTTCCTTATAATGATTTTGCAGGATTTGAATAGCTATTATGTGCTTCTCTATGTATTAATCCTGCTTCTACAAATTTGGTAATGTAGCCTTCTGCCGTTTTATGTGGGATGTTTTGTTTGGTGGCTAAATCTAAATACTCTTGCCTACTGAATTGTTTTGGCAAGCTTTCTAAAAACCTTTCCTTTCTGTTTAAGCGTTTTACCGCTTTTTGTTCTATTGGTAAATCATTGAACACTTTACTACTGTGCTTTACTAAAATAGAAATGATAGTTAGCGCATTTTTGAAATCGACATCCTCACATTCTTTTACTTGATTCACATCACCATCTTCCATAATGCGAAATGCTGTGAATAGCATCATTAGCCGAAATGCAATTAAGCCTAATCGCCTTATGGTTGCAATATACTCTTCGGGTTGTAAGTTGATGTATTTAGTCTGTAAGGATTCAAAAAACGTATTGAATTGCTGTTGTTGAGGTGTAGTTAACCTTATTTCAATTTCGGGATTGTTTTTGAGGGTTTTATACAAGTCCAAAAATACCTTTCCTAATTGTGAGTAATAATCATCTAACCCAACATTATTATTACTTGAAAACACGTTTTTCCAAGTAGGTTTTATATTCATATAATAAAACATAAAACGACTAAACAAACCATTTTCGGCATTCGGGATTAATGTAGCTACTTGCTTGGGTGTTCCTGATAATACAGTAGATAAACACGGTTTTTCAATATCCACATATTCTCTGTCGGTTCTACGATAATAACTAATGGTTTCGTGATGGAAGGCTTTACGAAAACCATCGCTATAATTACCGTAATCGCTTTTAAAAGCTTGTGCTAATGTGTCTCCTTCAGTTTCAAAAATCAGTCCTTTGCCTTCATTATCAGAAATTAATTGATAGACACCCGTAACACTATTATTAGCAGGAATGAACAACATCCTTTCGGGTGGTTTACCTGGTTTTTCCAAGTTTTCATCTTTACCCTTGTTCATATTATAGGTTGCCATTTCTGTATTAAATTGTTGCTTTAGCACTTTAGCTTGTTCACGCTTTAACTTGTGTACAGGATCTACCAAATTTTTAATTTGGTTAAGCCTGCCTTTACCTGCAGATGCAGGTGCAGTAACAAAAAGATATAAATTGGCAAAGACTTTACGTTGGTCGTAAATACCAAAGAGTTTAGGAAAACAGGCACTAAAAGCGGTTAAAGCTCCCAATAACAAAATGTCTTTTTCCTCTTGACTGCTCGCAGGATTTACAACTTGTTGTAAAAACTGCGGTAAGCTATTAAATACCTCATCCGGTATTGTTGGCATTGCTTGCTCTGGTACATCAACAACAGTTGCTACATTTGTTACAATCTCGTTGTTGTTTTGTTGCTTCATCGGTTTTATACCTGCCTGATGTGCATAATGGTAAAACGTTGCAATGGTAATGCCGTGACCTTTTGCATTTAGGCATTTGTTAAATTGTTCGTCACATTCTTTTGAATCATAACCTACATAGTTTTTACTTATTCTGTGGAAATAATCTCTTCCTGTCTCTCCATATTCTTCAGCCAAAGAAAATCCTAAATCTCTCCAAGTGGCATAATTTCCTGTGATGTCTATACCTGATTGCTCAATTGTAGAAATGTAGGTTTCAATGTCGTTATCAGCAACAGCAACAACAAATGTTGTTGCGTTGTTGCTTGTTGGTTGCGGTTGCTCTTCTGGAACTTCCAACCATTCTTTTGGATTAAATATTTTGGTCATAATGCTTGGTGTCTTTTATGTAAAAAGGCTGTTGGGTCGTATGGTAAAAAACACGCTCTGGAAACGTCTTTACCTGACTGGTCAACCTCAATATTATAGGTATGCTTAATGTAATTGGCTACTGCGGTGAAATACTCTGAATGTGTTACTTCTGAAACATCAATTCTGATAATCCATTTTAGTCCATCTCCAGATGGTGATGTAAATAGCATTTCGGTTTCAAAGTATTCATCGTTTAGTAATTGCTTTTTTAACTCTTGAAGATTATCTAAATGGTCAAAATCAATAGTTAATAGATTGGAATGCTGTAACAAATTACTATCATTTCGCTTTTCAAACGTTCCTGAAAAGGTGACGTAATCAAAGCGATTCGCTTTGAATTTACGTGCTTCTTTTACATCGGTTATTGCTCTTAAATCTTCAGTAATTCTTTTGTATTTATCACTTGTGATTAATGCAAATACTTGATGTAACCGCATAGTTTCCGCAGGAAACACATTGCGAACTGGGGCTTTGAAAAAGCTACAGTAAGCATACCAGGTATCGTCTGGACCATTCAACCAATCTAATTCGCTTTTTTCCTTGACTTCTAAATTGAGATGTAATTCTTGGTTAATCTTGAGCAACAATTCTTCTTCATCGGTAATTCTAAAATGGTATTGTGCAAAATCAAATACATCACCGTTAAAGGTCTTTAGCTCTGTGTCTCGATGTGTTGCTATTACACCATCAATATGAATCCGTAAGGTTTCGTTACCACCATTAAAAGGGTTTCGGGTTATCCCGCAGTCCCTTCCTTTTACAGAAAGGACTGTTGTTTCAGGATAATACTGTCTTAACACGTAGGCATAAATTTTTAAGCCGTAATGTGTTTTGTCTAAAATTGCCTCTCTACTTACTTCCATCTCGTTTGAAATTATGGTTGTAGTAGTTATCTTGAAGCAATTGCTCCACATCGGAAACCTTGTAATAAAACTTACCCTTTACCTTGCTATAAGGTAGTGTTCCGTTGTCTCTAAAGGTCTGTAAGGTTCGCTTACTGATGTGTAAGGTCTGCAATACGTCTTGGTTGTCTATCCACTTATCTTTTAGTACTTCTGCTCTCGAATGTCGTAACAACTCGATACGTGCTTTTAAGTCCTTTATTTCTTGTGAGAGTGCCAAGAGTAAATCGATTATTTCAGTCATAACTTCACCGCTCCTTTCTTAATTAAGTAATCGGCAGCTTGCTGTTCGATTTCATCTTGTGAATCAACACGGTTAGTTAATAACCATTGCTCCAGTTCAACTCTGTTGAAATAAATTTTCTTACCATTCGGTTTGTAATGCGGAATGGTTCCAGTACTCGTAAGCTTGTATAAATGGGATTGTGACAATTCCAAAAATTTACAGGCTTCGTTAAAGCTCAATACGTTTTTAACAATAATGTTTCTGTCTAAAACGTGTGCTTCGATAATTTTAAGACGTTCTAATATTTCGTCCATAACTAATTAATTTTAAAATAGAAATGGACATCTGGCCAAATGTCATTCTTGGTTTTCAAGAACAGGACAAAGGTTTAAAAACAATGATTTTTAAAGAATGAGAGTTTTATATGAGTGTGAGAATACAATGAGATTTCTAAATAATCTCATTGTTTTTTATAGTATTTGTTTGAAGATATTATCAATGATTTCCTTTTTTAGAGGTGCTTTACTTTTGGTATAAAGATTTTGAGCTGTCAATGGTTTACCCAATTTTGTATAAAATAAACCTGTAGATTCAATTAAAGTGGGTGTCATATTTTTGAAATGAGGCTGCAACCGTTTAATAACATATTTAAACTCGGTTGTTTTGCAATCTATATAGATTTTCTTTTGAAAACCTTTAAAATCTTTAGCCACTAATAAATTATGTAAGTCTTTAACATCTGTTTTTGCATCAAGTAAATCAATACTTAATTGAAGCCTGCTCAATATTTTAGACAACCATTCGGAATCATCTTTTAAATATCCAAATGAGGTTTTAGGCTTATTTTTCGGTTTAGATGGCTTTTTAACTACCTCTTTTTTATCTGCTTCTAATTTTACAAATACTGAAGTATCAAAATCAGTATCATTAAAATACTTTTCTGCTATTTCTTGAATTGAGAATAACCCAGTATCTGAAAATTGTCCGTATTGCTCTTGTAATTCGATGTACAGGCGAATTGCCGATGCTTTTAAGTAATTGATGATATAATCGGCATCATTGCCTAAATCGTTACTTATAGACTGCTTTTTAATGTAGGTGGCAATATCCTTTAAGTACTTATTGAACTTATTAAATTGTACGGTATAGTTATACTTGTTTTCGGGTTCCGTAGCATCTTTTGGGAATTGGGATTTTAATGCTGCTAATTCAGTTTCAGTGTCATTTGAAATCAGCTTAAAGTAATATTCTTTTTTACTGTTTAAAGGTCTTTTAAAGTTTACTTTAAAAACCGCATTATCAGCTTTTGGTGTTTCATTTAATTCAGAGTTCAGAATGTTAAATTCTCGTTCTGATCTATCGTCTCTATGTAATCCGTTGGTAATCGACACCAAACTTGCAAACACATTTCCTTTCATTATAAATCCAATTGAATACGGTTAGCGGCTTCTTTCTTTTTATCATCAATTACTTTGGCATAAATCTGTGTTGTTCTCAACTCTTTATGTCCTAATAATTTTGATACTGTGTAAATATCCGTACCCAAAGTTAACTGTAAAGTGGCATAGGTATGACGCGCACAATGAAAGGTTATATCTTTTGTAATGCCTGCTTTTAACATCCATTGTTGCAATTTAAGGTTTGACCAGGCACTATAATGTAAGCCTTCAAAAACTTTTGCTTCGGGTTTTCCCGCGTCCCCTAATAATTCTCTTGCTTGTTCTGAAATTGGTAAAGTTTCAGCACCTTTGGTTTTCTTTTGTCTAAAGCGTATGTAATAACCCATTTCTTTAGAGTGTTGGATTTCTGACCACAACAATTTTTCAATATCTGACCAACGCAATCCTGTAAGTGCTGAAAATATAAAAGCATTTTTTAATAATGGTAATTCACATTCTGTGTTAACTGCCTTCTGTAATTCATCAAGCGTTAAAAACTCTCGTTGAGGTTCTCCTTGTTTGAAATAATCTACACCATTAGCAGGATTGACTTTTAAAATACCATCCTTTACCGCTTGCTTTAAAGCTGCGCAAAACTTACCATAGTATGAATATTTAGAGTTTTGAGACAGTTTTTTACCTGCTCTTGCCATAGCATCTTTGTCCAAATACTCTTTGAAACGCTCTACAAATGATTTATCCAAATCTTGAAAGCTTACATCCGTAGGACAAAAGGTTTTTAAATGTTTTAGCATACTGTTCCAATTCCCATAGTTGCCAGAGCTGGTGTTTTTCTTTTCAGCTAAAGCTGTAACATAAGTAATAAAGCTTCCTTTTAATTTCTCAATATCCTGAAAGCCATAAATACCATTTTGTATTTCTATTTGACGTTGTGCGCAAATGGTTTCCGCTAATTGCTTGGTTTTCTTGTTAACCTCTCTTTCGGTTTTAGTTTTAGGATTAGGTGTAAGGTATAATCGCAAATACTCGGTTTTGCGTTTTCCTTTATGATAGTAATCTAAATACAGACTTATTTTATCATTCTTTTTGCGTTGTCTTAATGTTACTTTCATAGGATGCTAATTAAAGAGGTTTTCTATTTGCCATCTGGCTACAATACGTTTTCTTCCAAAAGGGACTGCTTTTAAACGTCCTTGTTGAATCATTCTTTGAATGGTCCATCTACTTACACCAATCAATTGTGAAGCTTCTGTCACGCTTAAAAAATCTTTATTATTTACCGTGTTGAGGTTTGGAATTTGGACAGCTTCTTTTTGCTGCTGTATATCCATTGTAAGAGTAGCTTGTACTTTTTCTTTACGCTTACGCGCCTTATAGGCTTTTTTAGCGCAAGTATCACCACAGTATTTAGTTACTGTTGTGCGTGCTGTAAAGGCATTACCACAATGCTTACAGGTTTTTGGGATGTATAAATTACTGCTCATAAATGGTGCTTTATGTAGCGTTATGGTGCAACGTGGGGCAATATGGCGCATCATTTCGCCAATCTTTTAGCCAACAGATTTGGGCAACAAATCCATATTTAAGGCAACAGATATACAACAAATTTAGTTAAAAAAGAGCAAAAAAGCAACAAAAAAGAGAAGATAAAAACTCATAAAGTCAATAAAATCAACACATTAACAAACAAAAGAAAGCAAGTTACTTCCCGATACAGAAGTTAGCAAAAATATTACCCAATAGATCATCATTAGTAATCTCACCAGTAATTTCACCAAAATGATATAAGGCCTGTCTTATATCTATAGCCAATAAATCTCCTGACAATCCAGTCTCTAATCCATATTTTACTTTTTGGATTTCTTCAAAAGACTTTAAAAGAGCATCATAATGTCGTGTATTGGTGACTATGGTTTCATTATTTCGTAGGGCACCTGTATTTATAAGATTTAATAACGAATTTGTTAGTTGCTCTACACCAAATCCTGTTTTAGCAGAAAGTAGCAAAACATCTGCAATAGTTGTATTAATATTTGCCAATTGAATGTCATCCAATTGGTCTATTTTGTTAGCTATGACCAATAATGGTTTTTGAGGATATTTATTTCTAATCTTTTCAATCTCTATTCTTACGTCTTCGAGTGTGCTTATAGCTTTGCTAGCATCAAAAAGATAAATCGTTACTTGAGATTGTTCAATCTTTTCAAAGGTCTTTTTTATACCAATACTTTCCACCACATCCTTGGTCTCTCTTATTCCTGCTGTATCTATAAATCTAAAGCCAATACCTCCTATTGAAATTTCGTCTTCAATGGTATCTCTTGTGGTACCAGCAATTTCAGAAACTATAGCACGCTCTTCGTTTAAAAGCGCATTAAGAAGTGTAGATTTACCAACATTAGGTTCTCCTACAATAGCTACTGGAATGCCATTTTTAATCACATTTCCAACAGCAAAAGAATCTATTAAGCGTTTCAAAACAAAAGTGATACGCTCAATAAGGTCTTTAAATTGAGTTCTGTCTGCAAACTCAACATCTTCTTCGGCAAAGTCAAGTTCTAACTCTATCAGTGACGCAAAATTTAAAAGCTCCTCTCTCAACTTGGCAATCTCTGATGAAAACCCTCCACGCATTTGCTGCATCGCAATTTGGTGCGAGGCTTCATTATCACTACTAATTAAATCAGCTACAGCTTCGGCCTGACTCAAATCTAATTTCCCATTCAAAAAGGCTCTAAGCGTAAATTCTCCTGCCGTTGCCATTCTACAGCCCTTTCGTAAGAATAATTGAATGATTTCTTGCTGAATATATAGCGATCCATGACATGACACTTCAATAACATCTTCGCCTGTGTATGAATTAGGATTTTTAAACACAGATACTAAAACTTCGTCAAGAGTCTTGTAACCATCAACTATATGACCTAAATGAATTGTATGAGTGGCTTGATTCTTTAGTTTTTTACCAGAAATAGATTTAAAAGACGATGAGGCTATTTCAATAGCATCTTTACCAGATAATCTTATAACAGCAATAGCACCACTACCCGAAGGTGTTGCTAAAGCTACAATAGTATCGTTGTGCATAGTCATTTGCTTTGTTGCAAAAGTATTGCAAAATATGAGATTGTTAAAAGTTTAAGAATGCTATTTAAGATTTAATTCACAATCTATTCTTAGAATAATTAGCCTATGTTGTTATATTTGCTAATCAAAAAATTGAAAATGATAAACATGAAAAAAACACTGATTTTATTTGTCTTAACGTTTGTATTAGTAAGTTGTAATCAAAGTAAAGACACAGAATATGTTATAAACGGTAATGCTGAAGGCATAGAAAATGGTATAAAAGTGCGACTTGCTCAAATAGATGAAAAAGGAAAACAAGTATTTAGAGATTCTGCAGTTGTAATGGACGGAAAATTCACAATTAAAGGAGCTGTTGAAGAACCTAGTGTTTATTTTTTATCTGCTGACGGAACACCCGGAAATATGGTCTTTATGTTAGAAAACAGTAACATACAAATAGACTTTAATACAGAAATTCCTATGGAATCTAAAGTTACAGGTTCTGAATCTAACAAGAGTTATGAAGATTTTCAGAATGGTATGCTAAAATTTAGAGAAGAAGGTACAGCCATTATGACCAGATTTAAGGAACTTGGACAAGATCCTGCGCCAGAAACAAGAGATTCAATAAGAAAGGCTATGGATGATATGAGACAAAGACAATTGGCTTATCCGCTTAGCTTTGTTCAAGATCATAACGACAGTTATTTTAGTCTAAATCTTATTCAGCTAGAATCTAGTAGACCAACATTTGATATTATAAAATATAAAGAGATTTACGAAAGTTTTCCAACGCACTTAAAAGAGTCTAAGCGAGGACAACTTGTAAAGCAAAAACTAGATGAGCTATACAAAGCGTACGAAAAAACAGCTCATTTAGAAGTAGGTAAAATAGCACCTAACTTTGAGTCTCAAACACCAGATGGAAAAACAGTAAGTTTAAATAATCTTAAAGGAAAAGCAACCATAATAGACTTTTGGGCAGCTTGGTGTGGTCCTTGCAGAAGAGAAAACCCTAATGTGGTTAATATATATGAACAATACCACGATAAAGGATTAGAGATCATTGGTGTATCTTTAGATGGAGCTCCAAACCAAAAAGATCCTAAAAAAGCATGGTTAGATGCTATTGAAAAAGATGGTTTAAAATGGAACCACGTATCTAGTTTAAAATATTTTAACGACGAGGTTGCTCAATTGTACAATATTGATAGAATACCGGCTACTTACATCTTAGATGAAGAAGGTAAAATTGTTGCAAAAAATTTAAGAGGAATGGCTTTGGCGCTTAAAATTAAAGAGCTTCTTGATACTCCTTAATAAATAGTTTTTTTGATATATAAAGCCTGCAAATTGCAGGCTTTTCTTTTTAATGCAATTTCCCTGTTTTATACAGTACAAAAAGTATAATAATAGGAATAGCCAACAAACCAATATGTCCTAAATCGGTTTTGAACAAACTTGGCATTAAAATCAAAGTTATGGCATAACCTCCTACCGCTCCTCCAAAATGGGCATCGTGTCCTATATTTCCAATTCTGTTTTTCATACCATAAATGGAATATAACAAATACCCAATACCAAACACATAACCTGGTATTGGTATAGGAATAAAGTACATGTATAAACTCATTCCTGGATCTAATAAAATAGCTGAATAGAGTACACCTGTTACAGCTCCACTGGCTCCAACAGCAGAATACCAAAACTCTTCCTTATGAAAATAAAGGGACAGCAAATTTCCAAAAACCAAGCTCGCAAAATAAATGATTAAAAAATTATAGGTTCCTAGAGCCCCTATAACATTACTTGCAAAAAAGTAAAGCGTAATCATATTAAACAACAAATGGGCTGTGTCTACATGCAAAAACCCTGAACTAAACATACGTATTTGTTCGCCTCGCTTTATACCTCCTACATTGAATTTATACTTTTCAAAAAACAATCGGTCATCAAAACCTTTCAATGATATAATAACATTGGCTGCAATAATTGCAATTGTAACAGGATCTAAATTGTACATAAACTCTAATCTTATAAATCAAATATAGCATATATTTGCTGTTGCAAAACTAACATACTTTCATGCAACTTATTGCCTATATTCTCATTTATCCTATTCTTTGGTTAATTTCTATTTTGCCGTTTAGACTACTCTATGGTCTTTCTGATGTATTATACATCTTCCTTTTCAAAATTTTCGGATATAGAAAGTCTACTGTAAAAGAGAACTTACGTCTGGTATTTCCTGATAAGTCTGAAAAGGAAATTGCTACCATTACCAGTCAATTTTATCATCATTTGTGCGATATGATAGTTGAAGCGATTAAGTCTTTAACCATTTCTGAGGGGGAAATGAAAAAACGTTTCAAGTTTACTAATATTGAAGAACTTCACAAGCTAGAAGAAAAGCAAAGAAGCATTATACTTATGTGTGCTCATTATGGCAGTTGGGAATGGATCTTTATTCTACAAACCTACATTAAGTACAAAGGTTATGCTGTATACAAACGATTAGCTAATAAACATTTTGATAGACTTGTAAAACGAATACGTGCTAAATACAACTCGCATTTAATTACTACAAAAGAAACCTTTGAAGTACTAGCTAAAGAAAAAAAGAAAGGAGAACTTACTATCAACGGATTTGTCTCAGACCAATCTCCAAAAGCCACAAAGGCATTTCATTGGAATGAATTTATGGGCATAAAAGTACCAATGTACACAGGTGCAGAAACCTTAGCCAAAAAACTGGATATGGCTGTAGTCTTTTTTGGTGTAAAACGTATTAAACGTGGTTATTACGAAACTACATTTAAGACCATTACCGAAAATCCAAATGATTATAAAGACTATGAAATTACAGACTTGTTTTTTAAGTTGGTTGAAGAACAAATCTTAGAAGCTCCTCAATATTATCTCTGGACACACAAACGCTGGAAACACAGAAACAAAGTTCCTGCTCAATTTCAGTAAATAGGATTAATCTAAATTAAACCAACCATCTACATTGACGTCGCTTGATGGTTTTTCAATTAAAGACTTATGGATAAATTCATTATTACATTTTGAATATTCATAATCTTTTGCCCAATCCTTGTGATTATTGGCTAAAGCAATAATGCTCTCACAAACATAATCCATCTCAGCATTGGTTGTTGTAGGATGAATAGACATGCGTATCCAACCTGGTTTACGCACCAAATCTCCAATAGATATTTCGTTTGTAAGTTCTTTCGACGTTTGTTGGTCTACATGTAATAAAAAATGCCCATACGTACCTGCACAACTGCAGCCACCACGTGTTTGAATTCCAAATCTATCATTTAATAACTTCACCCCAAGATTATAATGTAAATCATCAATATAAAACGAAATAACTCCCAAACGGTCTTGATGCTGACCTGCAAGAATATTGATATTAGAAACTGGCTGAAGTTTCTTAAAAATAGTATCTACAAGTTCGTGCTCGCGTCCAAGGATATTGGTAACTCCCATTTGCTCCTTCAATTTTATAGACAAAGCTGTTTTTATAGTTTGAAGAAATCCTGGTGTACCACCATCTTCTCTATCCTCAATATTATCAATATATTTATGTTCTCCCCAAGGATTTGTCCAACTTACGGTACCTCCACCAGGACAATCTGGCACCATATTATGGTATAATTTCTTATTGAAAACCAACACACCTGAAGTACCTGGTCCGCCTAAAAATTTATGTGGTGAGAAAAATATAGCATCGAGTTGTTCTTCCTCATCCTCTGGATGCATATTTATATCTACGTATGGTGCTGAACATGCAAAATCTACAAAACAGACACCACCATGTTGGTGCATCAATTTAGCAACGTTATGATATGGTGTCTGTATACCTGTAACATTAGATCCTCCAACAATAGAGCAAATTTTTAATGTTCTGTCTTTATACTGTTCTAATAATGCTTCAAGATTTTTTAAACAGAATAAACCATTATCGTCTGGTGGAACGACCTCCACCTTCGCAATGGTTTCTAACCAAGAGGTTTGGTTAGAGTGGTGTTCCATATGCGAAATAAAAACAACTGGTCGCATTTCATCGGGAACCACTGTATAATCTCTTAGGTTTTCAGGAATTTTTAATCCCAAGATACGCTGAAACTTATTCACAACACCTGTCATACCATTACCTGTAACAATCAACACATCATCATCGTTGGCATTAACATGGTCTTTTATAATGTGTTTAGCCTTATGATAGGCTTTTGTCATTGCTGTGCCAGACACTGTAGTTTCTGTATGTGTGTTGGCAACAAAAGGTCCAAACTCGTTAAGTAGTTTTTCTTCAATAGGTCTGTACAAACGCCCTGAAGCGGTCCAGTCTGTATAGATTATTTTTTGTTCTCCAAATGGCGAAACAAAGGTTTGATCTTGACCAACAATATGTTTCCTGAATTGCTCAAAATAAGCTTCAAGAGTTGTAGAGTTTTGTGTTGTAGCTTCAGAAATCATAATTAAAGATACTAAATATTAGCGACTGCTTTAATTTCAGCAATAAAACGATCTGCTAAATCATCTGCCGCTTCTTGTGATTGCGCTTCTGTATAAATACGAATTATAGGCTCTGTATTACTCTTTCTTAAGTGTACCCAACTATCTGAAAAATCTATCTTAACTCCATCAATGGTTGTTAAGGTTTCGTGACTATAGTTAGCTTCCATAGTACTCAAAATTGCATCGACATCTAATTGCGGTGTCAACTGAATTTTCTTTTTACTCATAAAGTAATTAGGGTATGTAGCTCTCAAAGCACTTACAGATAGTTTCTTTTCTGCTAAAAGGCTCAAAAATAAGGCCACGCCAACAAGAGCATCACGTCCGTAGTGTAACTCTGGATAAATAATTCCACCATTACCTTCACCACCAATGACAACGTTGTTTTTCTTCATTAATTCTACCACATTCACCTCACCTACAGCACTGGCTTCATACATGCCACCATACTTTTCGGTAACATCGCGTAAGGCTCGTGTAGAACTCATATTACTAACAGTATTTCCAGGATTCTTACTCAACACATAATCCGCACATGCTACCAAAGTATATTCCTCGCCAAACATCTCCCCTTTTTCATCCATAAACGCCAAACGATCTACATCAGGATCTACAACAATACCAAAATCGGCATGCTCTTTTACCACAGCTTTTGCTAAATCACCTAAATGCTCTTTTAAAGGCTCTGGATTATGTGGAAAATGACCTGTTGGCTCGCAATACAATTTCACAGCTTCAACTCCTAAACGCTCTAATAATAATGGAATAGCAATACCTCCTGTAGAATTAACACCATCGACTACAACTTTAAAATTAGCAGCTTCAATAGCCTCTTTATTGACTAATGGTAAATCTAAAACCTCATCAATGTGTAAGTCGATATAGGCATCATTTTTAGTAATCTTTCCAAGGTCATCAACCTCAGCAAATGTCATAGCGTTAGAGGCTGCTATATCAAGAATCTTCTTGCCTTCTACTCCATTTAAAAATTCACCTTTATGATTCAATAACTTTAAAGCATTCCATTGTTTTGGGTTATGACTTGCAGTTAAAATTATACCACCATCTGCGTGCTCCATTGGTACAGCAACCTCTACAGTTGGCGTTGTAGATAAGCCTAAATCTATAACATGGATTCCCATACCAACTAAGGTATTCATCACTAAACTCTGAATCATTTCACCAGAAATACGTGCATCTCTACCAACAACAACTCTGTAGTTGTCCTTATTACGTTGTTGCTTTAGCCAAGTACCATAAGCGGCTGCAAATTTTACAGCATCAATTGGTGTTAAATTGTCCTCAACAGCTCCGCCAATAGTTCCACGAATGCCTGATATAGATTTAATTAAAGTCATAGATTTTTGATTTTGAGCAAATATAATATCTTAGAGACGCTTTAGAAATGATTTTTGAATTTTGTTATTACGAATTCGTAAATTCGAGCCTATGAATTTTCTAGCCCACATTTATCTATCTGGAGATGACGAGCTCTTAACCATCGGCAATTTTGTTGCAGATGGTATAAGAGGACATAACTACAAAATCTATCCTGAAAAAGTTCAGGCAGGTATCCTATTGCATAGAGCCATTGATACCTTCACAGATGCGCATCCTATTTTTAGACAAAGCACTAAGCGCCTTCATAAAAATTATAGCCATTACAGCGGAGTTATTGTAGATATTATTTATGATCATTTTTTAGCAAAGAACTGGAAAGAATATTCAAACATCCCTTTGGCAAACTATGTAGATGAGTTCTACAATACTCTAAATAAGAATTTTGAAATCTTACCCAAGCGCTTTAAACACCTAACACCAATTATGATAGAAGGCAATTGGCTATTAAGTTATGCTACTGTAGATGGTATTCAACTTGTGCTTAACGGAATGAACAACCGTACAAAAGGCAAATCTAAAATGAACGAAGCCACAAATGAACTAAAAGAATTTTACACAGAGTTTGAGGAAGAATTTACAGCGTTCTTTAAAGAGCTTCAATCATTTGCCAGCACAAAGAGAAACGACATCGAAAAGCAGTTTAAAATATGAAGAACCAAATAATCATCTTAATATTCTTTTTCTGCCTCGTTGGTTGTAAACAAGAGACCAGCATAAACAAAGCTCAAAAAGAAAAAAAAGGAACTATTGCCCAAAAAGCAATGGTCGTAAGTGCCAGAAAAGAAGCTTCAGAAATAGGTGTTAAAATATTAAAACTAGGTGGTAATGCTTTCGATGCCATGATGGCAACCGAAATGGCACTAGCCGTAACCTATCCGTATGCCGGTAATCTTGGTGGTGGCGGATTTTTGGTGTACAGACTAGCCGATGGCACCAAAGGTGCTTTAGATTATAGAGAAAAAGCACCTTTAGCAGCCTATAAAGACATGTATCTCGATGAAGAAGGTAACGTCATTAAAAACCTCTGTACAGTGGGTAGCATGGCTGTTGGTGTACCTGGAACTATTGCTGGAATTTTTGAAGCCCAACGTAGATTTGGCAAACTTGATGTTAAAACCGTTTTACAACCTGTTATTGAATTAGCACAAAATGGTTTTGTAGTCACCAATAAACAAGCAAAACGGTTTTCTGAATACGACAGTATTTTTTCTGCAGTAAACAACAAACAAATTCTTTTCAATAAGACGATTAAAGCAGGAGACACTATAAAGAACTTAGCTTTAGCAAATACATTACAACGCATTTCAGAGCATGGTCGTAATGAATTTTATAAAGGTGAAACTGCAAAAATGCTGGTGTCTTTTTTAGAAGCTGAAGGTAGCATCATAACGCTTGAAGATTTAGAAAAATACGAAGCCAAATGGCGAAACCCTGTATCTTTTGAGTACGACGATTTAACCATAACATCCATGTCTCCTCCTTCATCTGGAGGAATATGCCTAGGGCAAATCATGAAAATGATAGAGCCTTTTGATTTAAATGATTACGGTCACAACTCCTTAAAAACTATTCAGGTAATGGTCGAAGCAGAAAAACATGCCTATGCAGACCGAAGCTATTATCTAGGTGATCCAGATTTTGTAGATATTCCAACGGAAACTTTATTAAGCGATGTGTACCTTGAAGGTAGAATGGCTAATTTCTCGTTCAAAGAGCCAACACCTTCAGATACCTTATCGCATGGCTATATTGTCGGTTATGAAAGCGATGAAACTACCCACTACTCTATTGTAGATCAGTTTGGTAATGCTATAGCGGTTACTACAACACTAAATGGTGCTTATGGTTCTAAATTGTATGCAGAAGAGTTAGGCTTCTTCCTTAACAATGAAATGGACGACTTTAGCAGTAAACCAGGTGTACCAAACTATTATGGCCTTATTGGTGCCGAAGCCAATAGCATCGCACCAGAAAAACGCATGCTGAGTGCTATGACACCAACCATTGTAGAAAAAGAAGAAGAACTTTACATGACTTTAGGCACACCTGGCGGATCAACCATTATTACTTCAGTATTACAGACCATTATTAATGTCCATGAGTTTGGATTTTCTATGCAAAGTGCTGTTGATGCACCACGTTTTCATCATCAGTGGTTACCAGATGAAATTAGAATGGAACCTAATAGTTTTAATATAGACCTTATAAAAGCATTAGAAGCCTTAGGATACTCCATCAACTTAAAACGCTCACCTGTAATTGGTAAAGTAGATGCTATCTTAGTTCTAGATGATGGCGCTTTAGAAGGTGGTGCAGATCATAGAGGTGACGATACTGCTGTTGGGTTTTAACATTGTTTTAAAAAATACAACTGTACGATATTGTATCTTTAGCTTCACCAAGCCAAAATTAACCTACCTCATAAAATCAACCAAGCATGAAAAATTACATGGCTCTTGCAGCACTCTGCATTTCATTATTCTCATTTTCTCAAGGCACACAACTTTTAAGACAACCCACACTTCAAGGAGATGATGTCGTCTTTGTGTATGCTAACGACTTATGGAAAGCATCTACCAAAGGTGGTACTGCCATTAGATTAACCAGTGATGAAGGCTACGAGTCCAACCCTCACTTTTCTAACGATGGCAAAATGATTGCCTTTACGGCACAATACGATGGTAATGTCGATGTTTATGTAATGCCTTCAGAAGGTGGAGAGCCTAAACGTCTCACCTATCATCCTGATGGTGATTTTGTACAAGGATGGACACCAGATGGCAAAGTACTATTTCGCTCTGGTAGAGAAGCCCAACCAACCATGACTAACAAATTCTTCACAGTGTCTGCTGATGGAGGCTTACCTGAAGCTTTAGATATTCCGAGAGCGGCTTATGGTGAAATGTCTCCTGATGGAAAGCATGTCGCATACACACCAATCACAGGTTGGGATGCCGAATGGAGAAACTATCGTGGCGGACAAGCAATGCCTATTTGGGTTGTAGATTTAAAAACCAAAGACTTAGTAAGAACATCGCAACCTACTAAAGAGCGTCATTTAGACCCTGTTTGGTTAAATGGTTGGGTATATTTTATGTCTGAGCGCGATTATACCATGAATATCTGGGCTTTTAACCCTTCAAGTAAAGAAGAAAAACAAATCACCTTTCATAAAAAGTTTGATGTGAAAAGTTTGGATGCCAGTGATAACAAAATTGTATATGAACAAGGTGGATATCTTCATGTATATAACCCAAAGACTTCAAAAACATCACAGTTAAATATTGAAGTCAAAGCAGATCTCAATTTCTACAGAACAAAATGGGATGATGTGTCTGCAAGACAATTAATAAACCCTAATGTTTCACCAACTGGAAAACGTGCCATCTTTGAACATCGTGGAGAAATCTTTACAGTGCCAAAAGAAAATGGAACTTGGATAAACCTCACCAACTCACCAGGTGTTGCAGATCGCAGTCCTATATGGTCACCAAAAGGTGATAAAATTGCTTGGTTTTCAGATAAAAGTGGGGAATACCAATTAATGTTAGCTGACCAAAACGGTCAAAATGCAGAAGCGATTTCCCTACCTAACCCAACATTCTACTTTCAACCAGATTGGTCTCCAGACGGAAAATACATTGCCTACACAGACACACATTACAACATCTGGATATTAAATCTAGAAACTAAAAAGACCAAAAAAGTAGATACTGATAGATACGCACACCCTAATCGTTCTATGAATCCGGTTTGGTCACCAGACAGTAAATGGATTGCCTATGCAAAACAACAAGATAGTCACTTTAAAGCCATTTTTGCTTACAATATAGATACTAAAAAAATCATCCAAATTACAGATCCTATTGCAGACGCCATAACTCCAGTTTGGGATGCTTCGGGTAAATATCTATACACTTTGGCAAGCACCAACTACGGACTACAAAGTGGATGGTTAGATATGAGTAATTACGACCCTGCAGCCAACCTTACCAGAAGCTTATATGCTGTAGTACTTAGTAAAGATGATAAAGCACCCAACCTTCCTAAAAATGATATGGAAGACGTAAAAAAGAAAGAGAACGACGACAAGAAAGATGATAAAAAGGATGACAAAAAAGACGATAAAAAATCATCGGATGCTATTACAGTAACTATAGACGAAGAAGGAATTTTCGACCGAGCGGTAGCACTAGACCTACCTGCAAGAAATTATGTGGCATTGCTAAAAGGCCCAAAGCATAAAGTGTTTGTTGCAGAGGCAATTCCTAATGCAAGAGGACTAAAGGTGCATTCCTATGACGTTGAAAAAGAGAAAGCAACAGACTTTGCAGATGGTGTTTCTCAAATGGTAGCATCAGAAGATAGAAAGTCTATACTATTATCTCAAAATGGAGCTTGGGTTTTAACGGGCTCTGAAGCTCCACCAAAACCCGGAAAAGACAATCTAAAGATTGATATCAAAATAAAATTAGACCCTAAGGCAGAAGCACACCAAATCTTTAAAGAAGGCTGGCGCTACATGAGAGACTTCCTATATGTAGATAATGTGCATGGTGCGCCTTGGGATGAAGTGTACAAATGGTATGCACCGTGGATAGACCATGTACGCCACAGAACCGACCTAAACTACGTCGTTGACATTATGAGTGGTGAAGTTGCAGTGGGTCACTCTTACGTCTCTGGTGGCGATTTCCCTGATGTAGATCGTGTGCCTGTTGGCTTGTTAGGTTGTGATATAGAAAAGGTTAATGGCAACTATAAGATTACTAAAATCTATACTGGTGAACGTTGGAACCCTAACATTAATGCACCACTGGCAAAACCAGGTATAGAGGTTAATGAAGGGGATTATATACTAGCCATAAACGGAATACCACTAGATAGCAATACAAACCCTTACAAATTATTAGAGCAAACAGCTGGTAGAGAAATCAGCATGACAGTAAATGCCAAACCTAGCATGACGGATGCTAAAACCGTTTTGGTAAAACCTGTTAGTAACGAAAGAGGTTTAAGAAGCATTGAGTGGATAGAAAGCAACCGAAGAAAAGTTGACGAACTATCTAACGGCAAGCTTGCCTATGTCTATGTACCAAACACAGGTGGTGGAGGCTTTACGTCGTTCAACAGGTATTACTTCTCACAACAAGACAAAAAAGGTGTGGTAATAGACGAACGTAATAATGGCGGTGGCTCAGCAGCGGACTATATGATAGACATCATGTCTCGCGAATTGTTTGGCTATTTCAACAGTAAAGCCGGTGACAAACGTCCTTGGACTACACCTATTGCTGGTATTTGGGGACCAAAAGTAATGCTCATTAACGAGCGTGCTGGTTCTGGTGGTGATTTACTACCATACATGTTCAAAATGAAAAATATTGGTCCATTAATTGGTACCAGAACTTGGGGAGGCCTTGTAGGAACTTGGGATACACCTCGCTTTATTGATGGTGGTCGTATGGTCGCACCGCGTGGTGGCTTCTATGATGTTAATGGTGAATGGGCTGTTGAAGGCGAAGGCGTGGCTCCAGATATTGAAGTCATTCAACATCCTAAAGAAACTTCAAAAGGAAACGACCCACAATTAGAACGTGCCGTACAGGAAGCGATGAGACTTCTAAACGGTAATGAGTTTGAACTAAAACCAGAACCAAAAGCTCCAGTGCGTTGGAAACGTCCTAAAGGATACAAATCCGATAATTAAGCCTACATCAATAACTTAATAGCTATTGTTAACAAATACAAATGACTTAACTTCCACCACCAATAGTGATTTGGTGGTGGAATTGCTTGTAATACTATAAAACACACTAATAATGCCTAAAGCTTCAAAAACAAAACGCATCTTTAAGATTATAGGAGGAATCATCATCTTCTTTACACTGCCTTCGCTACTCTTCTTTGGGTTTATGTACCTCAAGTACGATGAAGATTTACCAACAGGCAAATTGGGTACTGAAGCTGACCAATTAGCAACGACCATGCTAAATGCCTTAAATGAAGAAGCCTATCTTAATACCGATTATATTGAATGGACTTTTAAAAGCAGACACCATTACAAATGGTATAAAAATGATAATACCTGTGAAGTATCTTGGGATGCCATGACCGTAATTCTGGATTTAGATAACATTAATAACTCAAAAGTATTTGCTGGCGAACAAGAATATAATGGCAGTGAAAAACAGGATTATATCAATAAGGCAGTGAAATACTTCAATAACGACTCGTTCTGGTTGGTAGCTCCATACAAAGTATTTGATAAAGGCACAGAACGCAGATTAGTAACAACCGAAAATGGTGAAAAGGCCTTATTAGTCACCTACACCAAAGGAGGCAGTACGCCTGGCGACTCTTATCTCTGGCATCTGGATAAAAACGGACTGCCTAAAAGCTTTCAAATGTGGGTAGACATTCTACCTATAGATGGTTTAGAAGCATCATGGGACCAATGGACAACCACCCAAAGTGGAGCCAAATTACCGACCTCGCATAAATTCATGGTGTTTAACCTTGATATGGGAGAGGTAATAGGACTTAAGTTATAGCTTATAAAAAAACCCATCTAACTACCTACTGCTTACTGAATACTGCTTACAGAACACTACTTAGAACGCTGCCCTACAAACTGCTGGCTTTTCAACTTAAACAGTACGTTAAAACTAGTTAAACTACCATAGCTTCTGGTAATGTATTGCTGTAAGTCTATCTTTTCCTGTTCATCGAGGTTGCTAGAGTTTATCTTCTGCTCCATCACACGTAAGCGGTCGCGTACCATAGTAATTTTATGAAAGAAGGTATCTATAGGTAGTTCCTTACCTTGTAAGTTAGTATCACCTGGCTCTAGAATCAGCTTACCACCCTTCCATTTATCGGCAATAGAAATAACTTCAGAAACATCAGACCATTTCTTAAGGATGCTTTTAAGACTCTTTTCAACCTCATAAAAACTTACCGTATCTACATCATCTTCAGCAGCTTCAATCACTTCAAAGTCTTCATCGAGTTCTATAGTCTCTAAACCTTTATCTATAAACGTCACCCAATAGTGCTTTGAGGTCACATTGGTAACCACTCCTTTTCCGTGTGCTGTATGATTGATGCGCGATCCTATTCCTAATAATTTCATTGTTGATTATAGTTTAATCTGTTATTCATTTTTATAAAATTCGTCAATTCGAGTGGGTTTTACGATTGAAAATGAGTAAAATCTGTATCGAGAATAGAATTTTTTACTTTAAACTGGTTCTCGATACGATTTTTCGTGCCTCAAAATCACTCGAACTGACGCTTGATTATGAACTTATTTATTTTATTTTTCGGATAACAAGTATACTAAATCTCTGTTAGATTTCTGCCTTACAAACAGGAATCTTATGCGATGGTACCCTATTTTGATTTTAGTTCAAAATCTGTTACTTTTAGACTTCCTCTATCACCTATCTAATTAATAGTCGTATCCCTAAAAATATATGATATGGACTACCACATGACCTTCTGGAATTTAGAAAACCTCTTTGACATTGAACACTCACCAAGGCGTACCGAGAAACTGCAACGTGCTATTGGTAGCGACGTAAAAGGTTGGGGACCTACACAACTCAATGATAAATTAGACCAACTGAACCGCATTATTATTCAGTTGAATAATGGTAATGGCCCAGATATCCTTGGGGTTTGTGAGGTAGAAAATGCCCATGTACTCAACTTATTAATTCAGAAAATGGGTGTGTTAAACCGCAACTATGCTTTGGTACATGATGACTCGGATGACCGACGTGGTATTGATGTGGCCTTTATCTACGATGCAGATCTATTTAGTGTTGAAGAGGAAAATGGCGAGCCTAAGGTTTATGATCACTTTGTGTTGCGCCGTACAGCCACGAGAGATATTCTACAGGTTAACTTCTTAACCAAGCATAGTCAAGGGCAACAACGCCTGGTACTCATTGCTAACCACTGGCCATCACGTAGTGGTGGACAGTACGAGTCTGAAGGCTACCGACAGATTGCTGGGGAAACACTGAGCTATTTCCATCAACGGATTAGAGAGGTGCATGGTGATGATACGCCTGTATTGGCAATGGGAGACTTTAACGATGAGCCTTTTAATGAGTCGTTAACCCGATTTGCGCTGGCTTTACGTAGCAGAGCGCGTGTGGTACGTGGACGTATTCCCTACTTTTTAAACCTCATGTGGCCCTTAATGGACTACGGAACGGCCAGTTTTTACTTTGGAAATCAACCCAATATGATCGATCAGTTTTTGGCTAATGAGAACATGCTAAAGAGCAACAGTGCTATTAAAATAGTGCCTGATTCAGTATGTATTGAGCGTTTTCCTGAGATGGTAAAGCCTGGTGCCTATGGTGTGCCTAAGCATTTTGGCGGTATGGGCAAAACCATTGTAACCGATGGTTATAGTGACCACTACCCTATTTCGGTGAAACTGAGAGAGTCTTAAGCCCAACAACCATAACTACCTCATTTTTATCATTTTAGCAACAAGTATTCGGGTGCTA
This sequence comes from Winogradskyella sp. MH6, assembly GCF_022810765.1. Classification (NCBI taxonomy): domain Bacteria; kingdom Pseudomonadati; phylum Bacteroidota; class Flavobacteriia; order Flavobacteriales; family Flavobacteriaceae; genus Winogradskyella; species Winogradskyella sp. MH6. The sequence goes on along the minus strand of NZ_CP094494.1, from coordinate 2,741,669 downwards.
CTAAGAATATGTCGATAATGCCACAATTTTAGATAGCTTCTTTGAGATATTCTCTGCATTTCCTCTATTTCATTGTAAATTATTCATTACGAGGTGTTTGCATTTTAAAAATATTTTTATAGGTTTGGTTTTCAGTTGTTTAGCAATGTGATCAGTTGCACTACATAAATTACCGGTGTTTAAAACAACTGCCCTATCCCCTTTTATACCTTATCAAAAGCCTAAACTATAGGCTAAGTTTAACCAGATGTACTGCATTTTATAATGCCATATGCAGTATATCCCAAATCTTATAACCATGGCAGTAAATACAAGTTTTATTAAACTAGAAGGAACTCTGGATGGGTTAACCTTCTACAACAAAGACGGAGAGAATTTAGTAAAAAAGAAGACGCAAGTCAGTAAAAATCGAATTGCTAACGCTCCAGAGTATCAACGTACAAGAGAGAACAACCAGGAATTTGGAGGGTCTGCAAAATGTGGCAAGGCCTTTAGAGAAAGCTTCGCTGGTATATCTCGTCTGGTGAGCGACACCTACCTTAGTGCTAGAATTACAGCAAAAATAAGAAGTATCGTTCCTAATGGTCCTGGCTTAAGAGGTGAACGCAACATTGACCTTGTAGATAATTTAGAGCCGTTCATTGGTTTTAATTTCAACCTATCAAAACCATTCGATTCACAGTTCAATGCTCCATCTCCTGGGCCAGATATTGCAGATACTAAGGATAGTGTCCGTTGGAATATACCAGACTTTAATACCGATACATTTGTACACAAACCTGAGGGTGCTACACATTTCAAACTAGCACTGGCAGCGGGTTACGTAAGCAACTATGAGTGGGATGCCACTTTAAAAGCTTACCAGCCTGTGGAAGAACACCCAAATGCGGCAGGTGTAGTTAACTACAGTGATGCTATAGATATTGGTGGTATGGTAGGTAGTGATACCAATTTAGATATAGATTTATCTGCGTTTGCTCCTGTACCCGTAACTACAGCATTATTTGCCTCCACAGCTATTGTGTTTTATCAAAAGGTAAATGATGAATTGTATGTCTTAGCGCAAGGCCATAGCATGAAAATTGCTGCCGCTAAATAAACAGTGATAATCCCTTTTTATAAGCCCTTCTTGGTAGTATACTGAGAGGGGCTTTTCTTTTAGCTGTATCCACCTAACAATCTAATAATCTAAAAGTCTAGTAGTCTAACAGTCTAATAATCTAGTAGTCTAAAAATCTAATAATCCAACTGCCTGCCCTCCGCAGCCGCTTTTTTATCCATACCAGAGCCTACAGCCATACCTATGACCATACCAAGTGGGATGCCTGTACCCAAAAAAGCCATATTACCCATACTAGTACCAAATGCAACTCCCATTGGAACACCAAAAAGCGACATACCCAGTACCATCCAAATCTTTTGATAATGGCCTTTAGACACGATCTTATGGTGTTTTTCAAGGTATTTAAGAATGGTGTGCTGTGTAGCAAAAACCGCTTTGTACAACTTAGAATCTGCAGTAGATTTGGCATTAAGCTCCCTAAGCTGATGATTAATGTAGTCTATGGTAGCATCTGGCAATTCACGCTCTTGCAGTTCTTGTAACAGCTGTTGTAAGCTGCTCAGCTTATCCTGCAATTTAGGATTAGAATGTTGTGTTGCGCGATGCTTTAGTTCTATAAATGCCATGGTAATGTCGTATTGCTATAACTATAAGTAGCAAATCCCCATACATTGTTACTGACAATACCTATATAATGCCTTAACACAACTATATAAACATAAAGGCGTCGTCTTCTTTAACCGTTTTGGTAGCGTCCTTAGCTTTTGGTGATAGGTCTCCTATTGGTCGTGTAGTGTTTATGCTTTTTTGCCGGGACTTTAGTAGTCGTAATCGTAATTTTTGTAATGAGTTCATAGCACTGGTGTTTGGTGTTACTAAAGATACGGAGATAAACCCACTTTTAGACGTCCTAAACCATTAGATATAAAAGATTTAGCATTACCTTAACATTAGAAAGTAATTAACCGTCATTGCGAGTGGTCATTGCGAGGCGCAAAGCGACATGGCAAACCCGACGCAATCTCTAAGTGGTACCACACCAACCATAACTAAAAACCAAAACCACCCGTCAGTTCGAGTGTTTTATTCGAAGCATGAGAATAAAATGTATCGAGAACCCACACACCTATACCGTCATTGTCTATCTTCCCAACTACTCCAACCATCACACAAACCATAACGCCAAACAAACACCCAAGCCGTCATTGCGAGTGGTCATTGCGAGACGCAAAGCGACGTGGCAAACCCGACACAATCTCTTAATCAAAACCACACCAACCACCACCCATACTGTCATTGCGAGTGAGGAACGAGCGAAGCAATCTCTTAGTCATTACCACTACCCTTATAATGACACTGATTCGTGCCTCAAAGTGATAATGGTAAGATTATGGCGATACAGACCTAAAAGCGTCAGTAGAAGCAATCTTATTCATTCAAGGTATCCATAATCTCCCTAAAGCTTTCTAGTCCTGACTCTATGTTTTCTATAATTTCATTGGCTAGGATGTATAGCTCTAGTAGGTTATCCAAATCTGTAAGGCTTTTGTCTTTTAGCCAAAAGATATCCAAACTCATTTGTCTTCATGACATTTTAGAATTTCTTCATCTTGAAATGTATTTATACCACACTCCAAATTTGGCATAAAATAGGCTCTATTATCTACATGATTTGAAATTTCCTGAATTGTCAACTTTTCAGCACCTTCTCTTAATTTTGGTCTTGTAGCTGTGGCGATCAAAACATCGAGATTTTCTACTTCGTCAGGCCATGAAAATAGAAACTCTCCATTAATAGACATCGAAAACTCTGAGTATATATCTTCAAAATTCTTATACCCAATTTTATTTTCTCTTAGCGACCTAGACCAGTTGGAGAGCAAATCCTTTTTAATTAAGGTCTCAACTTTAGGATTAATAATTATGCCACACACACACCAGGGCTGTTTGTTACCTTTTATAAACTCATCTGTTTTGCCACCTTCGGAATTAGATAATCTATGTACTTCATCTTTCATCATCTTCCAATCTTCAAATTTGGTTTTGAATGGTACTACTTTAACATTACCATATTTTTCTTCTGGTAATTCTTTATCAAAAACCATTGTATAAGTCTGATTATTCAATTCTGCTTTACCGGAAAAACGCCCATATCTTACAGGGGCTTTTACATCTCGAACTGAAGTCATATCAAGATGATTATCTCTCCAATTTTTTCGAATATCATCTCCTTCTTCATTCAACCAATCTTGCCAATAAAGAGAACCTATAATTAAAACACCTCCTTCTAAATTATATTTCATTCATCTTGCGGTAAATCTTTTTCATCATTAATTCTTTCACCAAATCACCAAACATTTTATCCTCTAGTATTTTCTCAAATATGTCTTGATTTTGGTCCATTCGTCCAATTAGTTTGGTCATAAACATATCCTCAAACGCATATTTAAACGTATCCATTTTATTCGCTTTTGCCTGCTTTTGAAGTTTTTTATCTTCCATCAATTCCGCTTCTATTTGGTCAAAAAATAGTTTATCCGCATCTTCAAACTCAGTTCCGAATCGATCATTCAAAATAGAAACTATTTCTGATAATAAGGCTTCTTCGTCTTTAGTACGTTTTAAACCTGCTTCTGTTGTTCCACTGAGTTCTCCTTCTTCTCCTTTTAAAAGTTCTATTGAGCCTTCTTTAATCTTTTCTAAACGATAATATTCCAGCGCTACTTCATCAGAAAGTTGGAAAGTCTCAGATAAGTCTCTTTTAGGTAAACGAGTTTGCAATAATTTAGCAAATGCATAGAATTTTTCAAATTCTGCATCTACAAATGGCATTATCTGAGCTAAAAAAGAATACAAGTTTGTCCAAGAACGAATTGATTTTTTGAATTCATCTTGTTTCTCTTCTTCAAGTTCTTTGTAACGTTCTACAGATGGGTCTGTAAACGAATACAGATATTTTTGATTTTTAGCATTGTTCAAATTTGTATTAGGGTGGAAGTAGACATTTGCAAAGTCATCAATTTCTTCTTGCCAATACACTTGAAAATCATCTAATCTTGCTTTTAAATCGTACAAGTGATTAATGTCCGTTTCATCAGTTACAGTTGTTACTTCGTAATAGGGTTGAAAAGAATTAAAGATAGTTTCTCTGTCATTCGCAAAATCCAACACAAAAGTATCTTCTTTACCTGCACACATTCTGTTTAATCGAGAAAGTGTTTGAACTGCTTTTACTCCTGATAATTTTTTATCTACATACATTGTATGTAATAAAGGTTGGTCAAAACCTGTTTGGTATTTATCAGCTACAATCAAAATTTTGTATTCCTCTTTTTCAAACATTTGTGGTAATTCCTTTTCCTTAAATCCATTGAGTTCAGATTCTAAAACTCCATCAGGATAATTGTCATCTTTCAGTTTTCCCGAAAATGCAACAATCACTTTTAATTCATTCTGATATTTTTTCTTTTTGATGTATTTTTTAAATTCTTCAAAAAATCTTTTGGCGTGTAACCTTGAACCACAAACAACCATTGCTTTTGCTTTACCGCCAATTTTTTTAGAAACAATAGACCTAAAATGTTCTATAATTATTTCTGTTTTTTGAGCCAAATTATGTGGATGTAGTTCAATGTATTTACCAATTGCCTTTGCAGCTTTCTTTTTGTTAAGTTTCGGGTCTTCTTCTATCGCTTTGGTTAGTTTATAATAACGTTCATAGGTCGTATAGTTTTTTAGAACATCTAAAATAAAACCTTCTTCAATAGCTTGACGCATAGAATATAAATGAAAAGGCTTCGGATTGCCTTCTTCATCTTTTGCTCCAAAGACTTGAAGTGTTTTATATTTTGGTGTTGCTGTAAACGCAAAGAATGAAACATTTGTTTGTTGACCTCTTGCTTGAGCAGATTTTTCAATACAGCTATTCACAATATCCTGTCCTAAAATAGTTTCGTCATCATCTCCTTCTCCATAATTTGGATAAGGTTCTTGTGTTGAACTTTCATCATCTTCTACAACACCTAAAACCTCTTTCATTTTTTTACTGGCTTCACCACCTTGAGAACTGTGAGCTTCATCAATAATTACAGCATATTTACGGTCTGGTATTTCGCCCACTTTATCGATTACAAAAGGAAACTTTTGAAGTGTAGTAATTATAATATTAGTGCCATTGCTAATAGCATCTGCCAGTTGTTTACTGTCTTTATCAATTTTTTGAACGACGCCTTGTTTATGTTCAAATTGATAAATTGTATTTTGTAATTGTTGGTCTAAAACTCGTCTGTCAGTTACTACAATTACGGAATCAAAAATACGTTCGTTTGATGCATTGTGTAAACTTGTTAATCGATAGGCTAACCAAGCGATTGAATTACTTTTTCCTGAACCTGCTGAATGTTGTACTAGATAATTTTTACCTGCTCCATTTTCTAAAGTGTCATTTGTTATTTCACGAACAGCATCCAATTGATGATAACGCGGAAAAATCATTTTTTCCTTTTTGTAAATCTTTGCGTTTGATATGACTTCCTCAGTTTGCAAATGGATGAATTGTTGTAGTATTTGAAGCCAACTATCTTTTTGTAAGATGTAATTCCATAAATAAGATGTGCGATAATCATTATCATTTGGCGGGTTTCCTTTTCCGTTTCCATTGCCTTTATTAAATGGAAGCCAAAATGTTTTTGAACCTTCTAATTTGGTTGCCATATAAACTTCATCTGAATCAACTGAGAAATGCACCAAAGCACGTTTCTTAAATGAGAACAATAGTTCTTTTGGATCTCTAGTATCTTTGTATTGCTTTTTAGCGTGATTTACGTTTTGTCCCGTAAACTGATTTTTAAGTTCTAATGTTGCTACTGGCAAACCATTTAAACCTAAAACAATATCAACTGAGTTTTGATTCTTTTTACTGTAATAGATTTGACGATATACTTTTAAATTATTGCTATTGTACATTGCTACAGCATCTGGATTTAAACCCGAAGCAGGTTTAAAATATGCCATTTGAAAACGTACACCATAATCTACAAAGCCTTTTCGCAACACATCTAAAGCACCTCTTAAATCTAGTTCTTTGTACAAACGCTGTAAAACTCTGTTTTCGGTATCTTTTCCATGAATGGCAGATATTTTCTCCCATTTTTTGGGTTGTGAGTGTTGTAAAAAGGTTAGGATTTCATCTTTGAAAAACCCAAGTTCTTTACTGTATGTGTTTGGGTCACCAATGATATAACCACCATTTTGTAACAAGGCTTGTTCTATGGCAGTTTCAAATGTATTTTCAGTTGTTATGTTCATCCCTTTTAAATTTGTGGTTCACTTTGTTGACTACTTATAAATTGGCGATATGCCACATCTTTAAAAACCAAACGTAAAACGTGTTTTTGTTTTTCTGTAACAGTATCTTTTAAGTAACCTTCTTCATCATAACATTCTCTTACCAATTCGTAATCATTTGCATAGGTATCTTCATCTATGATTTGTAAACATTCAGGTAAATCAGATTCTATGATTTCAAACGTATCAGGATTAAAATAGCGAACTAGTGGTTTGTTGATTTCGTTATACTCACGACCTTGAAAACAAGGAATTCCTTTGCTAGATTCCCAATACACACCAAAAAACTCTGTGCGGTTAGATTTGTACACTTTGGCAATTTGCAAACTTCCGTCAACTTCTCTAATTGCTTTATCTAAGGAAATATCACTAAGAACCCGAATAGGTTCCATATCTAAATTGTCGTCCTGTTTATCTTCATCAAACCTAAGTTTGTTATATCTGTCTTTTGCTTCTTGAACTACATCTATTGAGGCATTGCCAATGAACGTATAAAACACTCGTTTTCCATTGTTTGTTAATTCATCAAAAACAAATCCTTCAATAGCTTCATTGTAATACAATTTCCAAACTCTAAAAGCACCATTTGCACCTTGTTGCCAATCCCAACCACCAAATAGAAATTGTGCAGAACCTCTTAACTCGTGAATGTTTTCTCCAGGTATTTCCGAAACTATTTTAGAAACTAATTCTGTAAATTGTTCTGACAAAAATTCTAAGACCTCTTCAAGTGTTGCCGAAGGTGATTGCAAATAATTGTCCAAATGAATAGAAGAAACCATATTTAAAACCAATGGATACGCTCTAAATGTATCTCCTGCAAAACAGAGCAAACAGTCTTTTCTAGGTAATTCAAATAATTTGATGCCGTGTTTCCATTTTTCGCCACCTGTAAGGCAACTATCAGTTGCGAACACCAATTCTTCGGTATCGTTTACTTGACGTATATGTGCTGTGCAAAGTGTCATTTATATATGTTTTAAAACAATTGTTTTATCATTAAGCGTTACTGATAACTCTTCTTTTATCTCATCCCAGCTAAAAAGACAGTAAGAACTCCATACAGGATGAAAATAACCCAAGGACTTAAAAGCGTTAGAGTAAAATATATAAGCAGGAACAAACTCTTTACACTCAATTTCTACTTCACTATTAAACCTCTGCGTAATATCAGTATGGTTTACTTTAAATGAACAGGTAAATATATTTCTCTCACTTAGGTGCTTTCCGCCTGAGCCTAGAAAACTATTAACCGCATAAAACGATTCATCAGCACTTCTAATATCTAGTTTTTCACTCATTTCTAATCAATTACTTTTATTTTACCTGTTACTACCTCACTAATTAATGCTGTTCTGTATTCAGTCAATAGGTTGATGTATTGTTCTGCTTTAGTGATTTTAGCATCTATTCTAGCAGATTCTTTGTCTATGTATTGTATTATTTTGGTTTGTTCATTAATTGGTGGAACGATAACCTCAATATTCATTAGGTTTTCTGAAGTTAATTTAGGCTGAGCAGAACCACTAACCCATATTGTAAAATCATATAGCTCTAATAATTCACAATAGTATTCTAATACTCCATTAATTACTTTTAATATATGTGCATGATTATTTACCCAATATTTTCCTTTGGCTAAGAAAACCAATCTTTTCGTTCTAGTTAAAAGATTCGCACCATCCTCTCCAATTAACATAAGAGGTTCCTCAAATAAATAATCTTCAACTTTATCTATTACTCCAGAAGCACCATAGTAATCGTATTTTCTTAAAGTCATTTTACCTCGTTCACTTGCACTAAGTGGTATACGAACACTATTTAAAGATTTAAAAACGTATTTTAATTTCTTAATAGCCCAATGCTCAGGGATATCTCCCAACCATTCAATGCCACTGTCTTTTAGTTCTACATCTGGGTTAATACCTTTGGTAACTGCTTGGTTGATAATAGCGGTTTTTTCTTCTTGGTAAAGTGCTACCAATTGTTTTTTATCAGCTATGAGTTGGTCTATTTCTGCTGTTTTATTGTCTAGGTAATTGGCTATTGCTGTTTGTTCTTCTGATGAAGGAACAATTAAAGTGGCGTTTTTAATCAATTCTTGATTTAGGATTTTCGCGCCATAAATATTCTCATTAGCATTTTTTATTATTTGTTCAGGTAATGAATAATAAAAGAAATTAAGATTTGTGTCTTCTCTTGGTTCTATAGAGAAGATAGCTTCATTAGTGTAACAATCTTTTGTAACAAAACCTACGCGACCTACTGATAATTTAAAACTGTAAAGAAGAGAACCTGTTTTTACAATTTCAGGCTTGTATTTTTTAATTGCTTTATCGGTTATTTTCTTCTCCGAATCTGAAATATACTTGCCTTGAAGGTCTGATATATTAATCCAAATATGTTCCCCATTATCATAAAATTCTCTTTTACCTGTTGGCGGCGTGAAACCTGTAGTAAATTTAAAATTATGCTTAACTGGTTTTACCTCCCAGTGCTCAGGGATATCACCAATCCATTCTATACCGCTATCCTTATATGTTTCGTAGGTTTTCATTAGTCAAGTACAGTTTGTTGGTTTTCTAATGAGGTTTTTTCCAAAGCCAAAATATCAGCTTTAATGTCTGTTAATGAGCGAAGTGGTTTAAACTCATAGAAATACTTGGTAAAGTTTATTTCGTAACCCACTTTAGTTTTATTTTTGTCTATCCAAGCCTCAGGTATATGTGGTGTTACTTCTCTTTCAAAATATTCTTCAATAGTTTCAGGTACAAGACTGTCTTCCTTTTCTGTTTTTAAAAAAGGGATGTTTTCGTAGTCTCTTTTGCTTGAAGATGGTTTTATTTTTATCTTTTTGTTCTTTTCAATCGTTAAAATATTTCCCTTTTGCTTCCATTTACCTTCTTCAATATGCATTTTAAATAAAGCCTCAAACTCATTTACTTGTTTTTGAATTTCCTCAATGCTAGCATTATTTAAGAAATCAACAAGTTTTTGCTTGTCTTGAGCAACCTTGGTCATTAAATCTCCATAATCTGGTTGTTCTACTGTAACACGCCAATATCCAAAATAGTCGTTTGGTAAAATTTTAGAAAAGGCATTTTCTTCAAAATTGCCATACAGTTGATTAATAAATCCAATACCTTTAGTGTTTCCGTTTTCAGGTATTTCTTTTCGTTTATTCCCTAGACTTCTGTCCATTTTTTTCCAAAAACGGTTAATGTCTAACTTATCATCAGCAATAAGCTCTTCGTCTTTTGTTCCTGTGGCATTTATAAGTTGAACTTTCCCTTTTCTTTTTTCTTCTTTTTTATTGTTCACTAACCACACGTAAGTGGAAATCCCAGTATTATAAAACAATTGGTCGGGTAATGCAACAATAGCTTCTAGCCAATCATTTTCAATAATCCATCTACGGATTTCGCTTTCTCCGCTACCTGCTGAACCAGAGAACAAGGGTGATCCATTAAACACAATCGCAATTCGAGTTCCTGATGGTTTCATTTTAGAAATCATATGCTGTAAAAACAGTAAAGAACCATCATTAATACGTGGTAAGCCAGCACCGAAACGTCCTTGCATCCCTTTATTTTCGTGCTCTGCATTGATGATTTTCTGGGCCTTTTTCCAGTCTACTCCAAAAGGTGGATTGGATAGCATATAATCAAACTGCTCATCTTCTAAACCATCAACAGTAAAGGTGTTTCCAAATTTTATGTTACTTGGATTCTGTCCTTTAATCAGCATATCCGATTTACAAATCGCATAGGATTCTGGGTTTATTTCTTGTCCAAAAACTTTTAATTCCGCATTTGGATTTAGTTCTTTTACGTGTTGTTCTCCAATGGATAGCATTCCACCTGTCCCACAAGCTGGGTCATATAGTGTTTTTACAATACCTTCTTTAGTTAGGATTTCGCTATCCTCGTTGAAAAGCATATTTACCATCAGTTTAATCACTTCTCGAGGTGTAAAGTGCTCTCCTGCGGTTTCGTTGGATTGCTCCGCAAAACGTCTAATTAAATCCTCAAACACATAGCCCATTTCCATCGAATCCATCTCGGACAAATCAATTTCTTGAAATGCTTTAACCACACGGTATAGAATATCTGCTTTCGGGTCGTCCATTCTATCAATTTGGTCATCAAAATTGAAGTATTCAATAATTTCACGAGCTGAAGTAGAAAATCCATTAATGTAGTTTCTTAAGTTGGAAGCCACATTGTTTGGGTCTGCTATAATTTTATCAAAGTCGAATTTGCTACGGTTATGGAAGTTCATTCCAGCGGTTGCGTTCAGCACTTTGTCTTTTGCAGTTTCACCTTCCAATTTTTCAACTTTAGGTAACGTGTCAAGTACTTTTTGTTTGTTTGGTGCCAATACGCAGTCTAGTCGTCTAAGTACAGTCATTGGCAAAATCACCTTTCCGTAATCAGAACGTTTATAATCACCACGAAGTAGATTGGCTACTTCCCAAATTTTATCTGCTTTTTCTTTGAAGTTTTTCATTAATCAATTTTGAATTCCTAAGGCTTTAAAGATAGAAAAAGCCCTTGGGTTTGCAAGGGCAACTCTCTACTATCTAATACATACATGTTAAAGTCCTTTTATAAGCTTTTCTAATTTAAACTTTCCTTATTCCTTCCAAGCAAATAAAATGAGAAACCCAGTTGAATTTGACTAAAATTATTTGCTGAATATCCCATTTCGTGAAATAAGCGCCATCTTAAAAATAATTGCCCATTTGACCCTACATCTACATATCCTTTAAATTCAAATTCATTCATCCAGTTAGAAACCTTTCGTCTAAATCCTGTAACTGGGTCAGCCAAACTTTTGAATTCCACTCTGTCACTAGCCAAATGAACATAGTTAGGCCTCCACATAGCATAAAAACCATAGCGTTCTTCGGGTAAAATATGCATTAAAAATTCAGGATAAAATGTCCAATAGCTCAAAGAATACTGTTCTTCCTTTAAATTATCAGCTCCTACAGTCTGTATACTATCTTGGATTGCTGTTCGATTAAAACGTAAGCCTCCATTGATATGAAATTGATGTTTTAAATTTGGGTTATCTATTAATAAGAGATTAAAATCTTGCCCTATATACCAATCCCTATAATTTAAAAGGTCTGTGGGTGTAGTATATCTTTTGGCATCGATTACTGTGGTAATACCATCATTAGACAGAACTTCCGTATCAATACGCTCTGGATTTAATCGTCTTTGATTGTCTTCGATTTTGGTGATGCCTCCTACAATTTCAGTATACTGAAACAATCCCCAGCCTTCTGAAATAAACTTAAATGGCCTAGAAGCATCTATTCTTTTAGTATTAATATTAAAATGCTTGGATAACTCCATTTGGATTAAGCCATTTGGTGTATCTGCATCAAAGCCTTCGAAATCGCTAAAAACTTCCACCTCAAGAATTTTTCGTGTTTGCTCTTTTGTTAAAGTTAGTTTTTCCCCACCTTTTACTGTTAATTTTTGATCCATTGGACTAAAATCTCTGGTTAGTTTATTCACATAGAAGTCATATACCATTATATCGTCCATCCTTATAAAAAATTCCTCGCGTAATTTTTTTTCATAGATTCTTTGCTCTTCTCCGAGAATATTAATATCCACGTCTCTAAATTGTTTGTTAGCCTGGTTTATATATAAACGAACGTTATCTAACCGTTTATAATTTGTTCTACTTGTAAAGCCTATACCGTATAGATTCGTAAAGGTTATAGAAGTTTCATCTTTAAGAAAAGAGGGAATGTAAGCACAATTAAACTTCATGTCATCGTTACATTTAAAATGTCCATTAACCTTTATTATTTCTAAAAAGCCCTTATAAAATTCGACTTGTACTTCGTCAATTATAAGGTAGGTAAATGGTGCTGAGTCCTTAGTATTTTCATACTGACTCATTAGAACCTTCACATATTGTTGCCTATATTTTTTGTACTTATCCTTAAAACTCAATAACTCTGCTATTAAGGTTTTAGAATTGGTCTCTTTTACTGAGAGGGTTTCTGAGGCAGTACTAATATTTTCATATTCTTCTATATTTAATTCATTTGCCAGTTTTATTATACTTTGGAGATTATTTGTATAATCAGCTTGTATCAAATTATCTAATTCTACAACTTTAGATTTAAACTCTTTTTTTGCTTCATCTTCTAATTTATCCTTAAAAATGGTTCCAATTACTTTCTTTTTCATGTAAACAGGTATTTGGTCATTGATTTTTAAATCACCTGTTTTAGGCTTATATTCTAAATCATCTAAAACTCTTAAGTTATTAGCAAAACTATAATATGTACTTTCTGCTTCTTCATCTACTCTTTTTAATATGCTTATATCGTAATCTGCATGTCCTTCTATTAGAGATTTACCTAGCAGTTCTACATATACACTCTTCCTAAATTGTTTTCTAAAATCATAAAAATCACCAACATTATTACCAATTACGAACTCTTTATTGTCACCGCCTTTAGACATTTTAATTTTATACTTTCCGTCAGTTTTTAAGATTTCAATTTCGACTCTCTCATTGTTAACTATAAAATAATCAGTTAAGGTAATCTGAGAATTGGCTAATTGCGCAATAAGGATAAAAATTAATAAGATTCTAATTTTCATAATTCATATAGTTTAGTTGGTTAACACTCAAAATAAAAGCATCTTCCATAGCAAACCATACCCAAAAAAGGGTATCATGCTATCCGATGCGGTCAACAACGAATTATGTAATCACATACCACTAAGGAAGCGGTACTAAGGGAATTGTCTATAAGATAGATATTATTACAATACGCTCATTTATAAATAGATGAACAACCTAAAAAAAACCATAAAGTGTTAAAAAAAGTAGTCTGGTAAAACTTTAAGATCATCGATAACTAATACGCTTACGGATACCACCACTGGCACGATGAATAATGACATCTGCATTATAGCGCTTGGCAAGGGTTTTGGCTTTACGTATGGCGGTGCCTTGTTTACGATGCTTAGACGTAACACGCTCATTGCCTTCGCGGCGCACTGCCCAGCCATCTTCATAAGGCACCACATGCTGATGCCACGTACGCTTGGGTGTACTGTGATAGCCTAAAGCATTTAGAACAGCAGTTAGCAACCGCTGTATAGCATCGGTTAGGGATTTTTGCTTAGACATTGTTAAGTATGAGCTATAAAAGTAAATATAGTAAATAAAACCATACAAAAACTATGGTAGTTGCGACACTGACGCTTATCGTTTGGTTGGATTGGTATTGAATCTGGTTTTATGGATAGATTCGTGTACTTAAATGAGATACTGAATCAAGTTCAGCATGACAAACAGTATGTTAAGTTATTTGGAGGTTCTCGATACATTTTATTCTCATGCTTCGAATAAAACACTCGAACTGACGGCTTGGATTCTGTTCTTTCTCTCTCTCTCTCTCTTTGAGACTGCTTCGTACCTCGCAGTGACAATAGTAACGTCATTGCCTCAGCCCCAACTACAAACGTCAGAATCTAACAATCTAAAGGTCTAGAGGTCTAACAGTCTAAAAATCTAACATGTCTAAACACCCACCAAAAACACCTCAACAGCCTGCGTTTTGCCTTTCAACTGAACTGACCCCAAACTTTCAAACGGATACTGCGCTGATGGTACTGCGTCTACAACCGCTTTAGATACCAGCAAATCCACACCATAGGTTTGGCATTCCGATTGTAAACGTGCTGCGGTATTAAGCACATCTCCTGTAAAGAAAATATCTTTTTTAAGGGCACCGATTTCACCTGTGGTTACTTCACCTATATGAATAGCCGCTTTAAAATCGGGATACACACCATACTGCTGCAAATAAAAAGGACGGCGACGTTCTAAATCTGCTTTCATGGCATAAAAGCAATCCAGACTCAAAGGCACAAAACGAGCAGTTGTACTTGGCCAGGTCAATACAATCTCATCACCAACATACTGGTACACTTCCCCTTTATGACGCAAAATGGCATCAGACAAATCGTTATAATACGATGCCAAAAACTCAAAATAGGTATCGTGGCCTAAGGTTTCGGCAATATGGGTTGAGGATTTCATATCACTAAACATAAACAATCGGGTCTCTGATTTGGGACGATGATACTTACCTGTAATAAAATTGGTAAGTACAGAATGCCCAAGATGCTCGCTTACCTCAACATAAAACAAAGACAACAGCATGGAAAATGCCAGCTGTATTAAGGTACTGGCATGTGTAATGCTTCCAAAAAACACCTGGTACTTATCCCAAACCACACTAGAGAACATGGAGCTGTTTTGCTCTATACTGGCAGCGATGATAAAGGTAACAAAGACAAGGAGCTCCATAAACAACAAATAGAACACAAACTTGCCCAACAACTTAACGACAAAACGATAAGGCTTAAAAAGTGCATTAATAAAACGATACTCTATAAACCCTACCAAAAACCCAATAAGAATAACGCTAATACTGGCAAACAAAAACACTTGAGGTGTTAATGAGATGGCAGAGTCTGGTGTGTTTTCCTCATGCCCTATAATAGCCTGTTCTGTCCACAAAAACACCCAACCGGTGAGCAACCATATAACAGCGATGGGTAAAGATTGACTTAATAGACGTTTGTGTTTTGCAGATAACAAGGCTTCCAAGTATTGAATGGCACTAAATTAAGCAACTTAATGAAATGTAACTCTAGTTGATTAATAAAATACACTCTGTCATTGCGAGTAAGGAACGAACGAAGCAATCTCTTAGTAGGCACCACACCAACCATCACCAAAACCCAAAAGCACCCGTCAGTTCGAGTGTTTTATTCGAAGCATGAGAATAAAATGTATCGAGAACCCACACATCTATACCGTCATTGTCTATCTTCCCTTCCGTCATTGCGATGCTGACCTGAAAGTGTCAGTAGAAGTAATCCAACCTCTATAACGTCATTGCGAGAGAGGAACGAACGAAGCAATCTCTTAGTCTTTACCTGTAATGACAATGCATCCTGCTTTACAGTAACGATGCTAATGCCATTGACTCAGCCCCAACTACAAACGTCAGAATCCAACAATTCAACAATCTAACAGTCTAAAGGTCTAACCATCTAACATATCTAACCATCTAACATGTCTAAACATCCAACCATCCAAAAAAAACCAGCACCAAAGTGCTGGTTTTTTAATAAAACAATAAGTATGGAAACTACCCTTTAGTCTTTTACCTTTTTCTTAAAAGTATAATTAATACCAAACATAGCCATGGATGTAGTCATCTTATAAGAAACCGATGTACCTGGCAGCTCTCCCAATGGGTTATTTGGAGTAATCTGTCTTGGGTCTAGAATTCGCCCTTCTGTAGAGCCGTCACTATCACCATAATGATAAACAGCATCGAGTCGCCAAGCATCATTAATCTCATAGCTTAGCCCAAACTGGTACGCATTTTTTATAATGGCGGTTGCTGGTGTTGAGAAGAAGGCTAAATCCTCGTCTATAGGATTACCACTGTAGGTATACCCAACACGCATTGGCAATCTGTTGATCCCTTTATACTGTAACCCAACGGAAAGAATAGAAATATCTTGCCAGCCAAACCCTTTTACAGCTCCTGTTGGATAACCGTTATCTCCAATCTCCCAGCCACTGGCTTCAAAACCTTCTGTACTTTCATAAAATACACGTCTAAAATCTAATGCAAAATCAAAATCAGTAAATGAATAGCCTAAACCAAGCGACATGATGGCTGGATAATCCATCTGAAACTCAACATCTGGGGCATCGGTACCATCCATGTACGTATTATCAAATTCAAAAGCTCCAAAGGTTTGATTGGTTTTATAGGAAGCTCCTAATTTTAAACCAGAACCTGAATCGTAGAAAATACCAAACTGTGCTCCAAAACCAAAGGCTGGTGTACTATCGGCTTTTGGATATCCCTTACCTGTACCACCCATAGAAGCCGGAAAATCTGGTGAGGCTATTGGATTAGGGTTTAAGGTTAAGGACGCATAATTAAAATTGGGTTGTATCCCTATAGATAACTTATCGCTAAGCTCATAAGCATAAGTACCACTAACCTGCAACAACATATAATCAGATTCCAAATGTCCAAAACCATTAAGCCCTTGTGGCCAGTTTATTGGGTTAGAATTATTCGGATTCCATTCCATATTAGGATTGCCATTAATATCCATTGGTAAATTGGTTTCTTGAGGAAACGTAACCCCAAAACCACTTATACCAAAGGCAGACACACCAAAAGTATGCTTGCTGTTTTCTTTTCCCCAAACCATACTCAGAGCAGGCATATAAGAGACACCTCTGTCATCTTTGGTGCTACCATAAACAGGAGGAGATGCAGGCGAACCTGGCCCTAGGTCTCCAGCATCGTACAATAAACCTGATGGTAAACTTGAGCTTAACTCTGGTGATGAAAAGAAAAAGCCTAAATCAAACTTTAGAATCTTATCATCAAAAACAGACAGTGCTGCCGGATTCCAGTGCATTGCACCAGAAATGTCTAAAGGCTGTGCCGTTGCAGCTCCACCCATCGACATATTTATAGATCCAACGCCTTGCATGATATGACCTGTCTGTGCATACATGCCAAGCGAAAATAATAATACAGTTAATTTAATAAATGATGTTTTCATAATGAGAAGTTTTAAACATTCTGCGAGTAAACTGGCTTTGTAACTAATAATTTATCGCATTTTTTGAATAGGGGTTAGTACCTAGCCAGTAACAAAAATAATGGGTTAATTAGTAAAGAGGTATGATAAAAATCATAGATGACTTTTTGAATAACCATGCATCTCAAACCCCTTTAAAATAGGGCACTGCAAAACCATTGCGCTATGTAACATTTGTTACATTAAGACATGACAATTGTCATGCATAAATTTTAGCTATCAAAGTAACTTTACAAGTAGAAATCAAATCATGTTGTAACACATAACCAAAAAATGAGAACGATGAAAAATTTAGTGATTTTAGGTGCGGGAACAGCAGGCACGATGATGGCTAACCACCTAGTAAAAAAACTCCCAAAAGAAGAATGGCAGATTACCATTATAGACCAGTATAAAACCCATTATTACCAACCTGGATTCTTGTTTTTACCATTTGATATCTATACAGAAGATCAGGTGAAAAAAGTGGGAAATAAATTTATTCCTAATGGTGTAAAGTACATTCAGAAAAAGATTGAACTTATTGTTCCAGAGGACAATAAAGTAACCCTAGAAGATGAACAGGATATTAACTATGATATCCTTATTGTAGCAACGGGATCTAAAATAGCTCCCGATGAAATTGAAGGTATGGATGGCCCAGAATGGCACAAAAGTATTTTTGATTTCTATACCTACGAAGGGTCTAAAGCCCTTAGAGATAAATTACGCACTTGGGAAGGTGGTAAATTGGTAGTACACATTACCGAGATGCCTATTAAATGTCCTGTGGCGCCTTTAGAGTTTGCCTTTTTAGCAGATTCTTACTTCAAAAACAAAGGCATGAGAGACAAGGTAGAGATTACTTATGTAACTCCACTAGATGGTGCCTTTACTAAACCTAAAGCCACAAAAGCATTACACCATTTATTAGAAGAAAAAGGAATCGCTGAAGTAGTTAGTTTTAATATTGAACGTGTTGATTATGAAAACAACAAAATCATCGATTATGCAGATACCGAAGTAGACTACGACCTTTTAGTTACAGTACCTACAAATATGGGAGATGCGCTTATTGAACGTTCGGGTATGGGAGATGACCTCAACTTTATCCCTACAGATAAAAACACCTTACAGTCCAAAGCCTATGAGAATGTTTTTGTTATCGGTGATGCCACTAACCTACCAACATCAAAAGCAGGTTCTGTAGCGCACTTTGAAGCTGAAATCTTAGAAGAAAACATCTTAAAATATATCAATGGGCAACCTCTTGAAGCCAAATTTGATGGTCATGCCAACTGTTTTGTTGAAACTGGCAATGGCAAAGCATTATTAATTGACTTTAATTATGAACAAGAACCGGTTGAAGGTACGTTCCCTATTGCTGGTATTGGACCTATGAAACTATTAAAGGAAAACAGAATAAACCACATGGGAAAATTAGCCTTTAGATGGGTCTATTGGAACATGCTCCTCAAAGGCATCCCTATCCCATTTGTATCTACAAACATGTCTACCAAAGGCAAAAAAATCGAAGCATAACACTAATATTTAAACCTTTTAAATTCTGAAATCATGAAAAAATTAATCGCAAATAGAGAAATCGATGTTAACGAAGAAGGCTATCTAACAGACTTTAACCAATGGGACCGAGACGTAGCCGAGGGCATCGCTAACGAAGCTGATGTTACTATGACAGACAAGCATTGGGAAGTCATAGACTACTTACAAGACAAATACCATAATGAAGAACCACTTTCTATTAGAGGTATTAAAAAAAGTGGTGTTATAAACATCAAAGAATTCTATAGCCTGTTTCCTGGTGGACCGCTTAAAGTATCCACTAAAATAGCCGGAATTCCTAAACCTAAAAGCTGTATTTAAAGCGCAGTATTAACCTTATAAAACAAATGATCATGGCCACAAAAGTTAAAAAAATGCTTTTTATTTTATCTAAAGCAACAATTGAAAACGTGTACGCTGCATTTATAATGGCTAATGGTGCGCGTATGGAAGGTATAGAATCCGAAATATTCTTTACGTTCTTCGGGCTAGAAGCCATACAGAAGAAAAAATTAGAAAGTTTGCATGTTGCCACAGTAGGTAATCCTGCAATGCACATCCCAACAATGCTGGGCGGCTTACCAGGTGTTGAAGCCCTAGCGACCAAGATGATGAAAAAAGAAATGGAAAAACTAGATATGCCACCAGTTGGTGAATTTTTAGAAATCCTTTCCGATTCTGGTTGTAAACTTTGGGGTTGTAAACTCGCTGTTGAAATGTTCCATCTTAAAGAAGAGGACTTTATAGACGACCTTGACGGTATCATAACTATTGGCGATTTTTACAATCGTGCAAACGAGGAAGGTACTCACCTCCTGTTTATATAAACTAAAACATTACAATACGTTGTAATTAAGTTTTGACGTTTAGGTAATTGCGGTATATGTTTTCTTAACCGAAAATATATACCGCAATCCTTTTAGCGTTTCCGACGATGTCGAAATCGTAAGTACAACGCTATTTTTACAATTAAGTTTGAAGTGTCATTGCGATGCTGACCTGAAAGCGTCAGTAGAAGCAATCTCTTAGTCGCAAATACCCAAACCATAACACCAATCTTAACACCAACCAACACCCAAGCCGTCATTGCGAGTGGTCATTGCGAGTCGCAAAGCGATGCGGCAAACCCGAAGCAATCTTGTTGTTGTTTCCTTTGGTATTAAATAAGACTACTTCATGCCTCGCAGTAACAACAGTTACGTCATTGCGAGTGAGGTACGAGCGAAGCAATCTCATAGTCATTACCACTACCCTTATAATAAGACTGCTTCGTACCTAGCAGTGACAACATTTTTTTTCAGTCACCTTACAAGTCCCCAAACAGATCATTCCACTCTGGATTCAATTCTTCAATAAGTGCTATTTTTTTAGCTCTACTAACAGCTTTTAATTGCTTTTCTCTGCCTATGGCATCACCTATCATTTGGTGTGCTTCATAATACACTAACTTACCGAGATTATATCGTGCCGTAAACGATTTTGGATCGCTCTTTTCTTTATGATGAAGTATGCGTTCCTTTAGATATGCGGTGACACCTACATAAAATGTAGTATTATTTTTATTAGTGAGTATGTAAACGTAACCTGGTTTCATTGTATATGGTCATTGCTTTTATTCCAACCATTATTGAGATTCCTTCGTCATGCTTCCTCGGAATGACAATGGCAACGTCATTGCGAGTGAGGTACGAGCGACGCAATCTAAAAATCTAACATATCTAACCATCTAAAAGTCTAATAATCTAGACCCCTACTTCTTCCGACTACGATCCGTATTACAACGCCTACAGCGCGACAAATACGTCATAGACAACTCATACACACCATCGGTACGACCTATATTAGAGGTATTCTTATCATACGAAAACCCAAAACGAAAGGTATCATACTCAAATCCTACAAAAGCATTCAAAGAAGTCAACAAATGGGCATTGCCATCATTACGCGCAGGATTAGTAGCTGCCGTAAGCCCTAATAAAATAGCATCGAGCTGAACAATAGTACCAATATCCAAACGGTTATAAGGCCCTTGCACCATAAGGTTCGTCGTCATCATAATGGTATTCTCGTACAAAAACGGAAACCTAACATTACCATGAAACGAATAGAAAATATCTAACGGTAACTTTTCGCCTTCAACAATAGAAATATTAGGACGATTAAGATGACGTACCGAGCCGCCAACCCAATAACTAATATCATTAAAGGTTTGCTTTTCCACCAAAAAGCCGGCGTTAATATCTAAAAAGTAAATGCTATTCAAGCGGCTCGCCAAAGGATCTACAGACACAGGATTGATAAACCCAGAACTAATATTAATCTGATCGGCTAACGTAAGATTCCTAAAACGGTTACTCTTGTTCCCTACTCCCACCTCTATAGCGGGTCTAAAGTACCAGCCGTTATTGAGATTGATACGGTGCGCATAATTCAAATTAACCTGAGCGTAGTTGTAATTGTTAAACGATTCGTACTGCCAAACAGCATTGAGTCCAATACCAAAGCCCAAACTTGGACCGTAATCATAAGACTTATTCACATAAGCATATTGGGTATGAATCTGCAAATCGAGATTGGGCCATTGCACACGACTTAGCAAACCTGCGGCAATACGGTCGTTATCTTCAAAACCTGAAAATGCAGGATTCAAAGTTTCCTGTATATAGTTAGACTGTGTAAAAACAGGGTCCTGAGCTCTAACAGCCCAACAGCTTATAAGTACAACAATGGTAAATATGGGTCTTATGGTCATAGGGTTTATTTTATAAATACAAAAGCGCCTTGGGCTGTAATGGTTTTTCCGTAAAATGTTTTAGCACTAAAGGTGTAATAGTAATTACCGTTCTCGGCGAGCTCATCATTAATCTTACCGTTCCAACCAGTGAAATTATCATCGTCTTCGGTATAGATAAGACTGCCCCAGGTATCGTAGATATTTAATTCCAAACTATTGAGCCCTTCGTACACAGGACCAAAGAAATCATTAATCCCATCCTCATTTGGTGTAAAGGCATCTGGCATAATTAACTTATAACCTTCTTCAACATACAAGGTAATCACACGCTCATATACACAGCCAAACGGATAAGTAACCGTTTGCGTCACCACATACGAACCAACATTGGCATAGGTATGGGTCGGACTCTCTTCTCCCGAAAAACTACCATCCCCAAAATCCCAAAGTATACTTACATAATCACCTGTCGCTAAATTGGTAAACGTTATTGGGTCTTCAATAGAATACACCCCAAAATTGCTAAAGCCAAAAGAAGACACATCAAAGTCAGGATCACCCAACACTGGGATATCCACATTGAGACTATAATTGGTGGTACAGCCTTGGGCATCGGTAACTTCAAGCAGTACCAAACCATCGGCATCGGTGGTCATTAATTCATTATTTGCACCACTCACAATACCACTAGACCAGTTATAGGTAAATGGTGGCACTCCACCACTGGCCATAGCCACAAAGGTTTGGTTTACGGTTTTGGTATCGCAATCCACTTCAGATTGGGTATCCACATCTAAAGTCAACGGTTCAAAACGGTTCACATCCCAACTGCCTTCTATACTACAACCATTAGCATCAGTTACCGTAACCACATAAGTATTAGGTGGTATGGCTGTTAAATCTTCGGTAATCGCTCCATTAGACCAGGACACCGAAAACGGTGGTGTGCCTCCTTGTATCAATAGATTAATAGCACCACTATTGGTATCATCACAATCTAAAGCATCGGTAACATTAGCCGACAATTGTAAAGGCAGTATATTGAAAATGGTAAAACTCTCCTGAATCACACAAGGCGTACCATCGGTAATCGTCACACTATAATTACCTGGTGCCAGATTATTACGCTCTACTCCTGCCGTAGCATCATCATCCCAAACCACAGTTATTGGTGCAATACCTCCTTGAAAATTAAGGACAATACTGGCATCGTTTTCCCCTGCACAAGACATTTGTGTCACAACAGGGTCAATGAGGAAAATTGGTGCTTCATCAATGACGATTGGAAACTCGCGCACACAATCTTCAGCATCGGTAATGGTAATAGTGTATGTGCCAGCTGAAAGATTAAACTGACTCATACCAGTACCAAAGTTACTCCAAGCCACATCATAAGGAGCTACACCACCTGATATATTATTTATAATTATGGACGCATCATTATCTCCATAACATTCTATTTCCGTGGTCGTAATAGCAATAGTAATTTGATCATTCTGAAGGATATCAACATTCAAAGTATCCGTACAACCCGAAGTATCGGTTACAGTCAACTCATAAGCACCTGCAAATAAGTTAGCGATATCAGCACTGGTACTGGTAAAACCATTAGGACCTGTCCAGCTATAGGTATAACCTGGGCGACCACCAACGGTAGAAACCGTGATAGCTCCTGTAGCGTCACCAAAACAAATAACGTCGGTCTGACTTTGTAAAGATACGTCCAATAAAGGAGGCTCAACAATCTCAAAAGTAGAACTGATAGGCCCACAAGTATTAGCATCGCTTACAGTAACCACATAAGTACCTGGCTCTAAATTATCAAGATCCTCAGCACTCGAAAACGGATTACCATTACGTGTCCAGCTATACGTATAAGGTGCTGTACCTCCACTTATATCTATAGAAATTTCTCCATCATTGGCACCGAAACAAGAAATGGTATCTGGGTCAAAATTTACCGCGCTAAAAACAAGTTCATCAGGCTCGGTAATGGTAAAGGTCTCGTTATACGGACAACCTCCATCATCCAGAATATCTAAAGTATAAGTACCAGCTTCTAAATTTGAAAGCGTCGTCGCACTACTCACAAAACCATTAGGTCCTGCCCAACTAACCTGATAGGCATCTCCCGTAGTAAAAGGGATACCTCCTGTTATCGTTATAGCAATAGAGGCATCATCAGAATTAAAACAACTGTTATTCTCTACAGTAGAAACGACACTAATAGAAGGATTAACCGTCACCACAACGTCAAAATCAACACCGATACAGCCATTGGTATCTGGTGTTACAGTATAAGTTACCGTTGCTGGGTTAATGGTTGTATTCGTCAATAACTGAGAAATGGTAGCACTAGGCGTCGCTTGGGCTGAGGCACCTGTAACACTTCCTGCCGGAGTCACAACAGGATCAGACCAAGTGTAGGTCGTCCCAGCAGGAACTACGTTACCAGCAATGCTTCCTGGTAAAAATTCAAACGTATTGCCACTACATATCAACACCGTACCATCAGCAATACTTGGGGTAGCATTAACAGTGATTTCTGCAACAGCAGATATAATCTCAGAACAACCTCCGGTATTAAACGTAATAACCACATAATAATAAGTCGTACCTACTGTACCAACAAGAGGTTGATAGGTATCCGTTGTTGCTCCGGCAATAGCAGTGCCTGTAGTCGTATCATTTACGGTATTCTCATACCATTGATAACTTGCTGTACCTGTACCATTGGTATAAGACACGCTCAACGCTGCGGTAGTATCTCCCAAACACAACGTGTCCGAAAGCGGCTGGCTGCTAAACTGAGCAGCAGCAGTCACTTCAATAGTGGCGACAGAACTTGTCACCTCACAACCAGAGACATCTTGAGTTACAATACAATAATAATATAACGTCCCTACAACATCCGAAGGTGGTGTATACGTTGCTCCTGTAGCTCCAGCAATGGCAGTACCTGTAGTGGTATCATTTATAGTATTGACATACCATTGGTAAGTTATGGTTCCTAATCCACCTGAAACTGTTACATCTAAAGCATTTACAGCACTATTCTGACAAACACTTTGCATTCCAAAATCAGGACTCGTAAGCTCAGGATCATCAACAACGATAACCTCTGCAACTGCACTTACCAATCCTGAACAGCCACTTCCTGTAAAACTAACCTCCGCATAATAATAAAACGTCCCTGAAGCTGTAAAAACAGGTGGTGTATAACTGGCGGACGTCGCTCCGGCAATGGCTGTGCCTCCGGTATTGGTATTAGTCGTATTGCTATACCATTGGTAACTTACCGTTCCTGCACCTCCAGTAATATTAACCACAAGGGCTTCGGAAGTGCCACCCACACAAAGCGATTGTGTTGGTATAGGCTCGCTGTCAATCTGTGCTATAGCTTCTACGGTAATCGCCGCAGTAGCCGATATAATCTCATTACAATCACCAGTCGTAAACGTGATAATCACATAATAATATAGCGTACCTACACTATCCGTTGGTGGTGTATACGTTGGGTTAGTAGCTCCTGCAATAGCCGTACCACTAGTGGTATCATCAACAGTATTCACATACCACTGATAACTTGGAGTACCTGTTCCTTGATAGCTTACGGATAAATCATTTGGTGTACCGTTAAGACAAATGGCTTCGGGTTGTGGTTGCACATCTATAAAAGGCGCAGGCTCTACGGTAATCGTAAAATTCACCGACGGCCCAACACAACCATTAATATCTGGTGTTACTGTATAAATAAGGTCAATAGGTGTACCCAAGGTATTCACAAGCGTTTGCGCCGGAATGGTATCTCCCGTACCATTAGGAATATATCCTGTTAAACCAGCAGGAGTATTAGAGGTCCATGTATAAGTGGTAGTCGCATTGTCAGACGTAAGCACAATCGCAATACTGTCATTACCCGAACATAAGGTTTGATCAAAATCGGTATTGGTAATCGTAGGACTCTCATTCACTGTAAAATCTTCAGTGACCGTAGCTGTACCACAGGCATTAGTCACACTAAACGTTACGGTATAGTCACCTGGCGTGGTATAGCTAATCGTTCCTGGGTCTAATTGATTGGATGTCGCTGGCGTACCTCCCGGAAAAGACCAGCTATAAGTTATGGTATCCGTAGCAGGCGCACACGTAGTAACCGTAGCTGTAGGATTAAAACTAGCCGTACCGCAAGCATCTGCAATAGCAGTAATACTAGCTGCTGGTGGACGCTTTACATTAATTTGTTGGGTCGTCGTAAAATCACCACAAGAATTACTAATGGTCATACTTATGGTATAAACTCCTGCATTTAAAAATTGAAATGAAGGGTTTTCTGAAGTCTCATCGGTATTGTTAGTAAAACCCCAAGATGCTGAGGTGCCACAAAAATCGGCAGCATAGCTCACCTCCCACAAATAGGTTTCACCACCACAAGATTGTGATAAATCGGTAGTATTAGTGGCTGCAACATCAAAAGGAATACAACCATCGTTGCTATCTAATGAAAAATCAGCCACCAAACCAGGCTCTATACAAATGGTCTTTACCACAGGATCCGACAAACCACAAAAGTTTTCCTCGGTTAAGGTCACAGTATACGTTCCTGGCGAGGTATAAGTATGGGTTGGGTTTTCTAAATTAGACGTCGTGCCATCACCAAAATCCCAGTTATGGGCAGCTTGGGTAACACAATTAGGCCCAAAACCTCCTTCAGTAAGATTGGTAAACTGTACAGCGGTATTAACACAACTAGGGTTGTCAAACTCAAAATCTACTTCGGGTTGCGACAATATAATAATCGGTCCTGCCGTCAGTACAGTCTGGCCGCAAGAGGTCGCAATAATCAGCGTTATCGTATAATTAGGATTCGGACAATTCGATTCGGTATATTCATGCGGAATCGGAAAAGGGTCTGCCAATTCAGGATTATTAGGGTCATAGTTCGCTACTGCTGCAATCAAATCGTCTTGCGTATAAGTCGCCTGTGCTCCATCACCATAATCTATAAAATACGTGGTGTCTGGCGGATTAGGGCCCCAAGAACCTATAGCAAAAGAGAGCTCATTGGCTGGCAAACATAGATTTACAGTGTTTCCCGGACTAATAATCGCACCTATAGGATTACTGGAATTTTTTACCAAAATGGTTTCCGTAGCATTACAACCACTATCTCCATAGCCTGTAATCACCATATTGAAAGATCCTAAATTAGCATAAGTATGCGTTAGAGGAAACGTAACATTGGTCTCAGATGTACCATCTCCCCAATCAATATCATAAGAGGTGATACATGCCGCAGAGGTTGAGGTATTACCAACATTTATCGTGTATGCAGGATCTACGGTATTATTACCACAATTATCAAAAGGAGCAGTAAACTGGGCATCTAAATCCTCAAAACTCAAATCCGGTCGTTGCTCCACATTCACAGTATTAGAAACTGAAGCGGTACAACCATTGGCATCCGTAACTTCTAATGTTGCGGTATAGTTTGAAAACCCACAACCAAAGGCATCATAGATATGCGAAGGGTCTTCATTGGTAGAGCTAGCTCCATCACCAAAAGACCAAATGTATGTAAAAGGACCATTACCAGAGGCTGTAGCATCAAAGTTCACCGCATCAGCAGAACAACCTCCATCATTAAAAGTGAAACTAACTGTTGGCGGATTTGCAACCGTAACAGTAGCCGTACCACTTGCAGTTTCAGTAGCGTTGTTATCATCTGTAACAGAAACTAACACATAAGTATAAGTACCTGCTGTACCTGTATTAACAGGCAATGTCGCAGAATCGTTTGTACCTGTACTCGATATCGTCTGATTGGCACCTCCATTCAAAGTATAGGTAAAGGTGTAAGGAGCAGCACCTCCCGAACCTGTAAAGGTAATTACAGGCTGTGGTGTCTCATTAAGACAAACGGTAGTGGTTCCTGTTATACTTCCCGAAGGTGGTAACTCTACTTTAGATTTAGGCTGAACCCTTATAAACGCAGATATATTATAAGCGGCAGCTATACCTATGCACATGTAAAAAAGCAATGCAAAGGCATGGCGTTTATGATATCCCATAATTGATTAATAGCTAATTAACAATGAGTAAAATAGAAAAAAAACCAAAACAAAATATATCCACAGGGTTATTTTTCGTTTAGATAGCCATATTTTCTTTAAACGGTAACCCTTTAAAGCTAAATTAGTTATGATATCATAAGTAAACTATACCTAATAAAGGGTATAGTATGTTTAATTATTAAAGGGTTATATATCTAGTCTGTTATACACCAAAGATTTGTAGCTTTCTCCAATAGGTATGCGCTCTCCATCAATTATAATTCGGTTTTTTTGTATTGAATTAATTTTGTTAACATTAACCACAAAGGAACGATGAACTCTAATAAAAGTAGTTTCTGGTAGTTTAGCTTGTATTTCTTTGAAATTCATCAAAGTAAGCACTGACTTATTGGTACCATTATGAATTTTTAAATAATCCTTAAGCCCCTGAATATAAGTAATATCCCTTACTTCCAACTTTACGTTTTCATATTCAGATTTTACAAAAATAAAATCATCTTTAGTACTTGATTCTAGACTAATACTACCTGCAGAAGAGACATTGAAAGATGTTTGAATATTATTCAGTTTTATCATCTCTTTTACTCTGTTCACTGCTTTTATAAAGCGCGGAAAAGGTATTGGCTTTACTAAGTAATCTACGGCATTGAGATCGAACCCTTCTAAAGCATATTGCGGATATGCTGTAGTAAAAATGAAGTATGGCACTTTGCCTTCTAAGGATTTTACCAAATCAATACCATTAATGTTGGGCATTTCTATATCAGAAAACACTAATTGTATATTTTGATTATTAATAAACTCTAGTGCCTCTAAGGCATTTGTAAA
Organism: Winogradskyella sp. MH6; assembly: GCF_022810765.1. NCBI lineage: Bacteria > Pseudomonadati > Bacteroidota > Flavobacteriia > Flavobacteriales > Flavobacteriaceae > Winogradskyella > Winogradskyella sp. MH6. The sequence goes on along the minus strand of NZ_CP094494.1, from coordinate 2,713,385 downwards.
AGTTTTAATGACCTCTACACCTCCTATTGCTTTGCAGTAAGACTCTATAACGTCTACTGCTAAAGGCTCATCATCTATAATTATACATTTCATTGTGTATTAAGGTTTAAAGTTAGATTGACTTCGTAATAGCCTTGTTTAGAATCTATTGATAGATTGTGTTGTTCATTATAAAGATACTGCAACTGACTCTTTATGTTTTCTAAACCTATGCCTGAGTTTTCTTTATCTTCTTTATGTATACCTATATTATTCTTTACATAAAAATGAAGCTGATTCTCTATGATATTAATCTTAATGTCTATAAAAGTTTTCCCTTTGTAATCGGTTCCGTATTTAAAGGCGTTTTCAATAAACGTAATGAGTATTAACGGATAGATCTTAAGTCCTTTGGAATTGCCGTGTATATTAATTTTTACGTCTTCACTGTTTTTAATTCTAAGGCGCTGAAGTGAGATATAATTTTGAATATAGTCTAATTCTTTTTCTAGTGGCACTTCTTTATCGTTTGCTTCATACAACATATAACGCATTAACTCTGAAAGTGTAATCACTGCTTCTGGCGCATCGTCTGATTTTCTTCTCACCAAAGAATAAATACTGTTTAAAGAGTTAAACAAAAAGTGAGGATTTAATTGGTTTCTTAAATATTGAAGTCTTATATCTGTCTTCTCGTGCTCCATAGCTCTTGAGATTCGTTCTCTTTTATAAAAATCTATTACTAATGCATAAATTCCACCTAATAAATAAACAGTTAATGAAAAAACTGCAGGCACCACATACCGCATATTAAACGTAGGTTTTGGACCATTAGGTGGTTTACGAAAAGGCAATTGCTCCCCAATATCAGAAAAATTAAAAATTAATGTTTCTGTAATATAGTTGTAGAGAAATAAAAACAAAAAGGATACTAAAATATACAGAGCTACCTTCCGTCTTAATAGTAAAAAAGGGACAAATATTAAATAGTTGGTGTAAAACAAAACAGGTCGCAAAAGTTGTTTTATAAACAAGTTATTAGGAATAATACCTAAATCTACATACGTAATTAGTAATGGAAATAGGCTAAGTCCTACCCATACAACAATATGAATTATAATAATCTTACTTTGAAGTTTTTTCACAACACAATTTTGACAAAACTAGTATTTTATAAGGGCTGAAAAGCAATTTTACATGCAATTAACTCTTCTTTAGTAATTAAGGGTAATTGTTGTTTCTGTAACTTGTTTAAAACTAATTGTGCTACCTGGTTTGCATCATTTTTAGAGGCAAACCTTTGTTTACCATATACGGCTGGCACATATTCTTGTTTAATATACAGTAGATCATCTCTGTAAACTTTATACAACCAGTTACCATTTTCTTTTACAACTTCAATGCTATATGTAATTTCAGTTCTCTTTTCTTTTGGAGATTGTGTCTTTAGAAGTGTAATTATAAGAACACTTAACATAATCATAAAACCCAGAGTTTTTAATAGCGTACTGTATTGTTTTAAAACTGCTTTCATAAAAATAATTATTCTTAAAAATAAAGTTGAAGAGTGTCGAGGGCAAAACAAAATCATAGTTCTGCCACTCGAACACTACCAACCGCTATTAACCAGCCTCATTTAGGTTAATAACCATCAATCAAATCAAAATTTAAAACTAACTATCAATTATCGTCGTCATCTTGTTCTTCGTTAGGATAAAACTCCATAAAATCATCAAGATAAAGTGTACCATTTCTACCGAGACCAACAAATGCTCTAGAACCATTACCAAAGGCAATAGCATCTCGTCTGGCATAAAGTTCAAATTCGGTCTTCTCTTCCCATTCTTCTGTGGCTGGATTATACTCATAAACACTAGATTGGCTGCCAGAATAATCGCCACAAGCTACATAACCCCTACCATCCATAGTAAATGCTACAGCATTTGAGCGTTGTACATAATCATCATCGTCGTCATCTACATCTACTAAGGCTGTCCATGTTTCGGTATCTAAATTAAACTTCCAAAAATCCTCTTCATATATACCATTACTCACTCCTGTAACCAGATAGACCTCATTGCCAATAGTAAATGTGGTACCTTCTCTGCGCTTATCTCCGCCAAAGCCAAAGATTTCTTCCCATGTATCTGTGTCTGGATTGTATTTCCAAAAATCTTTTTTGTCGCTACCATCATAACCCGTACCGACATAACCATAAGTATCAGAACCAAAACCAACAGCACCATAGCGTGCTGATCCGCCAAAATCTGCTATAGCTTCCCAAGTATTGCTTATTGGGTTGTATTTATAAAAATCCTCTAATTCTTCATTACTATCGCCATTGTATCCTGTACCTATATAACCTTCTTCTCCAATAGTAAATGCTGTTGCAGAACTGCGCTCTATACCAGGATAATCTGCCAATTGCTGCCATGAATTGGTATCCATATTATAGCTCCAGAAATCGTTATAATAATCATCTCCATCGTAACCTGTGCCCATATAGCCTACATTACCAATAGTAAAAGCGGCAGAGCTACTACGTGCCTCTTCGTTAAAGGTTGATACCTTTACCCAGTTACCGTCTAAATCTGAACTGTCATCGTCATTATTACAACTACTAAAGGTTATAAATGCTGCTGTTAAAAGCATGAATAACATCCATTGTTGGTTATTTTTTGTTTGCATCATTTTGTTTGTTATTTATATTAAAATTTAATCCGAAACCTACCATAAAGCCATTATCAGCTTTGAAATTGTACATTGTATTGTCTGTATCTAAAGCTTTAATCTTCATTGTTGTTGAAGTTGTATAGCCTACTTTAAAAAATGAAGACCAATTGTTATTAAAATCGAAATGATATCTTAAGCTTGATTGTAGTGCTGTAAATTCCAAATATGAATCTGTTACTTCTGCCGCTAGATTGTTATCGTACAACGGCTGATTATGCAGCGTGTATATAGATTGTGGCGCTAATGTAAAATCAAATTTGCTTTGATTGTTTAACCTGTAATACAATGCTGTTTCTGGAAAACCCAGCTTGTAACTCAACTTTTCGTTTACTGTGTTAAAGTAACTTAGTGTAGGATATATCCTTGGTGCTCCTAATTCTGTTCCGTATGCTAAACCTACAGTAACGTAAGTGGGTTTGGTTTGTTGACCAAGCAATCGTTTTACTTCAATTTTAGATTCTAAAACAATTGCATTACTTCGCAAAGACGTTGCTAAGGTAGATGCTATCAATGGCGAAAACTCTACACCCAGAGACCACTGAGCATTAATATTGTAGTTGTAATTCATCATTAAATTTATTTGATGAAAATCTCCAAAAGCCATTAATTCTTGAGACCATGCATATGTGTCACTATTCAACATACCATATGTATAGGCAGCTCCCACACCTAGCTCTCCATTAGGCACTGCAAATGTTGTACTAAATGCTAGTCCTTTAGTATCTAGGTCTACAGAATTTAATGTAGGATACAGATCATAGAAAAGGTTAAAAGAAGTTTTTGTTTCCTTTTCTGTTTCCAAATCTTGCGCTGCAACTGCATTGACCATAGCATTAACAACTATAATATGAAATATGATTTTCTTCATCTTTGGCGAACATACTGCCTAATCCTAATTGGATTAATACGAAATAGACTGATCCGTTTTTTTTATAGACCAACACCTTGTTTTAACCTATAAATACTTTCATGAAAACTAATCGGTAAAATTTTGAAGTTTGTAGATGCTTTATCCAGGCTTGTCTATTTCGCTTTTATAAGCTCCTATTGTTATGTTGATTTGCTAAAATTCTTATGAGCATGCCAAAAAAACATCTTTCATTTATACTCTCGTTTTGTTGCTTTTTATTAGTCTTTAATTGCAACTCTGAGGACATTACATCCTTGTCTGTTGGTGAAGATTTTACCAGTACAAACATTAGAGTACTATCTATAGACACGTTTGCTGTAGAGCTTTCTACAATGAAGTTTGACTCATTAGTAACTTCTAGTCAAGGACGTTTGTTGTTAGGGCAATACAATGATGAACACATTGGTACCATAAAGGCTTCGGCATATTTAAGAGTACATCCCAGCAGCTATTATGTTAGTGATGATGCTGTCTTAGACAGTGTTGGTCTGTTTTTAGGATACGACCAATACTTTTATAATGATACTACGCAAACCTCAACAATTAATGTACATAAGCTTGAAGAAAAGCTAACATCAGATGATGGGTATTTGTACAACATAAGTCATTTTAATTACGAATCTAGTAGTTTAGGCAGTCGAACTTATGAAGCAGAACCCAATGCAGACTCTCTATATGTAACCTTAGATTACAATTTTGGACTGGAAATATTTAATGACATTAAAGACAATCTCATTACAGACAAAGAGTCTCTTTATCAAAAACTAAAAGGATTATACATACAACCTAGCAGTTCAGACAATAGTGCTATTGTAGGATTTAATACTTCGGATGTTTTTCTTCGTTTTTTCTATTCCATACCAAATGAACTGGAGAATTCTGAATATACTTATGATTTTAGCATAGACTCAGAAAGTACAGCTTACTATAATAAAATAGAAAGTGATGTTACGGGTTTGCCGATAGAAGAAATCACATCGCAAGAGTATAATCTAGCAAGTGCCAATAGCAATAATATAAGCTATAGTCAAGCAGGTGTTGGCTACGTAACCCGAATACAATTTCCTACAATAAAAAACATTTACGACATCAACGATGAAGGCACAATACTAGAAGCCACATTATATGTAGAACCAGTAGTTGAAGCGTATTCAGAAATACAACCAGTTTCTGAAGAATTGTCTTTATACACCGTTGATCAAAACAATAATTTATCGTCACAAGTAAGTGGCAGCTCAGATTATGTATATGCTTATTTAACTACCGATGATGCTGAGTACAACAACCAAGTGTATTCAATGTCTGTACTGAATTATATAGACAGTAAACTTAATGAAGAACCAGAGGTTGATAATGCACTCATAATGCTTCCTGCAGATTATAATAGTACTATAAACAAGCTCTTGCTCAATGATCGAGAAGCTTCAAACTTTAAAACAAAACTCGTTATTACTTATGCCATTTATGAAAAAAATTAAAAGCAGCATCCATGTAATCGGTCTTGTTTTTAGTATTGCTCTAAACAGCCAAACTAATAATCTTACATCAAGTCCTTATTCGTTATTTGGTTTGGGTGTAGAAAGTTCCATAAGCACTGGACGCAACAGTGCCATGGGTAATTCTGGTATTGCGCTAGATGCTTCTAACGGATTTAACTTATATAATCCTGCGGCATTTGCTTCTATGGTAGAAGATAATTTTGTCTTAGAGTTTGGTGTTACTGCAGAGATGGTTAATATTTCTAATTCGGATATAAACGAATCCAGAAACACATACAATTTTTCTAATATATCTATTGGTTATAATAGAGCGAAATATGGAATAGGATTAACACTAAACCCAGCAACCAATATAGGTTACGAACTTATTGGATTAGAAAACAATGTAGAAGGAAGCAATGATATTTTCTACACTAACGTAACTGGTTCTGGTGGTATTAATGAAATGCGCTTGGATTATGGCTATAAACTTACAGACAAGATAAATCTTGGTGCAAAGTTGTCTTACTTATTTGGTAAGGTTGAAGAAACCGAATCTATAGTTGCTTCTACCAACTATCTAGAAATATATGAAGAGAGTTTTTACAGTGGTGTTAGATTTGGATTGGGTGCTCAATACAATCTGCTAGACACTCATAAATTTGGCGTCACTTTAGATTTCCCTACAAGCTTAGGTGCAACAAAAAACAGCTTGGTTATAAAATATAATTTAGGATCATCTAGCACATTAGAAGATACTACAGACGAAAGAATAAATAGTTTTGATTTGCCATTACAACTTGGTTTTGGATATAGCGCTAAATTCAATAATCTACTATTTACAACGGACTACAATAAAAGATTTTGGTCTAGCACCAATCAAACAGATGCCATAGGCAAATACGTAGATCAGGATATTTATAGCATAGGGTTTTCCTATAAAATAAACCCTCAAAGCCGTAAATATTTTGAGCGCGTAGATTATAGAGTTGGGCTCAATTACAACTCTGGGTATTTAAAAATCGATGACACAAAAATAGATAGCTTCAACACGTCCTTAGGACTTGGGCTTCCTTTAGGAAAAAGTTCTACCCTTAACTTCTCATATACCTATAGCAACAAAGGCACTACAAAAGACATCCTGGTACAAGAGCGTTCCAACATGTTCAATATCAACTTAACACTATCAGATCTGTGGTTCCAAAAAAGAAAGTATAACTAAACCACCTTGCAACTTGCTGAACAATCAAGTTGTAATTCGGGTCTCACCCGTATCTCCTTCGGGTCTCCTCCGGCTTTCCTTCGGGTCTCCTTCGGGTGTACTTCGGGTCTAAGCCGGGTTTAATTCGGGTAACGCAGCGTTTTTTCTTACATGTGTTTCAATACATAACAAGGACTTAATTAGTGCATTACTATGCAAATTCTACAAAAATTAGGAGCAGAACCTTCACTTCAATTTAACATCTAAAATTGTACCTTTGCAACTTTGCTGTATTAAAAGAAGAAGCGATAAACCATCTATGAGTCATTTCAACGAATCTATTGAAGTAAAAGGTGCAAGGGTTCACAACCTAAAAAACATCGATATCACCATACCAAGAGAAAAATTGGTGGTGATTACTGGGCTTTCGGGTAGTGGCAAATCCTCCTTAGCCTTCGATACCATTTATGCCGAAGGGCAACGTCGTTACATAGAAACTTTCTCTGCTTATGCGCGTCAGTTCCTAGGAAGCCTAGAACGACCAGACGTAGATAAGATCGATGGACTATCTCCCGTTATAGCCATAGAGCAGAAAACCACTAGCAAATCACCACGTTCTACAGTAGGTACCATAACAGAGATCTATGATTTCTTGCGTTTGCTCTTTGCAAGAGCTGCAGATGCTTACAGCTATGAAACGGGTGAAAAGATGGTCAGCTACAGCGATGAGCAAATAAAGGACTTAATTTTAGAGTCCTACAATGGCAAGCGTATCAATATCTTATCGCCTGTTATTAGATCTCGTAAAGGACATTACCGCGAATTATTTGAGCAAATTGCCAAGCAAGGCTTTGTAAAAGTACGCACCGATGGCGAGATTGTAGACCTTGAAAAAGGCATGAAACTAGACCGTTACAAAACCCACGATATAGAAATCGTCATAGACCGCCTAAAGATTGATGAGTCACAGGATAATGAAAAGCGCCTTATGGAGTCTATCAATACAGCCATGTACCATGGAGACGATGTGCTGATGGTCATAGACCAGGACACCAACGAGCCACGCTATTTTAGCCGAAACTTAATGTGTCCTTCATCTGGTATTTCCTACCCTAACCCAGAGCCTAATAACTTTTCCTTTAACTCACCCAAGGGAGCATGCCCAAACTGTAATGGTATTGGTGAACTCTACGTCGTTAACGAAAGGAAATTAGTCCCAGACGATACCTTGTCTATTAAGAATGGTGCATTAGCACCTCATGGCCCAGAGAAGAAAAGCTGGATATTTAAACAGTTCCATACCATAGCGCAACGCTTCGACTTTACACTAAGCGACCCATGGAAAGACATCCCTGAAGAAGCCAAGCAAATGATTTTATATGGTGGCAAGGACAAGTTTGCCGTAGAGAGCAAACTACTGGGTGTTACAAGAGACTATAATATCGACTTTGAAGGTGTTGCAAATTTTATTGAAAACCAATACAAATCAGACTCTACATCTTTGGTACGTTGGGCTAAAGAATATATGGATAAGGTAGAATGTGATGTCTGCGAAGGCTCACGTCTACGTAAAGAATCCCTTTACTTCAAGGTTGATGGCAAAAGTATCGCTGACCTTGTAAAGATGGATGTTGTGGAATTAGCTGAATGGTTAAAAGGTCTAGAGAATAGACTCTCAGAAACACAACGAAAGATTTCCGAAGAAATTATAAAAGAAATCAAAGCACGCACACAATTTTTATTGGACGTAGGTTTAACATATCTCACTTTAAATCGTAGTTCTAAGTCGCTTTCTGGCGGTGAAGCACAGCGTATTCGTTTGGCTACGCAGATAGGTTCGCAATTGGTTGGTGTGTTATACATCTTAGACGAGCCTAGTATTGGACTACATCAGCGTGATAATGAAAAACTCATTAATTCGTTAGAATCACTTAGGGACGTGGGCAATTCTGTTATTGTTGTAGAGCACGATAAAGATATGATTGAACGTGCAGACCATGTGATTGATATTGGCCCTTTTGCTGGCAAACATGGTGGCGAGATTATTAGTGAAGGCACACCAAAGGAATTATTAACTCACACCACGTTGACTGCCGACTACCTCAGTGGTAAAAAAGAAATCGAAATTCCTAAAGAACGACGAGAAGGCAATGGAAACAAAATAGTCCTAAAAGGTTGTACTGGCAATAACCTAAAGAATGTAGACGTTGAGTTTCCACTTGGTAAAATGATTGGTGTTACTGGTGTTTCAGGAAGTGGTAAATCTACTTTAATCAACGAAACTCTATACCCTATCCTAAATGCTCATTTTTTCAATGGAGTTAAAAAACCTATGCCATACAAAAGCATTAAAGGTTTAGAGCATATAGATAAGGTTATAGACATTAACCAATCACCAATTGGTAGAACTCCGAGAAGTAATCCTGCAACGTACACCAAAACTTTTGACGAAATACGAAAGCTATTTGCACAGATTCCTGAGGCTATGATTCGTGGTTACAAACCAGGACGCTTTAGTTTTAATGTGGCTGGTGGACGCTGTGAAACATGCCAAGGTGGTGGTTTACGCGTTATTGAAATGAACTTTTTGCCAGATGTTTATGTTGAGTGCGAAACTTGCCAAGGCAAACGTTTCAATCGTGAAACATTAGAAATTAGATATAAAGGAAAATCTATTAGTGATGTTCTGGATATGACGATTGAAGACGCTGTAGATTTCTTTGAGCATATCCCAAAGATTTACCGTAAACTAAAAACCATAAAAGACGTAGGTTTAGGATACATTACCCTAGGTCAGCAAAGCACAACCCTTTCTGGTGGTGAAGCACAACGCATAAAACTCGCCACCGAACTTAGTAAACGAGATACTGGTAACACATTTTACATCTTAGACGAACCAACCACAGGACTACACTTTGAAGATATTAGAGTATTAATGAAAGTTCTTAACAAACTGGTAGACAAAGGCAATACTGTTTTAATTATAGAACATAATCTAGATGTTATTAAAACCGTAGACTACATCATTGATATTGGCTACGAAGGCGGAAAAGGTGGCGGAAAGGTTGTTGCTAAAGGCACTCCGGAGCAAATTGTTAAAGACAAAAAAAGCTATACAGCTAAATTTTTGAAGAAGGAATTGAAATAACACTATATTGTACACCAATAAACTAATAAGAAGACATCAAAATATAATATGAGAAAAGAAAGCAAACATAAAGGCTGGAATGAAATAAAGACTAACGACTCATGGGCTATTTTTAAAATCATGGGAGAGTTTGTAAATGGTTATGAAAAGTTGAGTAAAATAGGCCCTTGTGTCTCAATATTTGGTTCTGCACGTACCAAACCAGATAACAAGTATTACCAATTGGCTGTAGATGTAGCCCAAAAAATAGTAGAACATGGCTATGGAGTGATTACAGGCGGAGGACCAGGTATTATGGAAGCTGGTAATAAAGGAGCGCATATTGCAGGAGGAACTTCGGTTGGATTAAATATTGAACTGCCTTTTGAGCAACACGATAACCCATATATAGACAACGACAAGAGCTTAGATTTTGATTATTTCTTTGTTCGTAAGGTTATGTTTGTAAAATATTCTCAAGGCTTTGTCGTAATGCCAGGAGGTTTTGGTACGCTAGACGAACTTTTTGAAGCTATAACACTTATACAGACCCATAAAATTGAAACCTTCCCTATTATTTTAGTTGGAAAAGAATTTTGGGGTGGCTTGTTTGAATGGGTTAAAAACACCTTGTTAGAAGCAGGAAATATTAGCCCTAAAGACTTAGATTTAATTCATCTTGTGGATAGCTCTGATGAAGTTATAGACATCTTAAATAAATTCTATAAAGAATATGGATTGAGTCCAAACTTCTAAGAAGCTTGTCTATTTTAATGCTATGAAAAAGAAAATATTCAGCTTAATTATTCTTGGACTATTGAATGTGCTTTCAATTTCAGCCCAAGAAACATTTAAAGTGATGTTCTACAATTTGTTGAATTATCCTTTAGAAGATGCTGTGCCAGGACGCGAACAAGATCTAGCATTCATTTTAGCTGATTATCAACCTGATCTCTTTTTGGTTTGTGAGCTCAATAATATCACTGGTGCCAATAACGTTCTAAATATCACCAGAACGTCTATAAACCAGAATTTTGAAATGGCTACTTATGTCTCTAACACCTCAGACGATAGCTTTGGAGACCAAAACGATCTTCAGAATATGTTATACTACAACAGTTCAAAGTTTAGTATTCAAGAAGAGATTATTGTCCAAACTGATTTGAGAGATTTTAATGTTTACAGAGTAAGATTAAATACTGTAGACCAAGATACCAATCCGGTTGAAGCATACATAGTAGTATGCCATTTAAAAGCCTCGAGCGGAACCGTAAATTCGCAACGAAGATTTGAGATGGTCACAGAATTAGTTTCCTATTTAGAAACTTTACCGTCGGATGCTAATGTGCTTTTAGGAGGTGACCTTAACCTTTATACAGCTTCTGAACCTGCATTTCAAGAACTTTTGAGCTCTAACAATAATATAACTTTTGTAGATCCGCCAAACCGTGTTGGCAGCTGGAGTAATAATACCAGCTATGTAGATGTGTTTACGCAATCTACAAGAACCCAAACAGGACTTGGTGGTACCACTGGTGGTTTTGACGATCGTTTTGATTTTATTTTAACTTCTGAAAATATGCTTAGCTCAGCTAATATTACTTATGTTCCAGATTCTTTTCAGGTTTATGGTAATAATGGTTTAGTTTCGTGCTACAACAGTGCTATAAACTCAACGGATTGTGGAAATACTAACTCAGAATTTTCGTTTGAACTTAGAGATGCATTACACAATTTTAGTGATCATTTACCAGTAACGCTTTCACTTGAAGCTGACGTTACTCTCTCTAACAATGACTACTTTGAAACAGTTCAAAAAATAGCATTAGAAAAAACATTAATAGACTCAAATTTAACGACTTATATCAATTCATCTGAATATTTAAATCAACCACTATATATTTATAATCAACTTGGTCAATTGGTTGAAATATTTCAAACTAATTCTAGCCAAAAACAAACTTTCAATATTAATAACCTTAGTAGTGGTTTATACTTTCTTGGGTTTCCTGAGTCTAATACAAGACCTTTAAAATTTGTCGTTTCACATTGATTAAAAGATTCCTCATATCGTATATACTTATTCTTGTATGCTCATCTATGTATGGGCAAAACTTTATTGATGTAAATGCTAATGTAGATGTAGAGACTAAAACTATTACAATATCTCAAACTATTGTTTATAAAAACGAAGCAAACAATAGTATAAATGAGATCTATTTACACGATTGGAACAATAGTTATTCTTCAAAATCTACACCTTTAGCCAAACGATTTGAAGAGGAATTTAGCACAAAGTTTCACCTTGCAAGCAGTGAACAACGTGGATTTACACTAATTACAAGCATCACAGATAACAAAGACAGAACCAATCTTAACTTTGAATATTTAGACAAGCATCCTGATGTTTTAAAAGTTAATTTAGGAAAAGTGCTTTTGCCTGGAGAATCTTACAATATAAACCTTAGTTATATTCTAGTATTACCAGACGCTACATTTACAGATTATGGCTATACAAAGAACAGAGATTTTGAACTTAAATACTGGTATATTACACCTGCCGTTTACGATGGGCAATGGCACTACTATAGCAATAAAAATCTTGATGACCTGTTCATACCTAAATCTGATGTTAAGATCACTATTGAGCATCCTATAAACTATAGACCTACCTCTGAGTTAGACCTTTTATCAGCAGACCCAAATAAAGATACAAAAAGACAAACTACAGTATATTTTGGTAAGGACCGAACAGATACCTATTTAGCACTTCAAAAGTTTCCTTTATTTCGTTCTGTTCAAACAGACGATTTAATATTGGTTTCTAACATAAACGAAAAAGGCTTACCTGGACCAGACAAAGCTATTCTAACAGATAAAATTGCCAGGTTTCTTACTGAAAATTTAGGCGAATACCCACACAAAAGGCTTGTAGTTTCTGAGATAGATTACAATAAAAATCCTTTATATGGTCTCAACCAGCTACCAGACTTTTTAAGACCTTTCCCAGACCAATTTCAATATGAATTAAAGTTATTGAAAAGCGCTTTAAAGAAATATATTGACAATATCTTATTACTAAACCCAAGAAAAGAACATTGGTTATCTGAAGGTCTTCAAATTTACTATATGATAAAGTATGTTGAAGAGTACTATCCTGAGATGAAATTATTAGGAACATTAGCAAATGTTTGGGGAATAAGGGCGTTTCATGCTGCTGATGTAGATTTCAACTTTCAATATTTCCTATACTCTATGGAAATAGCCCGAAAGAACAGAGACCAACCTTTAACAACATCTAAAGATTCATTAATTAAATTTAACGCTAACATAGCTGGCAAATATAAAGCTGGAGTTGGTCTTAATTATTTAGACAAATTTACAGACGACATAGATTTATCTGAAATAATTACAGCGTTCTTAAAACAGAACAAACTTAACCAAAAAACTAAAATTTCAGATTTTGAAACATTTCTTAATTCTAAAACCTCAAAAAATATCGATTGGTTTTTTACAGACTATGTAAATACTCGAAAGAAGATAGATTTTAAAATTAAAAGTGTTGAAACCACAGAAGATTCTATAAAAATTACAGTAAAGAATAAGCGTAGAAACAAGATGCCTATTTCTTTGTACAGCATTAGTAACGACTCTGTAATTGGTAAACAATGGATAGAAAACATTAAAGGAACAAAGACTATAAACTTACCTAAAGACCAAACCGATAAGCTTGTCTTAGATTATAATAACGTTATACCAGAGTTTAACCAGCGCGATAATTATAAAGCTGTTAATGGTTCGTTTCTAAACAACAAACCGCTTCAGTTTAGATTATTTAAAGACATTGAAGACCCATACTACAATCAGGTGTTTTTTATGCCTTTAGTAGAGTTTAATAATATTTATGATGGCTTAACATTGGGAACAAAAGTCTACAACAAAACCATACTAAAAAAACGTCTTAATTATAAATTTTCACCACAATACGCCACCAAGTCTAAATCACTAACAGGTTCTACAGCTGTTTTTTACACCCATAACATAGAAAACAAAAATTTATATGATATTACCTATGGTATAAGTGCAGGCTACCAGTCATTTGCAGAAGATGCTTTCTTTACAAGAATCCGACCAAGTATATCTTTTAGATTTAGAAATGATAAGGATTTTAGAGCAGACCAAGTAGATAACATTACTGCTAGATTTGTGAGTATTAATAGAGATGTTGGCGAAAATGCTATTGTTGAAATAAACGAACCTGATTACAATGTGTTCAACTTAAGATACACACATTATAATCCAGGTAGAATTAACTTCTCTAGTTTTAGCTCAGATTTACAGTTAGCTAATAACTTTAGTAAACTTTCTATGAGTTACGAATTTAGAAAGCTAACACAGGGCAATCGAAATATCAATCTTAGACTTTTTGCTGGTATATTTCTTAACAATGACACTGATCCAAACTCTGATTTTTTTAGTTTTGGCTTAGACCGACCAACAGATTATTTATTTGATTTAAATTATTTAGGGAGATCTGAAGCTGCTGGTTTGTTTAGCCAACAATTAATTATTGCCGATGGTGGTTTTAAATCCATGCTAGAGACACCTTTTGCAAATCAATGGATGACTACAGCTAACTTTAGCACATCTATCTGGAGATACATACAAGCCTATGGAGATATTGGCTTGGTAAAGAATAAATTTGATAGTGCCAATTTTGTATACGACTCTGGAGTAAGGCTCAACTTAGTAGAAGACTATTTTGAATTGTATTTCCCTGTGTACTCTAATCTCGGTTGGGAAATTGCAGAGTCTAACTACGGAGAACGAATCCGCTTTATAATTACCGTTGACCCTCAAGTGCTTCTAGGTCTTTTTAGACGCAAATGGTATTAACATATTCTTACTGAGATGTTGTTTTTTTGATTTATTTTAAACATATATCAATAAAATTACCTTTTTATTGAGAATAAATCAAAATCACCTTTATTTTAGCTATTGCACAAACGATCGTTATTTAGTACATTTGTATCTTAATATTCGACCAATATGAAAACAAATCCCAATACAAAAACAGAAATTACTTTCGAAGATTTTAAAGCAGAAGTAATCAATGATTACAAATTGGCTGTTACAAGTAGAGAATGTAGTCTACTAGGTCGTAGAGAGGTTTTAACAGGTAAAGCCAAATTTGGGATTTTTGGGGATGGTAAAGAAGTACCTCAAATTGCCTGGGCAAAAGCTTTTGAAAATGGCGATTTTAGATCAGGTTATTATAGAGACCAAACCTTTATGATGGCTATTGGAGAATTAACCATAGAACAATTCTTTGCAGGTTTATATGCCAATACAGATTTAAAAGAAGAGCCAATGTCTGCTGGTCGTCAAATGGGAGGACACTTTGCTACGCACAGCTTAGATGAAAATGGAAATTGGAAGAATTTAACCGAACAGAAAAACTCTAGTGCAGACATCTCTCCTACTGCTGGCCAGATGCCAAGATTACTTGGTTTGGCTCAAGCTTCAAAAATTTACAGAAATGTTGAAGGCATAGACACCACCAACTTTTCTAAAAATGGAGATGAAATTGCTTGGGGAACTATTGGAAATGCTAGTACGAGTGAAGGTTTATTTTTTGAAACCATTAATGCTGCAGGTGTTTTACAAGTACCTATGGTCATTAGTATTTGGGATGATGAATATGGTATTTCTGTACATGCAAGACACCAAACTACAAAAGAAAATATCTCTGAAATCTTAAAAGGTTTTCAACGTGAAGATGATACTAACGGTTACGAGATCTTTAGAGTAAACGGTTGGAACTATGCCGAGTTGATAGACACCTATCAACGTGCTGCAAAAGTTGCTAGAAAAGAGCACGTTCCGGTAATGATTCATGTCCAAGAATTAACGCAGCCACAAGGACATTCTACTTCTGGCTCTCACGAACGCTATAAAAATGAAGAACGTTTGGCATGGGAAGCCGAGTACGATTGTAATGCACAAATGCGTCAATGGATGATTGACAACAACATTGCTACTGACGAAGAGTTAATTACTCTAGAAAAAGACATTAAAAAGGCTGTAAGAGATGGCAAAAAATCTGCTTGGGCTTCATTTATAAACCCGATAAAAGCAGAAAAACAAGAAGCTTTATCATTAATAGAAAATGTAGCCAACACAAGTCCTAATAGTGTTTTTATCACTAAATTAAAAAATGATTTAGAAGCTATAGATGAACCTCTAAGAAAAGACATACTATCTTCGGCTCGTAAAACCTTACGCTATGTTATTTCTGAGGACTCTAATGAAAAGTTAGCACTTCAAAATTGGATTAATAGTTATATCGAAAAAATCCAACCTAAGTATAGTTCTCACTTATATAGTGAATCTAAACTTAAAGCTGAATATCAATCTGAAATTCTACCAACATACAGTGACGATGCTACAGAAGTTGATGGACGTGTAATTTTAAGAGATAATTTTGAAGCTGTCTTCAATAAATACCCAGAAGCTTTAGTCTTTGGTGAAGACGCAGGACACATTGGTGATGTTAATCAAGGTCTAGAAGGCTTACAAGAAAAATTTGGAGAGCTTAGAATTTCTGATACTGGAATTAGAGAAGCAACCATTTTAGGACAAGGTATTGGTATGGCTATGAGAGGTCTAAGACCAATCGCTGAGATTCAATATTTAGATTACATCCTTTATGCATTGCAGATAATGAGTGACGACTTGGCAACCGTACAATACCGTACAAAAGGACGCCAAAAAGCACCATTAATTGTTAGAACTCGTGGTCATAGACTAGAAGGTATATGGCACTCTGGCTCTCAAATGGGAGGCATTCTTAACCTCATTAGAGGAATCCATGTTTTGGTACCTCGTAATATGACAAAGGCTGCAGGATTTTACAATACGCTTTTAGAAAGTGATGAACCAGCATTAATTGTAGAATGTTTAAATGGCTACCGCTTAAAAGAAAAAATGCCAAACAATATAGGTGAGTTTAAAACACCTATTGGAGTTGTAGAAACCATTAAAGAAGGTGAAGATATTACTTTGGTGTCTTACGGATCTACACTACGATTAGTAGAGCAAGCTGCTAAGGAATTATTAGAAGTTGGAATTGATGCAGAAATCATTGATGTGCAATCCTTATTACCTTTTGATTTAAACCATGATATCGTAAAAAGCGTAGCCAAAACAAATCGTGTTATGGTTATAGACGAAGACGTCAAAGGTGGTGCTTCAGCATATATTCTAGATCAAATATTAAATGAGCAAAATGCATTTCAATATTTAGACAGCCAACCAAAAACTTTAGCTGCTAAACCTCACAGACCAGCTTACGGCACAGATGGAGATTACTTCTCCAAACCTTCTGTAGAAGATATTTTTGAAGCTGTTTATGATGTAATGCACGAGGTAAGTCCTTCAGATTATCCTAAGTTGAGATAAGACATTTAAGAATATTATCACATCGAAAACCATCATTTTTATGATGGTTTTTTTATATTTAAGTACTAATACTTCCTTCATGCTTACAAAGTCAGACAAATCTCAACTGAGAGGCATTATTTTTCGTCATTTAGATGGCATTGCTACCGCAACTTCAGCATTTGCGTTACACAAGAAACAAGTTTTAGACTATATTCTTGAAAAAAAGAGTATTACTGTAAAAACACTTTCTGATATATTTGAAGCCAATGAAGGTTACCTTAATGTAGCACTTAGAGTCTTATGTTCTCAAGGGTGGTTAAAACAAGACATTGACAACAAAGAAAATACAATAACCTACGCTGTCAATGAAAAGTCTGAATCTGCTTTCCATTTGGTACATCTTTATGAAGATGCTGTAAACCTATTACGTTATTCCGATAGATTTGCAACCGAAAAAATGATAAGTACCGATGCGTTTATTGCTTTAGAACGCATTTTTAAAAAATTTGAAGCCAATTTTGGTTTAGATATTTCAGATGAAAGTTCTATCGAATATCAAATCTACAAACACATAGAAGGTTCTATTGCAGGACCTATCATTGTGTTATTAGGTGTTAACGGATTGTTTCACAAGTATTTTATGGAAGCCTCTTTTACGGCTGAAGAATATCATAAAGATCCTGAAAGCTTTAAAAAGATTCTCGATTTTTTTGCCCATTTAGGATGGTTTAAAAAGAAACGTGACACGTATCAATTTACAGACAAAGGACTCTTTTTTGCGAAACGTGCCAGCGCTTATGGTGTAACCGTATCTTATTTACCAACCTTTTTGCAACTAGACGAACTCATTTTTGGTAATCCATTAGTACTTAAAACAGAGTCGCCAAATGATACTGAAAAACACGTACATCGCGAAATGAATGTTTGGGGAAGTGGTGGTGCTCATGCTACGTACTTCAAGGTTATCGATAAAGTTATCATCAACTTATTTAACAGACCTATAGACCTTCAACCAAAAGGCATTTTAGATATGGGTTGTGGTAACGGAGCATTTATTGAGCATATCTTTAATATTATTGAACAACAAACACTTCGTGGTAAAATGCTAGATGACCATCCACTCTTTCTCGTTGGTGCAGATTTTAATAAAGCAGCCTTAAAAGTTACCAGAGCTAATCTTATTGCAGCAGATATTTGGGCTAAAGTTATTTGGGGAGATATTGGCAGACCAGATCTTTTAGCGTCTGACCTAAAAGAAGATTACAACATAGATTTACGAGATTTACTAAACGTGAGAACTTTTTTAGACCACAATCGTATTTGGGAAGCACCCAACAAAACATACGATTTTATAAGCGCATCTACAGGAGCTTATGCAAGTGCAGGGAATCGACTAAACAACAACGATGTTGAAGCCTCTTTACTAGAACATTTAACTAAGTGGAAACCTTACGTGGATAAATTTGGTTTGTTGATTATAGAATTGCACACCATTAGCCCTTCGTTAACCGCCAAAAATATTGGCAAAACTGCTGCTACTGCTTACGATGCCACACATGGTTATAGCGACCAATATATTGTAGAAGTTGATGTGTTTAGAAATATTGCCGAAAAAGCAGGTTTAAAACCAGACGATAACCATTTTGCTAAATTTCCAGATAGCGAATTAGCAACCGTAAGTATTAATCTATTAAAAGGAACCGATTAAATGCAAGACGTAACTAAAGACGAAAACAAACCGCTAATAACTCGCGATTGGCTTGCTATAGAGCGTACAAAGCTAGCAAACGAACGCACTTTTTTGGCTTATTTTAGAACTTTCCTAGTAATCCTTGGTACTGGAGTTACCATTATAAAACTCGAATTTTTTTCGGATTTAAAATCTTATGGCATCATTCTTATCGTTATATCTGCGTTTGTTCTGAGTATCGGAGTTTACAGGCTATTCAGAGTTAGACGAACAATAAGAAAGCATTATTAATACTTATCTGCAAATAATTTTAAGTACTTAAAACGTCTTAAGGTACAATTGTTGTACTTTCGGATTTTCTTTTATAACCCATTCAATATCAACAAAAAACTATGAAAAAAATTATCCTATCGCTACTTATCACCTTGCCAATATTGTGTTCTGCGCAAAAAATTAAAGTAAAAAAAGGCATCATCACTTTTGATAAAACTGAAGTTGCTAAAGTCAATGACAATGTTAGAAACTTATATAAATTCTATACACTAGAAGGAGAAAAAGCTTTTGATGTAGAGTTCAAAGGCTTATCAGCGTCTAATCTCGAAGGGTTTCAATGGTTAGAAATGACTTCTGAAGATGGTAAGAAAACTGAAATCCCTTATGAAGTTTTAATGACTTCTTTTAGCGTAACAAGACTTATTATTAAACTTTTAAGCGACAAATACGAGCTCATAACTTCTAACGGAATAGATATGGCAAAAGTAAATGAATTCTTTGCTGTAGAGCGCGAAAAACTAAGTGACAAATACACAAAAGCTGTTGTGTCTGCGAAAGCTGATGAAGCAGAGCGCCAAAAAACAATTGGATTGTATAACCCTTTTGTAAAAGACGATGGTACTATTCTATTTGGAGGTTCTAGAGGTACAAAAATTGCTGGTAAAGTATCCTATTATCAAGATACCTATACTGTAAAAGACTTAGATGGTATAACTGTTGGTACTGCCAAAGGATGCTCTACATGTACAGATGTAGATGCAAAAACATATACAGATGAAGAATTTAAATTCGATTATGGCTCTCGCACCATGATGACTGGGCGTTTTTCAAGATCATTTGCTCAAATTTTTGTTGAAGAACTCTTAGGAAGAGGGTATCAATTGCAACACGAAGCCAAAGCTTATAAAGCAAGACTTCACAATGAACGCGTTAAAGTAGCCAAGGAAAATAGCATAAATTTATATGGTGTTGAAGGTACTGTAACAGACGAAGATGGTACAACATACAAAGGAACGATTTATGCCATTTTTGAAAAATTGGAAATAGACCCTTCTAAGCAGCAAAGCGATTATGCCGAAATGAACTCAATAGACAAATTCGGAAAGTTTGTGAGCATTACATATATGAACGACAAAAACAGAGAGCGTACCAAAAAATTTGCTGCAAGAAACAATGTGAAATTTTGTGCAAATGATGATGGTACAGAAAAATGCTTTGTTGGTATGAAAACAAAAGGAAATGCACTATTAAAAATGTCTAATGCATCTAATCTTGGTTTTGACAACTCGTATTTTTATGAAGTCATTTACGAAAATAACGGACACATGGTCTTAAGTAAGCCTGGTGAAGAAGATACTTTAGTTTTAAAGTTTTCAGATAAAAAAGAAGGCTTTATGATAGACGGTAGAAAAAATGAAAAAGTTTCTCAAAAACTAGCTAAATACATTTCAGACTGCAAAAGTTTAGCAGAGGATATTAAAAATGAAGAATTTGATCTAAGCAATCTCGATAATTTAAAGCAGATTGTTGATGAATACTGTAAAAACTAAAGGCTTATTATATAGTAAAAAACAAAGAAGGCAAATTGCCTTCTTTGTTTTTTATACTAAATTTAGCATATGAAGATAGAATCTATTGTTACCATAAAAAAAGAGCTTCAGCATTTACCAAAAGAAGATTTATTAGAATTATGTCTTCGATTAGGTAAGTTTAAAAAAGAAAACAAAGCACTACTCACCTATCTGTTATTTGAGGCACATGATGAAGATGGTTATGTTGCCAGCGTAAAAACCTCGTTAGATGAATTGTTTGATGGCATAAATACAGATAGTTATTTCTACATGAAAAAGACCATCCGAAAGATTTTGAGACAAATTAGAGTTTACAGCAGATATTCTAATGAAAAATCTACCGAAGTTGAGCTCCTACTCTACTTTTGTGAGCAGCTCAATAATCTAAAACCTTCTATTCACAGAAACAAAACACTAAGTAATCTGTACCAAAGGCAAATACTCGCCTTAAAGAAAAAAATTAGGGTGCTTCATGAAGATTTACAATACGATTATAATTTGCAATTAGAAGCGCTTCAATAGTTTTTCAATATAGTATATTTGCCACCACATTTTTATTTAAAACCAATGAACAAAGCGAAATTATCTAACCTATTAAGGCAACTGAATCTTATTTACTTTGCTGACCTTATTAGATTTCGCATTCAAAAAATTAAAAACAAAAAAGCCAACGCTCAATTTAAAAAAGAGCATCCTAATGTTGCGCTTCCACCAGATTATTTAATGTACGAGTCGTACCAGATGAATTACAAAAATTATTACAATGGTGGTCTAACTGTGGCTAAAAACCTTTCAGGATATTTCAAAAAACACATAGAATTAAAAGATAAAAACATTTTAGATTGGGGCTGCGGACCAGGTAGAATTATCAGACACATGCCAAGTGTAATTAATAATGGCTGCCAGTTCTTTGCTACAGACTACAATAAAAACTCCATTGATTGGTGTTCTAAGCATCTGCCTAATATTCAGTTTAACAAAAATGAATTGGAAGCAAAATTACCATACGAAGATAATTCTATGGATATTATTTATGGTATTTCAATTTTCACACACCTCTCAGAACAGATGCATTACAACTGGTTTAATGAGTTACTTCGTGTTTTAAAACCCAATGGTATTATGCTGTTATCCATGCATGGAGACAACTTTAAAATTAAACTTACCGAAGCAGAACTTTCTGATTACAACAAAGGTAAATTAGTCGTTAGAGGCAGTATTAAAGAAGGTCATAGAACTTATGCAGCATTTCACCCAAAAGCATTTGTAGAAGACTTATTTAAAGCCACAACAGTCTTAGAACACATGGTTCTCACTTCTGACACTAAATCTTGGGTACCACAAGACATCTGGATTATTAGAAAACCATAGCACTCTCTTAAACTTGACAATTATCATAGTATTTCTGACCTAGAATTTAGAACTTTAAGAACATTCTAAATTACTGTGTCATGAGAGTTTATTCAATAATTTCGGGATTTTTATTACTTCTACTTTTTAATTGTGCTGCTACTAGCGAAGTGGTGTACGATTACAACTTAGATGTAGACTTTAACCAATACGATACCTATGTACTCTGTATTGAAGATTTTACAGTAGAGCATCTTAACTATCCACAACTAGACAACGATATGGTAAGACAAACCATTGGTGATGCTGTGGCTGTAGAAATGGAAAATAAAGCACACAAAACCAATGTTTTGCATCCACAATTACAAGCTGGTTTCAGAATTTTAATCCGTGAAGAAACCGTAGAGTTTAAAAACTGTGAGCATTCTAAAGATTTAGAATATTGGGAAAGTTGTACCATACACGAGGAAACTTACGAAGAAGAAACACTAATCGTTTATGTTGCCGATTTTGAAACCAACAAAGTCTTATGGCATGCTTCTGTATTGTGTAAACTCAACAAACCAGACAAAAAACTTAAACCTTATATAAATGGTTTGGTAAAAGATTTGTTTGACACCTACCCAAAAACACAAGTAGGTCGTAATCCTGATGAACAAAAAGAACTTTAATCGTTTTGCTTTTTAGCTTTTCGGCTACCTTCGTACATTTCGTATTTAACTAAACGCGACTCTAGCTTGGCATTAAATACTTTTATTTTGCGAGACGGTCGTAAACCTATGTATTTTAAAGCTTCAAGATTAGACGTTACCAACCATGCATCTGTATTAGGATAACCATGCTTTAACGTGGCTCCAATATTACCATAAAACTCTTCTACATTAAGATTTTCTAAACGCTCGCCATACGGAGGATTAAATACTATATGAAGCTTAGATGTACCAGCTTTTTGGGTTTTAAAGAAATCTTCGTGCTGTATATGAATAAACTCATCTAAATGTGCATTCTTGATGTTTTCCTTTGCCTTTTTTACTGCAGAAGGTGACTTATCATAACCAATAATTTTATGATGAAAATCTCTTGTTTTCTTCAAAAGCGATTCTTCTATCTTTTCAAATAAATCTACATCCCAATCTTCCCAACGTTCAAAAGCAAATTCCTTACGCATTAAATTTGGCGGAATATTACATGCAATCATAGCAGCTTCTGCCAAAATAGTTCCACTACCACACATAGGATCCATAAAATCTGACTGGCCATCCCAACCACTCATCATAATTAGTCCTGCAGCCAAAACTTCGTTTATTGGAGCAATATTTGTCGCTGTTTTATAGCCTCGTCTATGTAAGGATTCGCCCGAAGTATCTAAAGAAATAGTACAGCGTTGACGGTCTATATGCACATTAATCTTTAAATCTGGAAAGCGTAAATCGATATTTGGTCTGTTTCCGTCTTGCTCTCTGAAACGGTCTACAATAGCATCTTTAGTTTTTAAAGCTGTGTATTTGGAATGTGTAAAAATACTGTGATGTACTGTGGCATCTACTGCCAAAGAGCCATCAGACTTTAAGTAATCTTCCCACTTAATACTTTTTACGTTGTTATATAGATCTTCCTCTCTGGCAACTCTAAAGGATTTTATAGGCTTTAATATTTTAATAGCTGTTCTAAGTCCCATATTGGCTTTGTACATAAAGCCTTTATCACCTACAAAACTTACATTTCGCACACCTTTTTCAACTTGCATTGCACCAAGTTGGGTGAGTTCTTTAGCTAATATATCTTCAAAGCCAAATAAGGTTTTGGCTACCATTTTGAAATTATTGTCCATATAACACGTCAAATAGATTGCAAATTTAAACTATTTTTGCAGGACGTAATATGTTATGACAAATTCTACAAAACAATGGTACGCGTCGTGGTTTGATACACCATACTACCATATTTTATACAAAGACAGAGATTATGCTGAAGCACAGCTTTTTATGGATAATCTCACCAATTACCTCAATATTCCAGAGGGTGGAAAAATTTTGGATTTGGCTTGTGGTAAAGGCAGACACTCTATTTATTTAAATACACTAGGTTTTGATGTTACCGGAATAGACTTATCTGAACAGAGTATAAAACACGCTAGCCAATTTAAAAATGACACGCTAAGGTTTGTTGTACACGATATGACCAAACCTTATCCAGAAACTTTTGATGCTGTTTTTAACCTATTCACTAGTTTTGGTTATTTTGAAGATGAGAGTTGTAACCTAAAAACTATTGCTTCTATTAAAGAAGAATTAAATGATTATGGCTTTGGAGTCATCGATTTTATGAACGTTAATTATGTAATCGACAACTTAGTTGCTGAGGATATAAAAACGGTTGAAGGCATAGATTTTCATCAAAAAAGAAGCATTAAAGACGGCTATATTATTAAAGATATTAGTTTTGAAATTGATGGTGAGTTATACCAATTTCAAGAACGTGTAAAAGCATTAACCTTAGTCGACTTTCAAACTTTGTTTGAAAAAGCTGGTGTCCATTTATTAGATGTTTTTGGAGATTATAAACTCGGTAAATACTACCCAAAAACATCTGAGCGTTTGATTATGATTTTTAAATAAAATGAACAAGTATCTTTTTCCCATATATGCTATAATTATTGGTGTTACCATTGCCTTTTTAACCAAAAAGCAAAAATCAATTTACACCAAATTGCTACTTTCTTTTAGTGGAGCATTTTTATTGGCACTCACACTTTTTGATTTACTCCCAGAAGTCTATGAGCATTTAGAAGCCAAAAAAACCGGTCTTTTTATAATGTGTGGTATCATGCTACAGATTATTTTAGAGTTTTTATCTAAAGGTGCTGAGCATGGTCATGTTCACATACATAAAAAAGACACTGCTTTTCCATGGTTATTGTTTATCAGCTTATGTATTCACAGTTTTTTAGAAGGCTTTCCTATCCATCAACATAACGATATGGTCTATGGTGTTTTAGTACACAAAATACCTATTGCGGCACTATTAATATCTTTTTTATTACAATCAAAGTATACAAAAGTTCAGGCTATAAGTTTTATGTTGGTATTTGCAGCAATGACACCTATAGGTACATTGGTATCTAATGCAACATCTATAGGCACTACCCTACTTATGAGTATTAACGCTTTAGTGATTGGTATCTTTTTACATATTTCTACTACAATTTTGTTTGAAACGGGAGATGGACATAAGTTTAATTTATCCAAGCTAATTGCTATTAGCTTAGGTGTATTAATTGCATACTTTATATAGATGTTTAGTAAAGAAGAAAGTCGGTTATTGCGTCAGGAATTCTGGACTAGTTTTGGAAAATCATTTCCAAGAAAGTGGTTGCTTTACAATACTAAGATTAAAGGGCTATCTTTTAAATTTCATTTCGACACAAAAAATGCTCTTATATCCTTAGATTTAGAAGACGATCTCGAAAACCGCATTAATTGCTGGGAAAAACTAGAAGCACTAAAAAACATTTTGCATACAGATTACTTACCAGATGCTATTTATGAAGAAGAATACTATTTAGATAACGGCAAAGAAATCTCGCGCATTTACCTTCCTTTAGAACAAAAAGTGTCTATACACAACAAAAACACATGGCGTGATGTTATGGAATTCTTTAACACCAACATGATGTTGTTTGAAACTTTCTTTGAAGAATACAAGGATATTATAAAAGCATCTTAAGTGATAGGATTCTTAAATTAAGATTAAAAATTACCTTTTTTTTTGTTAATGTGTTTTGATTGCAATAATTTTGACCGCTGAAATGAAATATTCTTTTAGAACATATCTGTATTTTACATTAGCATTGCTGCTGGGTTTATTATCTAGCTACAATGCAAATGCAGCTAATTCTGTTGGTCATAGTCATACTTACTCAAATGAGTATATACAAGATCAAGGCATTGGTTCATTTCAATACTTACCTATTCATCAAACGTCTGATAAGGATTACTATGCTGAAGTACCAGAAATTGATGAATCTGAGAATGAAGAGTCTACTATTAAAACAAAATCAGACTCTGATATTCTATTTGCAACTGCATTTATTAATGCACTTCTTTTCGAAAATTTTTCAAAAGAGCTAGAAAAGAGTGTTTTCCGATCACCCAATACAATAACTAGACCTAAAGAAAGGTTATTCCTCCAATTTCAGGTTTTTATAATTTGATTTATTGCATCTAAGTAGAATTAAAATTTTTACTTAGGCTGTCTTCCATACCGTATTGCATTATAAAATCGATGCAATAACATAACTACATCAAATTATAAAAATTTCAGAAAAAGTGAAAACAAAATTTATTGTAACCGTTTTTGCAGTATTACTTACACTAGCATTCACAAGCTGCGAAACAAAAAAAGAAAAACACGAAGAATCTATAACCTTTCCTGTAACAAACCCTATTCAAAAGGACACTATAATTAATCAAGAATATGTGTCTCAAATTCATGCATTTCAACATATTGAATTACGTGCTTTAGAAAAAGGCTATCTTCAAAAAATATTTGTCGATGAAGGTCAACACGTTAAAAAAGGCCAGTTATTATTTCAAATTCAACCTACCATCTATCAAGCTGAAGCACAACGAGCTGCATCTGAAGTAGAATTTGCAAAAGCAGAATATGATAATGTCAAAGCCTTGGCCAATAAAAATATAGTTTCTCAGAATGAAGCTGTTCTAGCAAAAGCAAAACTTCAAAAAGCTAATGCTGAATTACAACTCGCTCAGACACATTTAAAATTCACAGAAATACGTGCCCCTTTTGATGGTATCGTAGGGAAGTTTGAAGATGTTCGCCTAGGTAGTCTACTCGATGAAGGCGAATTATTAACGACCCTTTCTGATAATAGTAAAATGTGGGTGTATTTTAATGTTCCTGAAGCGGAATATTTAGATTATGCTATGCAAGACAAAAATTCCGAAAAAGATCATGTACATCTTAAATTAGCCAATCAGCAAATCTTTCAAGAAGAAGGCATTATAGAAACCATTGAATCCGATTTCAACAATACTACTGGTAACATAGCCTTTAGAGCAACTTTCAACAACCCAAAAGGAGTGCTTAGACATGGGCAAACCGGTAACATTCTCTGGCCAAAAGAGTTAAATAATGTTACCATGATTCCTCAAAAAGCAACATTCGAAGTTTTAGACAAAAAATTTGTTTTTCTGGTAGATGAGCAAGGGAAAATAAATTCTCAAGAGGTGAAAATTGTAGGAGAATTAGACCATATTTTTCTTGTAAGTGAAGGATTAAAATTAAATGATAATTTCCTTCTAGAGGGCTTACGCAAAGTTCAAAATGGTGACCATATTGAAGCCGAAAAAGTAGATCCTACGTCAGTCATAGAGAATTTACACTTGCATGCAGAGTAATTTCATTTTCTAACAAAAATCAGAACACATGTTTAAAAATATATTAAAACGGCCAGTTTTGGCTATAGTAGTTTCTGTAATGATTGTTTTTACAGGACTTCTTGCCATTAATCAATTGCCAATTTCACAATTTCCACAAATTGCCCCAACTACAGTAAACATTTTTGTGGCATACCCTGGATCAAGTGCTGACGTGCTTACTAAATCTACATTGATTCCCCTTGAAACTTCTATCAATGGAGTTCAAGGAATGCGTTATATAGCCTCAGATGCTACTAGTGCTGGAGAAGGAACTATTCGCATCATTTTCGAACCTGGTACAGACCCTAACCAAGCAGTAGTCCGTGTAAAAACCAGAGTCGATCAAGTTATGCCTAATTTACCACCACTGGTTCAGCGAGAAGGTGTGGTAATTACACCTGTTCAACCAAGTATGCTGTTATATGTGGATTTATACGGTGAAGACGGTAAGGACATCGATGAAAAATTTCTTTATAATTATGCTTACACAAGAATAGTTCCTGAATTACAACGTATAAACGGAATTGCTCAGGCACGAATACTAGGTTCGAGAAAATATGCCATGCGTGTATGGCTAAAACCTGACAGAATGCGTGCCTATAAAATTTCTGCCGAAGAGGTTTTAGAAGCTATGGAAGAGCAAAGCATCATTGCACGTCCTGGACGTCTAGGGCGAAGCTCAGGAAAAACAGCCCAATCACTAGAATACGTACTAACATATCAAGGTAGATATAACGAACCCGAAGAATATGAAGGCATTATCATCCGTAGGAATGAGGAAGGTGAGCTAATAAAACTCAAAGACATTGCAGAAGTAGAATTGGGAAGCGAATTTTTTGATATTTATTCTAATTTAGATGGTCGCCCTTCTTCCTCTATTGTACTTAAACAAACTCCAAGTAGTAACGGAAGTACAGTTATAGAAGATCTAAAGGAAAAACTAAAAGAACTCGAAAAAGATTTTCCCCAAGGAATAAAATACGAATATAGCTATGATGTCTCTAAATTTTTAGACGCATCTATTGAACAGGTAGTGCATACCATTCGTGATGCTTTTATTTTAGTTGCTTTAGTTGTGTTTCTATTCTTAGGTGATTGGCGCTCTACCATAATACCTATTATTGCTGTGCCTGTATCACTAATAGGTGCCTTTTTTGTGTTGCAGATGTTTGGATTATCCATCAATTTAATAACACTATTTGCACTAGTGCTTGCTATTGGTGTTGTTGTAGATGATGCTATTGTGGTTGTTGAAGCAGTTCATGCCAAAATGGAAGAAGACCCGAGTTTAACACCTTATAAAGCCACTCAAAAGGCACTAGGTGAGTTAAGTGGTGCAATTATCGCTATTACCTTAGTCATGATTTCGGTTTTTGTCCCTATTGCATTTATGGGTGGTCCGGTAGGTGTATTCTATCGACAGTTCTCCATAACCATGGCAAGTTCAATATTAATCTCAGGTATTGTAGCCTTAACACTCACGCCTGTGCTCTGTGCAATGATATTACGAAATCACCACGGCAAACGTAAAAAATCATTATTTGATAAATTTATCGATGGCTTTAACCGAATCTTTGAAAAAATTACTGGTCGATATGTTGCTGTCCTAAACAAAATCATAGCTCGTAGGATAGTAACCTTCGGAATTTTAGCAATTTTCTTAGCGGGAATTATGTATACAAATAAAATTCTACCATCGGGTTTTGTACCTAACGAAGACCAAGGGACTATTTATGCCATTATCCAAACTCCTCCAGGATCTACACTAGAGATTACCAATAGTGTTGCACAAAAATTACAGAAAATCGCTGAAGAATATGAAGATATAGAATCGGTGACCTCTTTGGCTGGTTATGAGATTATGACTGAGGGTCGTGGATCAAATGCGGGAACATGTCTTATAAATCTTAAATCTTGGTCAGAACGTAAACACAGCGTTCATGAAATAATGGAAGAATTAGAGGAAGAAACCAAAGATTTAGGTGCTATTATCGAATATTTTGAACCACCAGCAGTACCAGGTTTTGGATCCTCAGGTGGTATATCGATGCGTTTACTCGATAAGTCAGGTGGTGAAACCGACTATCAAGAATTTGATAAAATAAACCAAGAATTTCTTGCCGCTCTTAAAAAACGCAAAGAGCTCAAAGGATTGTTTACCTTTTTTGCTGCTAATTACCCTCAGTATGAGTTGGAAATTGATAATAAATCGGCAATGCAAAAGGGTGTTTCTATTGGTAAAGCTATGGAAAATCTTAACATCCTAATTGGTAGTACTTATGAGCAAGGATTCATTCGTTTTGGGCGATTCTTCAAAGTTTACACACAAGCCGCACCCGAGTACCGTAGATATCCATCAGACTTAACGTCTCTATTTGTCAAAAATGAAGATGGTGAAATGGTGCCCTATTCTTCTTTTATGAAAATAAAGAAAACACAAGGGCCAAACGAAATTACGAGATACAACTTATTCAATTCAGCAGCAATTAGAGGGTTACCAGGCGATGGCTATACTACTGGTGATGCTATTAACGCTATACGCGAAGTTGCTGAACAGGTGTTACCTCGTGGCTATGATATTGCATGGGAAGATTTATCATTTGATGAATCACAAAGAGGTAATGAAGCCATTTATATTTTTATAATTGTGTTATTCTTCGTGTATTTGGTTTTGGCTGCTCAGTACGAAAGTTTTGTATTGCCTTTAGCTGTATTGCTATCCTTACCAATCGGGATATTTGGATCCTTCGCTATGCTCAAAATGATGGGCTTAGCCAACGATGTCTATGCCCAAATAGGAATGATTATGCTAGTAGGTTTACTGGGTAAAAATGCTGTCTTGATTGTTGAGTTTGGTGTACAACGGCACAATGAAGGCGTAAATGTGTTTAACGCTGCTATTGAAGGTGCTAAAATGCGATTTAGACCTATTTTAATGACCTCTTTTGCTTTTATCGCAGGACTAATCCCATTAGTTATTGCTCATGGTGCAGGAGCTGTTGGTAACCGCACAATAGGATCTTCGGCTATGGGAGGTATGTTGCTAGGAACCTTGATAGGTGTTTTTGTAATACCTGGTTTATACTATTTCTTTGGAAAAATGATTGAAGGTAAAAACTTACTTCAAGATGAGGCACATTCGTCTTTATCTGAGGCTTATGTAAAAAGTCAAAGTTCTAATGCTACCCTATTAAAAAAGATTTCAAAATTAAATGTTCTGCTAAAAGCAGCGCGAAGAAAAAAATAAAAATGATGAAAAATTTCATAAATATAAAACATGTAATAGTCTTTTGTATTGGAGTTGTTATATGGAGTTGTAATGCTCCAAAAATTGTTTTTAAAGAATCTGAAAATACAATACCAAAACAATTTACAAACACTACTTTAGATAGTACGAGCATAGCAAAAATTAGCTGGAGAGATTACTTCAAGGATACATATTTAAATGCATTAATTGACAGTGCTCTGGTCAATAACCAAGAACTTAATATTGTATTGCAAGAAATTGAAATAAGTAAAAATGAAGTACTTGAAAAGAAAGGAGAGTATTTACCTTTTGTAGACATAGGGCTTAGTAGCGGTACAGAAAAGGCTTCGCGATTTACACGTAACGGCGCCGTGGAACACAATTTAGAAATCGATGAAGGCAAGGAATTTCCAGAGCCATTAAACGACTTTCAACTTGGACTCTCAGCTTCGTGGGAAGTTGATATTTGGCGTAAGTTACGAAATACCAAAGATGCTGCTCAACTGCGTTATCTAGCACAAACGGAAGGGAGAAACTTTTTAGTCACTCAGTTGGTTTCAGAAATTGCCGAATCTTATTACGAGTTGATGGCCTTAGATAATTTGTTGGAAATTATCAACAGAAACGTTACTATTCAAACCGAGGCCTACGAAAAAGTTAAGCAATTAAAGGAGTATGCTAAATCTAATCAATTGGTGGTTAATCGATTTAAAGCTCAATTGCTCAACACACAGAACCAACAATATGCCATTAAGCAGAAAATAGTAGAAACTGAAAATAGAATACATTTTCTCACTGGTACGTATCCGAGACAATTGAATAGAAACTCAAACTCATTTATGAATCTTAAAATAGATAGCTTGCAAGCAGGTATTCCATCTCAACTACTAGAAAATCGCCCAGATATTAGACAGGCTGAACTACAAATGGGAGCGGCAAAATTGGATGTAAAATCTGCTAAGGCTAATTTTTATCCTAGATTAGATATAAAAGCCGGATTAGGCTATCAGGCGTTTGACCCAAGCTATTTATTTAAACCTAAATCGTTATTATTTAATGCCGCTGGAGATTTAATGGCTCCATTGGTTAATAGAGCAGCAATTAAAGCCAAGTTTAACATGGCATCAGCAATGCAAATACAAACGGCGTACACCTACGAAAAAACCCTTTTGCAAGCCTACACAGATGTGTTGAATCAATTGGCAAAACTCGATAATTACACCCATAGTGTAGATACCAAATCTCAAGAAGTAAAAGTATTAGAAGAGTCGGTTGACATTGCTAATAGTTTGTTTCAATTTGCTAAAGCCGATTATGTAGAAGTTCTCCTGACCCAAGAAGAAGTCTTGGATGCCGAAATGGAATTGATAGAAACCAAGTTAAAACAAATTCATGGTAAAGTGCAACTTTACAGAGCTTTAGGTGGTGGTTGGAACTAGTTGTTTTCATTTTTTTTGATTAGTTAATTGTTTTAGCCATTCTGTAACGTATTACAGAATGGCTTTAACCCAATGTAAAAGTTAATTAAAGAATTACACTTAGTTCTCATAAAATCTACATAGCTTTATTTGAAGCTTGTTTAACGGAAGTTAAGACAAAATAATGAAAGCCATATATACCAGATGAATAGAACATTAATCCTTCTTTTTTTACTCTTTTGCATATTTAAAGCTAAAGGACAGAATACTTTAATTGATTCATTAGCAAACAAAAAAACTGTAAAATTTAAATATGAATCTCTTATAATTCCAACGGTTTTAATTGGATATGGAGTTTTTGGTCTTGAAAATCATTCATTAAAAATACTAAATGAAAGCACTCAAAATGAGTTTAATGAACATATCGATTCTAAGTTTACAATAGATGATTTTTCTCAATATAGTCCATTTTTATCGGTGTATGCGCTAAATGCTTTTGGAAACAAAGGCAAGAACAATTTTAAAGACAGAACAATTATATTAGGAACAGCTTATTTAATTATGGGTGGAACCGTAAATATTTTAAAACATACAGGCAATGTAGAAAGACCTGATGGTTCCTCAAAAAATTCGTTCCCTTCAGGACATACTGCTACAGCTTTTATGGGTGCAGAATTTTTATATCAAGAATACAAAGACGTTTCTGTTTGGTACGGGATCTCAGGTTATTTAATAGCTACTGGAACCGGAATTTTTAGAATGTATAACAACAGACATTGGTTAACCGATGTAGCAACAGGAGCTGGAATTGGAATTTTGAGTACTAAAATTGCTTATTGGCTACATCCATTTATAAAAAAATCTATTTTTAAAGACAAAGAAGTTACAAATGGCATTGCTATCCCTTTTTATAACGGAAGAGAATTTGGACTGGGTGTAACAATTACATTTTGAGAAGAAAACCTATAATTTGACAAACATCCATACTAAATGGAAAATCGTTAACTTTAATCCTAATAATGATAGTTTTAACAGACTATTGTAAATCAAAAACATAAATCACTTGAGTCAAAAACCAATAAAAAAATTAAGCGAACTAGCAGCCACAGCAATTTGTGGAAATGATATTAGCTCATCTTGTCTTTATGTTTCTGCACTGGCAATAATATACGCAGGGCAATATGCTTGGCTTGCTCTACTTATTGTTGCTGGAGTACTATTTTTATTCAGAAAAATTTATGGTGAAGTCGTAGGAGCATTACCTCTTAATGGTGGTGCATACAATGCTTTATTAAACACAACCAGTAAGTCAACAGCCTCTTTAGCTGCTACTCTCACTTTATTATCTTATATGGCAACTGCTGTAATTTCAGCGAGTGAGGCTATGCATTATGTTCATAGCATATGGCACGAAATACCTGTCATTATAACTACTATTGTCTTGTTGGCAATATTTATGGGATTAACCATTTTAGGTATAGGAGAATCTTCTAAAGTTGCTATTGTCATCTTTATAACTCACCTAGTCTCCTTAACATTATTAGCTGGGTTTTGTGGGTGGTATTTATTTCAAAATGGTTTTGATATATTTTTTGATAATTACTCACAACCTGTTGAAGGTGGTATAACACAAGCCCTATTCTTTGGTTTTGCTGCTGCTATGTTGGGGATCTCTGGTTTTGAAAGCTCTGCCAATTTTGTTGAAGAACAAAGTGATGGTGTTTTTCCTAAAACATTAAGAAATATGTGGGTTGTTGTAAGTGTATTCAATCCACTTATGGCTTTTTTAGCATTGGCAATTATTGCAATACCAGATGTGCAAACCAATCAAGAAGCATTACTTTCTTTTATGGGAGGACGTGTTGGAGGAAATTGGTTGTCTACACTCATTTCAATAGATGCTGCATTGGTGCTGAGCGGAGCTGTACTAACTTCTTATGTTGGAGTAAGTGGTTTGTTGGAAAGAATGACACTAGACCGTATTTTACCTCAATTCCTATTAAAGAAAAACAATAGAGGTAGCTCTTATCGCATAATGATAATGTTTTTCTTAATGTGTATTTCCATATTGATGATTACTAAAGGTGAATTAGGTGCTCTAGCAGGCGTTTACACCATTTCATTTTTATTGGTTATGACATTATTTGGCTTTGGTAATATCTTATTAAAATTAAGACGTTCTAAACTGCCAAGACCTATAAAAGCTTCACCCATAGCAATTATTCTTGCTATTATTGCAGTAATAACTGCAATAGTTGGAAACGCTATTATGAATCCTCCTTATCTAGGAGTTTTCTTAGAGTATTTTATACCTACGTTCCTTTTTGTATTGGTAATGCTCAATAGAACAAAGCTATTGAGAGCTATCTT
Organism: Winogradskyella sp. MH6; assembly: GCF_022810765.1. Classification (NCBI taxonomy): domain Bacteria; kingdom Pseudomonadati; phylum Bacteroidota; class Flavobacteriia; order Flavobacteriales; family Flavobacteriaceae; genus Winogradskyella; species Winogradskyella sp. MH6. Next base: position 2,679,154 of record NZ_CP094494.1, on the reverse strand, counting down.
AGAATTAATTAAATATTTGTTTGAACCTGTTCAAAAAGGTGTGCGAAAAATTAATCGCAATATCCTGAGGCTAATTGAAGACATTAACTCTCAAGAATTTGTGTTTTTTACTAAGGATGATGATGTTGCCACTCTAAATAAAGTAATGCTTTATATCAGTAAAAATGAACATACTAAAAAACTGAAAGTAGTTTCTGTTATAGAAGAAGGAGAAACAATTCCTGAACGACTTAAATCAGATATTGAAGTACTCGACAGGGAATATCCAGAGGTTAAAATTGAATTCATAGCATTAGAGGGAACTTTTGGCCCTGAGCTCATTAAGCAACTTTCTATCCAATGGAACATCCCAATCAACTTTATGTTCATTGGTTCTCCAGGCAACAAATTCCCTTATAAGATAGAACAATTAGGTGGCGTTCGATTAATTATATAAACTCTGAATCTAAACAACATTAAAAGACAATAGCATGTGTTTATAATCCAGAACGATTTTCTTAAATTTAAGAATCGATTTTTAATTGTTAGGAATTGAAACTATAAAAAAATCTTATGCAGCATAAAACAATCAAAGTCCTTAATTTTCTTTTTCTCATTTCGTTGTTTTCGTTTCAAATTGCAACATGTCAAAATAAAACCAAAATAGATTCTAGCTCCTCTTTTAACACCATATTGTTTAAAGTAACTTCCACAGATCATAAAAACGTTTCTTATTTATTTGGAACACATCATGCTTTTGGAAAAACGTTTTTTGACTCATTATCAAAAGCTAATCAAGCATTAAAGTCTTGCGATGTATTGATAAAGGAAAACTTGAATATTCAAGGAAAAATGGCTGAGGACATTATAAACAAAAGAACTACAGAAGTAAAGTGGAATAAATATCTAGTTAAAGAAGACCTAGCTTATGTTGAAGATCTATTTGCCAATAGTCCTACAGATTATAAAAAGATGACACCAACAGAAATGTATACATTTCTTAACCGATATTTTAAGCAACAGATATGCCTAAACAAAAATGCAAATGACACTTCTCTATCTTTAGATGATTATATAAGTTCTAAAGCTACAGAACAGGATATAGCACTTTACGGATTAGAAACTACCGAAGAACAAATAGAGCTAATTAATAAAGATGTAGAAGGAATGCCACGTAGAACACACAAAAGGAGACTCGCCAACATTATAAACAAGATTAGAACTGAAAATTCAAATTCCTGTGAAGAAACAGATTGGTATTCTCAAATGCAAATTGACTATAAGCTGGATACAACGTGTACAAATACACTTATACTTACCGACAGAAACAACAAGTGGATGACGTCTATTAGCAATATGCTAAAGCAAAAAAACTGCTTTATTGCTGTTGGTTTAAGTCATTTAATGTTCGACTGTGGCTTAATAAGCCAACTTAAAAAACTTGGTTACACCATTACACCAATAGAGGTGAAATAAAAACCATTCCAGCACTTACACCATATCCAAAATCATTAAAAAAGAATCTTAAATCACATGATTAAAAATCATAAAGAAATGGCAAATAGCACCTCCTAAAACAAATAAATGCCAGATAACATGATTATAAGGAATTCTCTGGATAGCATAAAAAACAATACCAATAGTATACGCTAAGCCACCAGCAAATAGCCACAACACACCTGTTGGTCCAATAGCATTAGAAAGGTTAGCAAAATCAAAAACAATCAGCCATCCCATTACAAGGTACAATAGTGTTGAAAAGATTTCGAACCTGCCTGTAAAAAAGAGTTTTAACACCAGTCCAAAAGCAGCAATTCCCCAAACTACCCAAAACAATGGCCAACCAAGGCTATCTCTTAATGCAATTAAAAGTACAGGAGTGTAAGTTCCGGCAATAAGCAAATAGATACTTATGTGGTCTACAATTCTAAAATTATGCTTACGCTTCTCCCCTTTTACCGCATGATAAAATGTTGATGCCAAAAACAAAATAATTAAAGAAATACCATAAACAATAACACTAAAAAGACTCCAAGGTTTAGTATTATCTGAATAAACAATAAGCAAAACTAATGCAGCAATCCCAAGAGCAGCACCAATACCATGAGACCAAGCATTAAGTTGTTCTTCTAGTTTGGTTTGTGTACGCATTAGTTATTCTGGTTTATTAGACTTCTTTTTTGGTTTAGACCATTTATTTACACAGGCATAATAGTCTATTTCAAATGCTGGCTCTTGTTTTTCTAATTGCCCATTTTGAAAGGCACGCTGTAAAATATCTTCAATTAAATAGTCTTCCTCTACTGCTAAAGGATTAAACTCTTCCTTTAAGGAAATATTAAATAATTTTGCGGTACTATTAAACCAAAAGGCACGCCAACCATTCCGCAATTCTTTAATGAGCTCAAAAGTAGTTTTGCCTGTTTGTCGGTGTATAAGCTTTACCAATATTTGCCCTTCGGTTTTTGTGAGCTTTTTTAACTCAGCCGAGAATTCATCTTCTATATACCGTTGTATTACTTTAGCATACTTCTTTTTATCACGTTTTCGCTCCAACTGATTTAAGCGCTTTTGCAAAGTTTCTAAACGCTCTGCCGCTAATTTTGCATACGGAAATACCTTGTGTGTTTTTCGTCTTAAGATTATATATCTAATACGTGCATTTCTATCTTTAAAACTAAGATTAGGAAGCATCAACACTTCATCTAATTCAACTTCAGTAACCGGAATAGAATCCCCTTCAATAATCATATAATGTACAACGGTAGAATCTTGCTCTACAGGATCTTCTTGAGCAAAAATCAACGTTGAAAACAACAAAGCTATATAGGTTATATATTTCATATTGAAATTGGTATCTAAAACCGTTCCAAAGAACAAATTTCAGGGAATTCAAAATTAACAATTATTACTTCCATTAACCCTAAATTCGTATTAATATTATTATTTTTAAGGAAAATTTTTACCAATGGCTAAAAAGCAATTACTCAACAAAAAGTCGATGGACTTTTTAGAAAAATATTTAAATAATGCCTCACCTACAGGTTACGAATGGGATGGGCAAAAGATATGGATGGATTACCTAAAACCGTATGTAGATGAATTTATAACAGATACCTACGGAACTGCTGTTGCAGTAGTAAATCCAAAGGCAAAATACAAAGTCGTTATAGAAGGTCATGCCGATGAGATTTCTTGGTATGTTAACTATATCTCAGACAATGGTTTGTTATATGTGGTTAGAAATGGCGGTAGCGACCACCAAATTGCACCTAGTAAAATTGTAAATGTTCATACCAAAAAGGGCATCGTAAGAGGTGTATTTGGTTGGCCTGCCATACATACTAGAGACCGCTCAAAAGAAGAATCACCAAAACCAGATAACATCTGTATAGATATCGGTGCAAAAGACAAAAACGAAGTTGAAAAATTGGGTGTTCATGTAGGTTGTGTAATTACTTACCCAGACGAATTCCATATTCTAAATAAAGACAAATTTGTTTGTAGAGCACTAGATAATAGAATGGGTGGTTTTATGATTGCTGAAGTAGCAAGATTACTTCACGAAAACAAAAAGAAATTACCATTTGGGCTTTACATTACCAACTCGGTTCAAGAAGAAATAGGGTTACGTGGTGCAGAGATGATTACTCAAACTATAAAACCAAATGTAGCAATCGTTACTGACGTAACACACGACACTACAACACCAATGATAGATCCTAAAAAACAAGGTCTGGCGAAAATTGGTGATGGTCCTGTGGTTGCTTATGCTCCTGCTGTACAGCAGAAGTTACGCGATTTAATTACAGATACTGCTGAAGAAAAGAAAATACCTTTTCAACGTGCTGCATTATCTAGAGCTACAGGTACAGATACCGATGCTTTTGCATATAGCAATGGTGGTGTAGCTTCTGCCCTCATCTCTTTGCCGTTACGCTATATGCATACAACTGTTGAAATGGTTCATAAAGATGATGTTGAAAATGTGATAAAACTCATTTACGAAACGATTCTAAAAATAAAAGACGGAGAAACATTTAGCTATTTTAAATAATCAAAAATTCCCACGAAAGTGGGAATCTTTTTATATGGATGAATACATAGATATAGTCACCGCTAGTGGTGAACCAACAGGAAAAACCGCTCTTAAATCTGAGGCACACAAAAACGGGTGGTATCACAATACCATTCATCTTTGGCTGTACACTAAAAATGGTGAAATTCTTCTACAACAACGATCTCATAAAAAGGCAATTCACCCATTACTTTGGGATGTTTCGGCAGCAGGACATATAGATGCTGGTGAATCCTTTATAGAAGCTGCTCTTAGAGAAACCAAAGAAGAGCTTGGTTTAACATTACACGCTGATGAGTTAACCAAAATAGGCACAAAACTTTATGAAAGTTCGTATGCTAACGGCACTATTCAAGATAATGAATTTCATCAGGTTTATATTGCAGAATTAAAAGTAAATCTAACAGATTTAAAACCACAAGAAGAAGAGGTTGAGGCTCTAAAACTCGTTACTTTTAATGAGTTTGAGGCTTTGCTAAGTCAAAGTGAAACAAACAATCACTTTATACCAACCAACAAATCGTATTATAATTTTATCTTAGATGCAATTAAAGCCCAATTAGAACTATGAATTTAATTCTTTGTGCTGTTGCACCTGTATTAACAATAATCATATACATTTATTTTCATGATAAATATGAAAAGGAACCTGTAGGACTTTTAATTGCTAATTTTCTTTTTGGTGCAGTTGTTAGTATCTTCATCGTAACCATTCTCTATCTTATTACAGGACGATTTATTCCTATTACAGATGAATACAGTGTTTGGCAGCAATTTATTCAGGCTTTTGTGGTTGTTGCACTTTCTGAGGAATTTAGTAAATATGTTATCGTAAAATATTTTGCCCAACCCAAAAAAGCCTTTAACGAGCCTTACGATGGTATCATTTACGCAGTTATGGTTTCCATGGGTTTTGCTTGCACAGAAAACATTATGTATGTGTTACAAGGAGGCTACGAAACCGCTATTCTTAGAGCATTTACAGCTGTACCTGCTCATGCAACTTTTGGAGTGTTAATGGGTTATTTTATGGGCTTAGCCAAGTTTTCTAACAACAGAATAAAATATAATATAGCTGGTTTATTTTTAGCTGTATTATTTCATGGTGCGTATGATTTCTTCCTATTCATAAGATTTATTCCTGGTATTTCTATTGGTGCTTTTGTGTCTTTAATTGTTGGTGTTATTTTATCAAGAAAAGCCATACGCTGTCATCAAGACAATTCAACTTTCAAAACCGATTAAAAACATATTTTATTACATCATTAAAATGTTATAATCACTTAAAGTCTTTCTGTAAACCTGATTTATTTCATATTTTAGAAGTCTATTAAAATATAACTTAGCCAAAGTTTAATAAACCTCTACATATGTATAAAGCAAAAGTTAATGCTTCTTATGAGTTTGACATCAACCAAGAAGCAGTAGACCAACTTGATGCTGTTGAAACCTCAACAAATAAGTATCATATTCTTCAAAACAACAGTTCTATTAAAGCTAACATTGTTAGTTCAAACTTCAACAAAAAAACATACAGCGTTAAAGTGAATAACAACACTTATGATGTTGTTATTAACGATGCCTTAGATCAGCAAATTGCTGCATTAGGTTTTGAAATCGGTGCTTCCAAAAAAGTAGACGATATTAAAGCTCCAATGCCTGGCTTAATTCTAGAGATTAATGTGAAAGAAGCGCAAGAAGTAAAAGAAGATGACCCAATATTAATTCTTGAAGCTATGAAAATGGAAAATGTTATCAACTCACCTCGTGATGGAGTTATAAAATCTATAAAAGTCAATCAAGGAGACACTGTTGAAAAAAATGCACTTTTAATCGAATTCGAATAAAATGAAAAAAATATTAGTTGCCAATCGTGGCGAAATTGCAATTCGTGTCATGCGAACTGCAAAAAAAATGGGAATAAAAACAGTCGCTGTATTTTCTGAAGCCGATAGAAATGCACCGCATGTAAAATATGCAGACCAAGCCGTTTGCATTGGTCCTGCACCATCTAACCAATCTTACCTTAAAGGTGATAAAATTATTGAAGTCGCAAAATCATTAAATGTCGATGGTATCCATCCTGGCTATGGTTTCTTAAGTGAAAATGCAGATTTTGCTGAGTTATGCGAAAAAAATGATGTTATTTTTATTGGTCCACGTTCTAAAGCCATAAAAATGATGGGAGACAAATTAGCAGCTAAAGATGCTGTTAAAGATTACGATATTCCGATGGTACCTGGCGTAGACCATGCTGTTACGGATCCAAAAGAAGCCGTTGATATTGCAAAACGAATTGGCCTACCTATACTCATAAAAGCCGCTGCTGGTGGTGGTGGAAAAGGAATGCGTGTTGTTGAAAATGAGAAAGATGTTGAAAGCCAGATGAAGCGTGCCATTAGTGAGGCTACTTCTGCTTTTGGTGATGGTTCTGTTTTTGTTGAAAAATACGTCACCTCTCCAAGACATATCGAAATTCAGGTTATGGCAGATACACATGGCAATATTGTTCATTTTTTTGAGCGTGAATGTTCTGTGCAACGTCGTCATCAAAAAGTTGTAGAAGAAGCTCCATCTGCCATATTAACTCCAGAATTAAGAGAAAAAATGGGACAAGCAGCAATAAACGTAGCACGTTCTTGTGATTATGTTGGTGCTGGTACAGTTGAATTTTTAATGGATGCCGACCATAATTTCTATTTCTTAGAAATGAACACTAGATTACAAGTTGAGCATCCTGTTTCTGAATGGATTGCTGGTGTTGATTTAGTTGAGCTTCAGATTAAAGTGGCTCGTGGTGAAGTTTTAGACATTAAACAAGAAGATTTAAAAATTAATGGTCATGCCTTAGAACTTCGTGTATATGCCGAAGATCCTATGAATGATTTCTTACCAAGTGTTGGTAATTTGGAAGTCTATCAATTACCTGTTGGTGAAAATATTCGTGTAGATAACGGTTTTGAAGAAGGTATGGACGTACCAATCTATTACGATCCAATGCTATCTAAATTGATCACTTATGGCAAAACACGAGCAGAAGCTATTGAGCTTATGATAAAAGCAATTGATAACTATCACGTTAAAGGTGTACAAACTACATTACCTTTTGGTCGTTTTGTTTGTGAGCACGATGCGTTTAGAAGTGGAAACTTCGACACTCATTTTGTAAAAAAATACTACTCACCTAGTCTTTTAGAAGAGCAACATAAAGCTGAAGCAGAAATTGCTGCCAAATTAGCTTTGAAGCAATATCTGGAAGACCAAAAATTATTAAGACTACCTAATTAAGATACTATGAGTTCTAAAATAAAAACACTTAACGAAAAAATGGCCTTATCTAAATTAGGTGGAGGTCAAAAACGAATAGATAAGCAACATGAAAAGAAAAAACTAACAGCTAGAGAGCGTATTCTTTATTTGTTAGATGAAGGCTCTTTTGAAGAAATTGGTGCTTTAGTAACTCATAGAACCAAAGACTTTGGCATGGAAGATCAAAAGTTTTATGGTGATGGTGTCGTTACAGGCTATGGTAATGTTGATGGACGCTTAGTTTATGTTTTTGCACAAGATTTCACGGTATTTGGAGGTTCTCTATCTGAAACACATGCCGAAAAAATTTGCAAAATCATGGATATGGCTGTTAATGTTGGTGCTCCAATTATAGGTCTTAACGATTCTGGTGGTGCACGTATCCAAGAAGGTGTACGCTCTCTAGGTGGTTATGCCGATATTTTTTACAGAAATGTACAAGCATCAGGTGTTATTCCTCAGATTTCTGCTATCATGGGTCCTTGTGCTGGTGGTGCTGTATATTCACCTGCAATGACAGACTTTACAATAATGGTACAAGATACCAGTTACATGTTTGTAACAGGTCCAAATGTTGTAAAAACGGTAACGAACGAAGAAGTAACCAGTGAAGAACTTGGTGGTGCAAGTGTGCACTCTACCAAATCTGGTGTTGCACACAAGACCTCTTCAAACGATGTAGAATGTCTTGAGGACGTTAAAAAACTTTTAAGCTATCTACCACAAAGTAACAGAGAAAAACCACAAGATTTAGTCTTTGAACTTAAAGACGAAGTAAGAGACAATCTTTCTGAAATCGTTCCGGATAATCCTAACAAACCTTACGACATGCATAGTGTTATAGAAGGTGTTATAGATACTGATTCGTTTTATGAAATTCATAAAGACCATGCTGAAAATATTATCGTAGGTTTTGCCAGACTTGGTGGAAAATCCATAGGAATAGTTGCTAACCAACCCATGTTTCTAGCAGGAGTATTAGATGTAAATAGTTCTAAAAAAGCAGCACGATTTGTACGTTTTTGTGATGCCTTTAATATTCCGCTGTTAGTATTTGAAGATGTACCTGGTTTCTTACCTGGAACAGATCAAGAATGGAACGGTATCATAGTACATGGTGCTAAATTATTATATGCTTTTAGTGAAGCAACTGTACCAAGAGTTACGGTTATTACTCGAAAAGCTTATGGTGGTGCCTATGATGTAATGAACTCTAAACATATTGGTGCCGACATGAACTTTGCTTGGCCAAATGCCGAAATTGCTGTGATGGGCGCAAAAGGTGCTGCTGAAATTATATTTAAACGTGAAATTACTGCTGCAGAAGATCCTGAAGCGAAATGGAAAGAAAAAGAAGCAGAATACGCAGAACTTTTTGCTAATCCATACAGTGCTGCAGAGCGTGGTTATATTGATGAAGTAATTTTACCAAAAAATACACGAAGAAAATTAATTAAAGCCTTTAGTATGCTAGAGAATAAGGAAATTAATAAACCAAAGCGTAAGCATGGGAATATTCCACTATAATTTTTAGTTATACCAATAAAAAAACCCGATTGAGAAATCGGGTTTTTTTATATTCAATAGTCTAAAAATCTATGCTTCACAGCTTGCACACTCTTTCTTTTGTTTGAACTTTTGAGCGGCATTCATACTATGCTGATAGTACAGTGACTTTAAGCCCAATTTCCATGCTGTAACGTGGATTTTGTTAATCTCTTTTACAGACATATCTGGGTGTACAATAATGTTCACTGACTGTCCTTGATCTATATGGTTTTGTCTATTAGCTGCCTGATAGATTATATCCATTTGATCGATTTCAGAATAAGTTTTAAAGACATCCTTCTCTTCTTCTGTCATAAAATCTAAATGCTGTACAGAACCATCGTAATCTCTAATACTTCTCCATACTTCAGTAGTGTTTTGGCCTTTAGACTCTAAAAACGCTTCTAAATATGGATTCTTTATCGTTGTCTTAATCTTTGCAATATCTTTTACATAAATATTAGACCAAATTGGTTCAATACCTTGAGACACTTGTCCTAAGATAAATGCAGAAGATGTTGTTGGTGCCACAGCGTTTAACGTTGTATTTCTTCTACCATATCCTTTTAATACTGCTGGCTCTCCAAACTGAGCAGCTAATTCTTCAGATGCTTTATAAGATTTCTCTTTTATAACTTTAAAAATCTCACTATTCAAATTAAATGCTTCTTGGCTGTTAAATGCTAACATCTTAGATTGTAATAAAGAATGCCATCCTAAAACACCCAATCCTAAAGCTCTGTTATCTTTAGCAAAGTTATATGCACGCTCCATAAATAAGAATGTCTGTTGATCATCTCTGTTTGGAGAGTCCTTATAGCGTTCTAATTTTTCAGTAAACTCAGTGATTATAGCATCTAAGAAGTAGATCATAGTCTCAACTGCATCAGTATCTTTCCAATCTTCGTAGTGCAACACGTTTAATGACGATAAACAACATACAAAAGACCAATCATCATTAGAAGGTAACATAATCTCTGTACATAAGTTACTCGCATAGATTGGCATCTTTTTGTCCTGATACACATCTGCTGCACCATTATTGGCATTGTCTGTAAAGAAGATGTATGGATAACCCATCTCACCTCTTCTTTGTAGTACTTTTGCCCAAACCGTACGCTTATCAACATCACCATCAATCATTTCTTGCATCCAATCGTTAGTAACTGTAACACCATGTGTTAACTCCTGTATTGGATTTCCTTCTGTTCCTATTTCTAAGAACTCCATGATATCTGGATGGCTAATTGGTAAGTAAGGTGAAAAACGACCACGACGCACAGATCCTTGACTCACAACATCTACCATAGACTCAAACAATTGCATAATATGCACTGCACCAGAAGCCTGACCGTTATTTTTTACAGCAGCACCACGATGTCTTATTTTACCAAAGTAACCCGATGTACCACCACCTAGTTTAGACATCATACCAACTTCTGATTGGGTATATAAAATGTTACCCATATCATCGTCTACGTGAGATCCAAAACAAGATATAGGAAGACCTCTTTCTTTACCAAAGTTAGACCATACTGGTGATGATAGTGAAAAATATCCTAGAGACATGTAGTTATAAAACTTATCTGCATAACCAGGAATTCCTAAAATATGCTCTGCTCTATCTGCAATTTCTTTAATGCGTTCTTCTGCCGATACTCCTTCTGTTAAATAACCCGAAGCTAAAAATTTACGGCTATGGTCTGTTAACCAACTAAAGTCACCATCAGTTTTGGTTTTTATTTGTTGTAACGACTTTTTTCTTGCATTTATTAACTCGTTTTCTGTTTTATTTTCTGTTTGGTTTGCGCTATTAATCTGGTTTTGTTCTATCATTTTTAAAAAAGGTCATCACTGGTTATACTTTGGGTTCTTTTGCTATAGTTGATTGATCGTTTCACGAAGAAATCACCATGTTTGGTTCCTATAATTTCATCGTCAAACCACTCAGTTTCTTTTAATAATTTTTCGTCAGTATCAAAAATTGTATCTATTCCAATACTATTTAAAGATCTATTAAATCTATCTTTAAGGAATTCGTTTACAACGGCTTTTGGTAAGAAGTCTATTTCACCTTTCTCAAAAATCCAGTCCACAATTTTACTTTCTGCATCAAAGGCCTCTCTGCACATATCCTGAACTGTTACATTGTAATCTTCATCAAACCATTCTGGGTTTTCATTTTTGATGATTTTGATAATATCTATTCCGAAATCACCATGGATTTGCTCCTCCTTAGATGTTGCTTCTACAACATTAGAAACACCTTTTAATACATTCTTATGCTTGTTGAATGCCATTATTATAAGGAACTGAGAAAATAGAGATACATGCTCAATAAATAATGAGAACAATAAAACGGCATCTGCATAAGCTCTGTTGTCTTCACTTTTAGAATTCTTTAAAGCGTTTTCTAAATACTGCACACGACGCATTATTACTGGCTTTTTCTTTAAGTCATTAAACTCTTTATTAAGACCTAAAATTTCCAATAAATGAGAATATGCATCATGATGTCTTACTTCACTTTCTGCAAATGTTGCTCCAACAGAACCTATTTCTGGTTTTGGCATTTTGTGATAGATATCTCCCCAAAATGATTTTACTGCAACTTCTATTTGAGAAATAGCAAGCATTGTGTTTTTAATTGCACTTCGCTCAACATCAGATAATCCTGCTTTAAAATCTTGAATGTCACTTGTGAAATTAAACTCCGTATGAATCCAATACGAATGCCTTATTGCGGGCACATATTCATACAAATCGGGATATTCATAAGGTTTAAGGTTAATTCGTTTTTCAAAGATGTTTGTCTTACGTTTTCTTGCTTGTTCATCTCTGTAAAGTATGTATGCTTTAGCAACATCAAAAAAGGAGTTTTCCATTAAGGCATTTTCAACACCGTCCTGTATCTCTTCTACTGTTGGCACATACTTTGGCTCTTTTTCTTTTTGCTTTAATAACACCTCTAAAACACTCTGAGAAATACGCTCTGCATCCTCTAAACTCCCATGTTCTAGAGCAGTCATGGCTTTTAGAATTGCATTAGTAATTTTGTTTAACTGGAATGGTTTTGTTGAAAAATCCCGCTTCTGGATATGTGTTATTTGCATGAGGAAATGTATTTAGATTAATATTTGGACGAAGTCAAATATCTAATTTATTCCTCCTTTTTTCCAGAGTTAAATTTCATTTTTTTTAACACTTTTATTAACATTGAGGTAACGTTAGACAAACATCAAAAAAATCGATGATTTAAGTAATTATTTTCAAAATAAAAGTTAATTTTTGGGGTTTGATTGAAAATTCAACAATGAAAAAAGAGTCAAAATTTTTATGAACAAATTCTTAACAATCTGTATATAAAACATTTAAATTTCTTATGAAGATTATGGTCTTAAAACGATGGGAAATTTGCTCTAAATCCTTTAATCAAACACCTTTCCATAATAATTTAGATCTACCACTTCTCCTTTAGTCGTTTTGTAATCTCTTCGAATAGTACCTTCTAGCTCAAAACCATTTTTTAGAATTACTGCTATACTACCTTTATTTCTGGCATTAGCTCTGCAAAGTAGCTTAATAAATTTATACTCCTTTACAATATGATCTACTACAAGTTGAGTTGCATCGGTTACTATACCTTTTCCTTCGTATTGTCTATCTATAAATGATCCTAACTCTGCCTTAGGTAAATTTTTATCAATATTTTTTACATCAACAAGACCAATGAATTCATTGGTATTTGTATCTGTTATCATATAAGGTAAATAGATAAAATCTTTTATTTTTTCCTGAATTTCTTCACAATACAAAAGTGTATCTTCCAATGTTTTTGTTTTTGAAATTGTACCAGCAAAAAAATCTTCGAGACGACTTCTATTATTTTTTATGAGATTAAAAAATGCTTCACCTTCATTTGGCTGAAGAAGTCTTATTTTAAAATTTTCAAATTTCATATTTACGAATCTAATAAACGTCTGTGATAATTTATTTGCCCTAAATGGTATGCTAAATGCGCTGACAAATGCAATAGAAAATACTCGGTCGTCATGCTATCCTTAAAAGGGTTTCTTTCATATTCTTTTTGCAAATCGCTTTCTGTTAACTTACTGAGCGTACTTTCAACAACGCTAATTGTAGCATCTATTTGCTTCATTATTTCAGTCACCGGAACGTCTTTTAAAGAAAACTCTAAGTCTCTTTTCCTTACGTATCCTGTATTACCCAAAACAGCTCCAATAAAATGATTTAGATTACCTACTAAATGAAGCGCTAAATTACCTGCCGAATTAGAAATTTCATTAGTTACGACCCAAATATTTTCTTTGGTTTTATAGGCTTGAATTTCTTCTTTTAATTTGGTTAAATCTCTCTTGAATAACTTTGGTAAAGTTTCTGTTAACATGGTATTAGTTATTTGAATGTTAATGTTGCGTTATAGTATAGCTACTCTTCAAAAATAGATAATAATTGACTTATTTTTGCCCTATGCAAAATGAAAACAGATCTCAATTAGAGTTTATTGTGCTTATGGCTGCATTAATGTCTATTGTAGCCTTATCTATAGATGCCGTATTACCTGCACTTCCTACAATTGGAGCACATATTGGTAGTCTGGGTGACACAGAAAATCAAAAATTAATAACAACTATATTTCTGGGATTAGGTATTGGACAGTTAGCTTTTGGTCCGCTTTCAGATAGTTTTGGAAGAAAGCCTATGGTATATGTTGGCTTTTTTGTTTTTATAATTGCGTCTTACATCTGCATTACAACCAAAAGTTTTGAGATGATGCTTTTAGGAAGAACCTTGCAAGGCGTTGGATTATCCTCACCAAGAACCATGAGTATTGCCATTGTTAGAGACTCTTATAGTGGTGACCACATGGCAAAAATATTATCTGTTGTGGTAATGACATTTATTTTGGTCCCTGTTATTGCCCCTATGCTTGGTCAGTTTTTAATGCTACATTTTGGTTGGAAGTCTATATTCACCTTCAATTTAGCTTTTGGATTAATGATTATGTTTTGGTTTTGGAAAAGACAAAAAGAAACCCTAAAACCAAAGTATAAAAAAACGTTTAGACCTGCCATATTTAAGAATGGTACTATAGAGTTTTTTAGAATTAAACCTGCTGTGATTTATACTTTATTTTCTGGTTTAATTACAGGCTCTTTCATGGTATATCTAAGTACTGCACAACAAATATTTCAAGTGCAATATGATTTGGGAGAATACTTCCCTTATATTTTTGCGAGTTTAGCTGTAACTATTGGCTTAGCTACTTACCTTAACAGTGCTTTAGTAATGCGTTTTGGTATGAGAAATCTTGTTAATATTGCTTTACTTTCATTTATAGGTATTTCTCTTACTTACGTTATCTTGTTTGGCTTTTCTGGAAATCCTAGTATTGAAGTCTTAATAGGCTTTTTTATGCTACAATTTGCCAGCGTAGCTTTTCTGTTTGGTAATCTTCGTGCCTTAGCTATGGGACCCATGGGACATATTGCTGGTATTGGCTCTGCTCTAAATGGTTTTATATCTACAGTAATGGCCGTACCAATTGCTAATTATATTGGAGGTTTTGTAAAAGAATCGGTAACTCCTTTATTTATTGGTTTCTTAGTTTGCGGAATTGTTTCGCTTGTTCTTTTTTATTCAATTAGTGCTAAAGCAAAAACAATACTAAAAAATATCTAAACTCCCCTTACCCTCTCTAACCACTTCTGGAGCATCACCTGAAAGGTCTATAATTGTAGAAGCTTCATTTCCTCCGTAGCCACCATCTACGACAATGTCAACTAAGTTATCCCATTTTTCAAGAATTAATTCTGGGTCTGTGGTATATTCTATAATATCATCCTCATCTCTTATAGATGTTGACACTATTGGGTTGCCCAAGGCACTAACTAAAGCTAAAGCTATTGAGTTGTCCGGTACTCTAATACCTACCGTTTTTCGCTTTTTAAAAGGGTTAGGCAAACTTTTCGATCCTGGCAGAATAAAAGTATATGGACCTGGTAGAGCACGTTTTAAAATTTTAAAAATAGCCGTATCTATTTGCTTTACATAGTCACTAAGATTACTCAAATCCTCACAAACAAAAGAAAAGTTAGACTTTTCGAGCTTTACACCTTTTATCTGTGCAATACGCTCTAGTGCTTTAATATTAGTAATATCACAGCCTAAACCATATACTGTGTCGGTTGGATAAATTACTAAACCTCCTCTTTTTAAAACCTCAACAACTTTTTGAACAGCTTTTGGATTTGGATTTTCTGGATATATCTTAATGAATTCTGCCATAAATTAAAGATACATATAAATGCTAAAAAAATTATAATCTTTTTCCAGACTGTAACATTTAATCCTAATTTTAGTCTATATAGTATGCATCAATCAATCAAAATAATCATCGCACTCTTATTCTCTGCATATATTTTTGCAGCCGAAGATAAGCCTGTAAAGGATGTTCCTCCTTTCTTTTTTACTAAAGCAGAATTTGTTAACGCTTCTACAACACGTATACCTTTTAAGGTTATAGATCAACTTATTGTTGTTGAAGTAGAAATTCTTGATGAAATTGGCGACTTTATTATAGATACTGGCTCTGAAACACTTATTTTAAACAGTGTTCATTTTAAACCTACCCGAAAATATGGTGACAATGGTGAGCAAAAAAGTGGAGTTAATGACCATATTGAAGACGTTAAAGAAAGACACCTTAACTTATTAAGCATAAACGATATAAACCTAGAAAAACTGAATGCTGATGTTATCGATTTATCGCATATAGAAAAAACCAAAAGGATTAAACTTTTAGGCATTATTGGCTACAGCGTTCTTAAAGATTTTGAAATCTTTATAGACATGCACCTTAACCAGCTAACCTTCACCCGAATTGACAAAAAAGGAAATAAACTCTCTGATAAAGTCTATGCAGAAACTATTGAAGACAGTATAGATTTTAAACTAAAAAAGCATACAATAATATTAGATGCTTATGTTGGTGATAAAAAGGTAGAATTTGGTTTAGACACAGCTGCAGAATACAATCAGCTTAATAAAAACCTAGATTCAGAAATTTTAGATTACTTTTATCCAAGCAGAGAATTAAAACTTACTGGTGCCAGTGGTAAGAAAAAAAAGGTTTTGGCAGGGAAATTGTATAAAGTAAAATTGAATGATTCAATTTACTTTGGCCCTATGAAAACAGTGCTTACCAATTTGAGAAAAATGAATACTGCATTCGGTACTAATTTAGATGGTGTTTTAGGTTTTGAATTCTTCATGCAAAAGAGAACAATAATCAATTACAGGAAAAAGAAGCTATACTTTATAGCCTATCCTATTACAGAACCTTGACAGCAAAGAACAAGATATTACTACCTTTTTTAGGTCTTTTATTTTTAACCATCAACATTTATTCCCAAAACAAAAAGGGTTACAAGATTGAAGGCGATAATCTCACATTTATTTTCAATGTTAACGACTATCCTAACATAAAAAACAATGGAGATAATATAGATTATGTGTGTGTATCTGGCGAATTTAATGATTGGACAAGAGACAATGACAAATGGAAAATGAACAAAGTCAGTGACTCCATATATGAATTAAAAAAGGATCTTTCCATTTTTACATCAGATTTTGATTGGGAGTTTAAATTCATTGTCAATGGGTTTCATTGGGCAGAGCCTTCTGACGATTTTGAAAATATTGTAGATGCCAGAGATTATAGAGGCTATAGGTTAATGACCTACAACCTTAAACTTTACAGTGCTTTTGCAACAGACTATGGTAATGTTACCTTTAAACTAAAAGGCTATAAAGGCGCAAAACAAGTTATTCTCAGTGGTACTTTTAACCGTTGGGATGAAACTGGTTTTAAAATGAAACCAACAGAAGATGGTTGGGAAGTAACCTTGCAATTAAAACCAGATATTTATCAGTACAAATTTATTATTGATAAAAACTTATGGGTTACAGATCCTCAAAATCCTTCAAAGGTTGAAAACGAATACGGTGGTTACAATTCAGTAATTGATATACAGAAAAATATAACATTCAAACTTTGTGATTATCTAGATGCTGAAACTGTTATTCTTAGCGGAGATTTTAATGATTGGACTGAAGATGATTGTGAAATGACAAAAGTGGATGATTGCTGGGTTTACAACAAAAGTTTATCTGGCGGAAAACACCATTATAAATTTATTGTCGATGGAGAGTGGATTACAGATCCTGCAAATTCTGTGAAAGAATATGATGATGACGGTAATATCAATTCGGTCTGTATGGTGAAATGATTAGCTAATAATTTCAAGCTTAGCAAAACGCAAAAGCAACTTTTTAGTTGTCCCTCCTTCAAACTTAATTTCGGCTTTTAAGTCACCACCAGCACCTTCAATTTTAAGTACTTCTCCTCTACCAAAACGCTGATGGTTAACAATATTACCAACAGTTAATTTGGTGTCAAATAAATTAGCTCCAGTATTGGTCTGACTTACTGGCTTTAACTTCTTTGGAGTACTAATTTGAAATTTCTCTGGTTTCTTGGTCTCTTTCTTTTTAAACTTTGGAGTTTTTGGTTTTGAAAAACGCACCTTATTAGGTTCTACATCTCCAAAAATTGAAGCATCCAACATTGGGTTGAAGCGTTGCTCTTTTAATGGAGTTGTAATGTTTACAAACTCATCATCAATTTCCTCAATAAATCTGCTTGGTTCCGCATCAATTAGTTTTCCCCAACGATAGCGCGATACTGTATAGGTAAGGTATGCCTGTGCTTCAGCTCTCGTTAATGCTACATAAAACAAACGACGCTCTTCTTCAAGCTCACTTCTGGTATTCATACTCATGGCACTTGGAAATAAATCTTCTTCCATACCAACAATAAACACATGAGGAAATTCTAGACCTTTTGCTAAGTGAATAGTCATTAAAGCCACATGATTAGGATCGCCTTTATCACCATCTAAATCTGTTGCCAGAGCTACATCTTCTAAAAATTCTGCTAAAGAACCTGTGCTATCCGCAACTTCTATCTGCCCTTCAACAAAATCTTTAATACCATTCAATAATTCTTGAACGTTATCCATTTTGGTAACGCCTTCTGGTGTACCATCCTTGCCTAACTCACGTATAAGACCACTGGTTTTAGTAACGTGTTCTGCCAATTCAAAGGCATTGGCATTTTGGTTCATAACCTTGTAACTTTCTATCAACGTCACAAAGTCTTTTAGCTTGTTTTTGGTACCATTATTAATATTGATAGATACACTATCAATATCTTTCATAATGTCATAGATAGTCTTTCCTGTAGCATTAGCCGCAACAACCAAACGATCTACTGTAGTCTGACCAATGCCTCTTGCTGGATAATTAATAACTCTTTTTAAAGCCTCTTCGTCTGAAGTATTTAAAATTAAACGTAAATAAGCCGTTACATCTTTAATCTCTTTACGTTGATAGAAAGATAATCCGCCATAAATTCTATATGGAATATCACGCTTTCTTAAAGCATCTTCTATAGCACGAGACTGTGCATTTGTTCTGTAAAGCACAGCAAAATCGCTATTCTGTAATTGCTTATTCATCTTGGTTTCCCAAATAGTACTAGCCACATAGCGACCTTCGTCTGCATCTGTCATAGTTCTATGCACAATGACCTGCTCTCCGACATCATTAGCTGTCCAAACAATTTTATCAAGCTTGGTTTTATTGTGTTCTATAACAGAATTGGCAGCTCCTACAATCATCTTTGTAGAACGGTAGTTCTGCTCTAATCTATAGACTTTTACATCGTCATAATCCTTTTGAAAATTAAGGATATTATTAATGTTAGCACCACGGAAGGCATAGATACTTTGCGCATCATCACCTACAACACAAATGTTCTGAAAACGATCAGACAAGGCCCTAACAATAAGATACTGCGAATGGTTAGTATCCTGATACTCATCCACTAAAATATATCTAAAACGATCTTGATATTGTGCTAAAACTGCAGGAAAACGCGTCAACAACTCGTTAGTTCTTAATAACAAATCGTCAAAATCCATTGCACCTGCTTTAAAACAACGGTCAACGTATTCTTTGTAGATTTCTCCCATTTTCGGCCTGCGAGCCATTGCGTCTGCCTCCATGAGCTCTGGATTTCTAAAATAGGCCTTAACTGTAATGAGGCTATTCTTATATGAAGAAATACGACCATAAACCTGCTTGGTTTTGTAGATGTCCTTATCGAGTCCCATTTCTTTTATAATAGAACCGATAAGCTTTTGTGCATCTTGAGTATCGTAAATGGTAAAGTTACTTGGAAAACCTAAATGATGTCCTTCAAACCGAAGGATTTTAGCAAACACAGAGTGAAACGTACCCATCCAAAGGTTTTTAGCTTCACTATTACCAACAATATCAGCTATTCTACCTTTCATTTCACGTGCTGCCTTATTTGTAAAGGTTAATGCCAAAATATTAAAGGCGTCTACTCCTTGACTCATTAAATAAGCTATGCGATATGTAAGTACACGTGTTTTACCAGAACCTGCACCAGCAATGACAATCATTGGTCCATCTTTCTGTATTGTAGGTGCTAATTGTGCGTCGTTAAGTTGACTGAGATACTTTTCCAAGACTTCATTTTTTCAAACCGTGAAAATACATATTGTCTTAGGCTTTTCCATATTTAAAATCTAATAATTATAAACAAAATATCAAGAGTTTTATATAATCTATTTTCAATATATTAGTGCAAATTTATTTCAGATTATGGATTCCATTTTAGAGTTCTTAGGCAATATTTCTTGGTGGGCTTGGGTTCTGATTGTTTTAGCAATAATTTTTGTTAAAGACATCACTCAGAGAAAGCATACTATAGTACATAATTTCCCATTAGTAGGTCATATAAGGTATTGGTTAGAAAGTATTGGCCCTGAATTGCGCCAGTATCTTGTGGCAAATAACAGAGAAGAATTACCTTTTAATAGAATAGAACGTGGTTGGGTATATGCGTCTTCTAAAAATGAAAACAATTACGAAGGTTTTGGAACAGATAGAGATATCTATGCACATCAGCATATATTTATCAATAATGCTATGTTTCCTTTTAAAACTGGTGAAAACCATCCAAATACACTAGACAAGTACTTTTTACCTTGTGCTAAGGTCATGGGAGCTTACAACAAACGAAGAAAACCCTACAGACCTGCTTCTGTAATTAACGTGTCTGCGATGAGTTTTGGGTCTTTGTCTGCCAGAGCTATTGAATCTTTAAATAAAGGTGTAAAAATTGCGCACGCTTACCACAATACTGGTGAAGGAGGACTGTCCCCTTATCATTGTCACGGAGGAGATGTTATATTCCATTTTGGTACAGGCTACTTTGGTGTACGAGACAATAATGGTAATTTCTCGATGGAAAAATTGGTGAAGCTTGTTGAAGATAATCCTTTTGTAAAAGCAATTGAAGTAAAACTTTCTCAAGGTGCTAAACCTGGAAAAGGTGGAGTTCTACCAGGTGCAAAAATCACAGAAGAGTTAGCTAAAATAAGACATGTTGAAGTTGGTAAAGATGTATTGTCTCCACCTAATCATTCTGCTTTTTCTACAGTACAGGAAATGGTTGATTTTATTGAAGAGATTGCTGATAAAACAGGATTACCAGTTGGCATTAAAGCAGCCATTGGTAAGCTAGACCAATGGGAAGAACTTGCTGATATCATGTTAAAAACAAATAAGGGTCCAGATTTTATTACCGTTGATGGTGGCGAAGGCGGAACAGGAGCTGCACCTCCAAGTTTTGCTGACCACGTATCACTACCTTGGGTATATGGCTTTGGAGATTTGTATAAACTGTTCAAGAATAAGAATCTTACTGATCGTATTGTATTTATAGGAAGTGGGAAACTTGGTTTCCCTGCTAAAGCAGCAATGGCGTTTGCAATGGGTGCTGATTGTATTAATGTGGCTCGTGAAGCCATGATGAGTATTGGCTGTATTCAAGCACAAGTTTGCCATACAAACCGTTGTCCTGCTGGAGTTGCCACTCAAAATAAATGGTTGCAACGCGGAATTGATATTCCGTTAAAATCTGAACGTTTGGCGCAATACTTTAAAACCTTCAGAAAAGAGTTTATAGAAATCACACATGCAGCTGGATACGAACATCCTTGTCAATTTACAATGGATGATATTGAAGTTAATGTAGATGACCATAATCTAGCAAAAGACCTCAGCAGCACATACATGTACCATAAAACGAAAGTTCCTTTTACTTCTATGCAAGATTTAAAGGATTGTCAGTATCTTGGCGGAGTAAAAAATGGTGAATGACACCTTAAACTAAACAATGATTACTGATTACTATGGAACAACAACTTCTCAATCTTTTAATGTACACTATTCCTGCACTTGTAACAGGAGCTATTGCTTTTTTATTTTTTAGAGAACATGTAGAAAACGAATATAATCGACGTAATTTTTTAATAAAAAGAGACTTAAAAAAAGAATCGTTTCCGCTTAGGCTACAAGCCTACGAACGCATGTCTCTTTTCCTTGAACGCATTAAACCTCAGAGCTTACTAACAAGAACAAGCCCAACATCCTCAAATAAAGAGGATTACGAAAATTTACTTATAGCTACCATTGAACAAGAGTTTGAACATAATTTAACCCAGCAAATCTACGTGAGCGATCAATGTTGGAGCATTATTTTAGCTGCTAAAAATGCCACGATTCAATTAATCAGAAAAGCCAATATGAACGAGAAAACGGATAGCGCTGATAAATTGCGTGAAGTCATTTTAACCGAACTCATGGATAAATCTGCACCAAGCAATGCTGCACTTTCGTTTATAAAAGAAGAAGTTGGAGAAATGTGGTAATTAATCTGAATGCTTTTTCTCAGCATAATCATAACCTTGCTGCCACCATTTTTCCATTAAACGCTTACTGAAAATTAGAGAGTTTTCGGTTAAACTCGTGGGTGTATAATATAGATTCAGTTTTACATTTTTATTTTTGGCCGCAAGCTGACCAATAACAATATCGCTCCGTTCTACCTGATCGAGTAAGTGCCCAAACAAATTCATCATTAATGAAAACGGGTTTTTACCGAGTACGCGTTGTTTGCCTAAGTTTTCAGCTTCAAGAACAATAGCATCTACCTCTGTTGCGCCTCTCAAAATCGCTTCTCTTATTGGAATTACACAACCCAAACCTCCATCTGCATACTCATAACCATCTACCATAGCCAAGGACATAAACGGAATGTAATTACACGAAATCCATATCCAATTACAAAACTCTTCGTAAGAACAATCGTTAACAGACTTGTATTCTACCCTATTCATTGATAGATTGCTTACCGTCACCACAACATCATGTTTGGTCGCTTTAATCTTCTGAAATTCTTCAAGCGTAAAATGTTTTCGAATGTGTTTTCGAAGTGCCTTACTTTCACCAAAAGTGCGTTTCATTCTTACAAACTGCCATAGCGAGTTCACAAAATCGATAGACACATATTCCCTATCTCCTTTTTTGCGCTGCACAAAAGGGCTCACACTAAAAATATCCTGCTGTTGAACATTAGTAAAAATATCATAAAGCTTACCTATTTCACCCAATGCTAAATGCGGCACCAACAAACTCCCAGTAGACGTTCCTAGAAACATGTCGTAATCACGTTTTTCGCGCTCCATAAGGTATTGCGCTACTCCACCTGCAAAAGAGCCTTTACTTCCACCTCCAGAAATTACTAATGCTCGCATTATTTTTTGTTCTCTAGTTTTTCAGACATATCTTTTGCAAACTTAACCATTCTCCAGTTATGATGAGATTTTGCCTTTTCTAAGTTAGCCTTACAAGTATCGTTGCATGCATTCATAAGATTGAGGTAATTAAAAGCATTCATACGCAAGTCTGCATTATAGCGTTCATCTGTATAACCCACTAATTCCTCAAATAAGCCTTGCTTATTATCTGCTTGATAAAATGGCGTATTCAGATTTAAAGCAATCCAAAGCAAGCGCACATTCTTGTCATTAAAACCTACTACATTTCTGGTTTTAGATAAATATTTTGCGCGTTCTTCAGGAAACGACGTCCAAAGATTATACAAGGCATTTTCTATGGTGATGTACGATTTATCATCTAGCAAGGTTTCGTATTCATCCTTTAATTCCTTTGGTATTTGTCTCACGTATTGCGAAATTGCTTGCCTTACTTTAAAACCATGCTTAAACGTATCGTTTGTTACCAATTCTGGCATTTGAGAAATCACCTTAACCTTTGCCTCGTCAGATACGTAATACTTTAAATAGTCTTCACATTTCGAAGTTTTTGCCTGGCAATCTACCATAATATATTCATTGATAAACGTAGACTGTTCCTGCAACAAACCAAAAGCTGCATCTACAGGAAAATCTTTTTGCTTAATCCAAACATTAACAAATGTATTTAGTGATTTACCGTAAAAACGCTCTACTTCTTTTATAAAATCTGAAGTTTCAACGTTTTTAAACTGATGTTTTTCTAAATAGGATTTAACAGCCTTTTTATACACTTCATCACCAACCAAGCTACGCAACGCATGAAGCACCCAAGCACCACGTTGATAAAAGGTTAAGCTGCTCGATTTTGGATTGAGAAGCGATGTACCATCACCAGCTAAATCTTGTCGTCCAAGATCTACAGCAGACTCATATAATTTGAAATAATAATGGTTATCACCAAAAATATCGCGCTCTGCCAACAAGGCGTAGTATGTCGCAAAGCCTTCTTGCAACCAATGGTGTTCACCAGAAGTAGCCGTTACCAAATCACCAAACCACTGATGCGCCAATTCATGAGCATTAACATTTACATAGCTTTTATCATTAAAACCTATATCATCTACCATAAAAGCATCCGAAAAAATGGTACAACTTGTATTTTCCATGCCTGCATATAAAAAATCATGCACTGGCACTTGTTTGTAGTTTTGCCATGGATACGCAAACCCAATCTCTTCCTCTAAAAAGTCGAACATTCTTTTACTATAACGATAGGTTGGCTCAACTTTTAAAGAATCTTCTGGATAGTAATAATACTCTAGAGGAATACCACTTTTAGAGGTTTCTGTCTTTTTGTTGTATTTACCAATAACTAAAGCAACCAAGTAGCTAGACATAGGGTGTTTTGTTTTAAAAAACCACAAATTATCATTTTCTTGAGAATAGAATTGATCCAAAACACCATTACTTATAACCTCATAAGATTTATCAGAAGCCACAGACAGACCAAATATAATTTTGTCATTAACATCATCTATACTTGGCAACCAATTGCTTGTGTATTTTCCCTGACCTTGAGTCCAAACCTGATAAGAATTCTCTTTATCAACTACATAGAGAGCCTTTTTGGGATTAGAAGCAAACTGAAAATAGAGTTTATTATTTGAAGAAACCTCAAAGTTATTTATAATCCAAAGCTTCTTGCCATCGTTATAAAATTCGATTTTGTTTTCATTTAAAAACACATTTTTAAACGCAACACCCTTAGCATCCAAAAAAACAGAATCAATTGGCTTTAAAATATCAAACGTATATTGCATAACACCTCGAATACTATCTAATTTATCGAAACGCATGTCTAGCTCTACATAACCAATTTTAAAATCTACAAACTCCGTTTGCTGTGCATTAGAAAACACCGAAATGAACAGAAGAAACAATACCAATAATCTTTTCATAAGCTCAATTAAATCAAGGATTAGACCAAAGTAAAGCTTTTAAAACAAACACTAAACCTTATCCTCTAGAAATAACAAAATTTTAGAATTACAGCTTTGCAAGAATTTGGTAAATTCGCAGTTATGAGTGTGAATTTACAAACACCTATTGATTACCTCAAAGGAGTTGGACCAAACCGAGCCGATTTATTGCGCTCAGAGTTGGGTATTCACACCTATCAGGATTTAATTAATCTCTTCCCAAATCGCTACATCGACCGCACCAAATATTACAAAATCAACCAATTACAGCGTAACAATGCAGAAGTTCAGGTCATTGGACAAATAACCAGCTTTAGAGAGGTTGCGCAAAAACGCGGAAAACGCTTAGTAGCGGAATTTAGAGACGATACTGGTGTTATGGAACTCGTATGGTTTAGAGGACAAAAATGGATTAGAGAAAGCCTAAAAACCGGACAACCCTATGTGATTTTTGGTAAAACAAATTGGTTTAATGGTAAATTTAGCATGCCACATCCTGAGCTAGAACTGCTATCAGAACACAAAAAAAATCTACGCTCTGCCATGCAAGCGATTTACCCTTCTACAGAAAAACTATCCAATAAAGGGATTACAAATCGTACGGTTAGCAAAATAATGCAGCAATTATTTTTGGAAACCAAAGGGAGATATGCCGAAACTTTATCTGATACAATTAGAGGAGAATTAAAATTATTATCAAAATCTGATGCACTTTTTAATGTGCATTTTCCGAAGTCTCCAGAGCTGCTTTCGAGAGCTCAATTTCGACTAAAATTTGAAGAATTATTTTACATACAATTACAACTAATTCTAAAAAATTTAATTCATAAAACGAAAGTTAAAGGTTATGTTTTTGACAAAGTAGGAGACTATTTCAACACCTTTTTTAAAGACCATTTACCGTTCGATTTAACCAATGCACAGAAACGTGTCATTAAAGAAATCAGGGCAGATTTAGGCAGTAATGCACAAATGAACCGCCTTTTACAAGGAGATGTAGGTTCTGGCAAAACCATAGTTGCCTTTATGTCAATTCTCATGGGACTTGACAACGGTTTTCAATGCTGCTTAATGGCACCAACTGAAATTTTGTCAGTCCAGCACTACAACGGATTACTTGAATGGTGTAATGAATTGAATATCAGTATTTCACTATTAACAGGATCAACTAAAACTTCAGATAGAAAAATTATTCATCAAAATCTTGAAAATGGCACTTTACAAATCCTAATTGGCACTCATGCGCTGCTCGAAGATAAGGTAAAATTTAAAAATTTAGGACTTGCCATTATCGATGAGCAACATCGTTTTGGAGTAAAACAAAGATCGAAATTGTGGCATAAAAACGAACTGCCTCCAAATGTTTTAGTCATGACTGCAACTCCAATTCCGAGAACCTTGGCAATGTCTGTTTATGGCGACTTGGATATTTCAATTATTGACGAATTACCTGCTGGTAGAAAACCGATAAAAACGGTTCATCGATACGACAATAATCGACTGAAAGTTTTTCGATTTATGAAAGACGAAATTGCCAAAGGCAGACAAATTTATGTGGTCTATCCTTTAATTCAGGAAAGTGAAAAAATGGATTACAAAGATTTGATGGATGGCTACGAAAGTATTTCCAGAGAGTTTCCTACACCAAACTATCAAATCTCAATAGTCCATGGTAAAATGAAAGCCGAAGACAAAGATTATGAGATGCAACGCTTCGCAGAAGGTAAAACCAACATTATGGTTGCCACTACTGTAATTGAAGTTGGCGTTAATGTACCTAACGCATCTGTAATGGTTATTGAAAGTGCTGAACGCTTTGGTTTATCGCAACTGCATCAGCTTAGAGGACGTGTTGGCCGTGGTGCTGAGCAGAGTTACTGTATTTTAATGACTGGCCATAAATTGAGTAACGATAGTAAAACCAGATTGGAAACCATGGTACGCTCTAGCGATGGTTTTGAAATTGCCGAAGTAGATCTAAAACTCAGAGGTCCTGGAGATATTATGGGCACACAACAAAGTGGTGTTTTAAATCTTAGAATTGCAGATATTGTGAAGGATAAAGATATTCTACAAAGCGCACGACACCACGCTAAATCTGTTTTGAATTTGGATCCAAGTTTAGCTTTACCTGAACATAAAATGATTTTGAACACTTACAGACAAATGAGTAAGTACCGTAATATCTGGAATTACATTAGTTAAAGCTCTAAAATCCTTCTTTCCGATAATTTCTACATATTATTAAGATCCTGAAACAAGTTCAGGATAACAATAGATGGTTTATATAGATTAGGGTCTTTTGTGATGAGATTCCTGCTTTCGCTGGAATAAAAAAAGGCCTGGCACCAACAATAACCAGACCTTTCAAAACATAACCAAACGTGTTTTGCTGATGAATATGTTTTCAAGGTAGATGGATTTTAAAAGCAAGGCTGTTAGCGACTTGTTAAAGAACTGCAACCAATTGTTAATTAACGTATTATTAAGAGGATTGTTATCAAAGCATAATTTCTACAAATCCCTTATCTTAGTTGCACCAACTAACATTCTTATGATTACCAAACTCGGTCAAAAATTTACAGACGGTTTTACCAAATACATGCCTAGCGCATACGTCTTTGCACTACTACTTACGTTATTAACTTGTATTTTGGCGCTTGCGTTTACAGACAGCAAACCCATAACTATTTTAGAAGGCTGGTATAATGGTTTCTGGAGTCTCCTAGCCTTTGGGATGCAAATTGTGCTCATTATTATTACTGCCTATTGTATTGCTCAATCTTCGCCTGTAAAAAAAGGCATTGACTATATTACTAAATACATAAAAACACCAACACAAGTCTATGTTATAATTATTGCTCTTGGCGCACTACTCTCTCTTATTAGCTTTGGCATGGTTGTGGTTACTGCGATTTTAGGACGCGAGTTGGCATTACGTATTAAAGGCATTCATTACCCTTTTTTGGTGGCTTGTGTATACTTTTCTTTTAATGGCTGGGTTTGTGGACTATCAAGCTCTATTGCCTTATTACTAAATACCGAAAATAACTTTTTAATACAAGAAGGTATTTTAAACGATACGATTTCTACAAGCTATAGCTTAGGAGCAAATCTAAACTTTGCCATGATTATTTTGTTTGTAGTGGTTTCACCAATTTTAATCTGGTTGCTCATTCCAAAATCTTACAAAGGCAAAGAACTCAAAGATTTGCAAACCTTATTAGACGACGAGGAAAGCTCAGTAAAAGACGAAGCGCTCTCTTATAAACTGCCATACAAAGCACTTTCTGACGCCTTAAATAACGCTGGCTGGTTACAGCTTACCGTTGCAGCATTAGGATTAATATACATTGTCTACCACTTTAAAACTAAGGGTTTTGACCTCAACTTTAATATTATGATTTTTATCTTCATTGTGGTTGGCATGTTACTGCACATTACACCTATGCGCTATAGTATTGCTATGAAACGTGCCAGTAGCAATATATCTGGCGTGTTGTTTCAATATCCATTTTATGCTGGTATTATGGGTATTATGTTGGCTTCTGGTTTGGGTGAAAAAATAAGCGACTCTTTAGTTTCTATTGCGACTACAGAGAATTACGCCTTCATCTCTTACATAACAGGAGGAGTCATTAATTTTGCCATACCTTCTGCAGGTGGTGAGTTTGCCGTTATTGGCCCAAGCATTATTAGCATGGTACAAGAGCTTGGATCTAGCCTCTCACCTACCGAAATTACAGCCATGACAGCCAGAGCTTCTATGTCTGTAGCTTATGGAGAAAGCTTAAGTAACTTGTTACAACCTTTCTTTTTGCTCATTGTATTCCCAGTAATGGGTAAAGGCATTAAAATACAAGCCAGAGATATTATTGGTTATTTGTTTATCCCTTTTGTGGTATTATTTGTGATACAAGCACTTTTGGTGACGTATTTACCCTATTAAACAAAACATCGCAAACCAAAGTTTAATGAATTTACTCTGTTGAATTCTTTAAAAACGAAACGTAAATTTTTTGAGACCAAAATTGCTGATTAGTGCATTTCAATCATTTTTTTGTGATGTATTAAAACAACTTTTAAAGCACAAAGGTGCGACATAACTCACTTTTATATAGTTGTGCTATAATTTGCAAAAAGGTGCTGAATAACACATAATCAGGGTTGTATATGCGTACTTTTTTGGCTAGGTTTGTATATATAACCGTTAGGCACAAGCTGAAAATCGAATGGCGAAAAAAATTGGACTTCTAATACTAATTGTAATTATCTCGACAATTCTCGCTTCGATTTATGGAATTTTCCACAATCAAATCTCTTACTCAATCTCGAATGAATACTTTACGAAATTCAAACTTGAACAATTCGGATTTGTTGCCTATCCAGATACTGTAATTATGACAATTGGTGTTGTTGGATTTTTATCTACTTGGTGGTTTGGACTTTTAATCGGACTAATAAATGGATTATTCGGAATGATTCAACCGACACCGAGAATAATGTGGAAAAGTACGTTCGGAGCAACAATTCGGACTTTATTAATCGCAATCGGATTTGGAATCGTGGGAATTTTGGTTGGCAAGTTCATAATTTCAAACTTAAATACTAATTGGAATCTTCCAGCGGATTTGACCGACCGAAAAAGTTTTTTGACTGCTGGAACAATGCATAATTTCAGCTATCTTGGTGGAATAGTCGGACTGATTTACGGAATAATATATCAACTGAAAATAAAAAAAGCCAGTGCCCAACAACGTGTATAATTCATTGCTTCTGATTTTCCTCATCGGAAAATCCTCGCGCTGAATTATTGCCTGTAATTTTTAATTAAATTAGTTGCTGAAACACGCAACGAAATCATACACAAACCGTTGTATGCAAGCCGAAAAAGACAAATGAGATTATCGAAAATATTCAGAAAAGGAAAAGAAACAACTTTTAAATGTAACTGTTGCGGAACTGAATATGACGAAATTCCTTTGTGTTTTGGTTCTGAATTTCCTGACTACTACTTCTCTATTCCACCAGAGGAAATTGAAAAACGTGTAGAACTTGAAAAAAGTTTATGTGTAATAAACAAAACTCATTTCTTTCACAGAGGACGAATAACAATACCTATTTTGGATTTTAATAAAGACTTATATTTTGACATTTGGACTTCAATAAGTCCTGAAAATTTTGAAATTAGGATGAACTGTTGGGGAAGCCCTAATCGTAAAGACTTTGGACCTTATTTTGGTTGGTTACAAAATCAAATTCCGACCTATGAAAATACTATTAACATAAAATCAATTGCGATTGAACAAGACGCAGGAACTATTCCTGAAATTGAAATTACGGAAGAAAATCACCAATTAGGAATTGACCAAAATAACGGAATAACTTATAAAAAAGCAATGGAAATTGTACAATATGCCCTTAAGTTACAACACGAATAAAAATAAAGTCAGCATACAACAATGTATAACCGCAATTACGTCGGATTTAGCCTCAATAACTCTTCAACGTCAATCCAAAAGTTAAAAACTGATCCTCACGTTTTTGGTCTTGCACTACAATACTTTCAAACGTATGTAAGTAATTAATCTTAAAATTGAGGAATTTCCAGATTGGGAATTCGAGTCCAAAATCTGCTTGCCAACGGTAATTATTGCTTTCTTCTAAAGATGGCTGCACATAACTTTCGTGGCTTAAAATCATTTTTTCTTTAAAAAGATAATACTTTCCGCTTACCCATACTGTGCTACGCCAAGTATTAATTTCATCTTTACCGTCGTAATCGTTAAGATTAAAATTTGTATTATTAAAATTGGTTTGCTCATACTCACTGGTCAAAGAAAACTTCAACCAATTCTTATCTTTTTTATACACCTGAAAAGTAACTCCACCACCCAACAAAGAACGCGAACTGATTTCTCGCCTATAGTTAGTACTTAGAAAGCCCAAAAGTTGTGGATATATCTTTTTTTCAGGGTTAAAGTATAGAAAGTTAAGGCTTAAAAAATCAGCATCGGCTTTTTCTTTACCAAACTCCTGATACACATAAGAGTTTTGGGTTTTTACGACCCATTTTTTCCAAGGTTTGTAGGTAACACCAGATTTAGCTCTAAAAATTAAAGTCTCTACATTACCACCTTGCCAAAAGCCTGTGAGCGACAAGTCGGCTTTAATCTTTAACGAATCACTTTCATTGATTTGTGCAGAAAGCCATATTGGAAATAGCAATAAAAAATATAATATCTTTTTCATTATAAACTCATCAAGTAATTACACTTTTATATACAATGCGAAGATATTTATTTATCAACTTTTAAGCGTGAAGACCACTAAAAATCTACGATAACGTTTTCTGAAATTGAAATTTTTAAATCTTATGATGTAACATTTTCTAATATCTGCATCTAAAGGAAAAATTAAAACGTAAAAATTATGAAAACAATAGTAATATTAATTCTTTCAACATTTTTTTCTTTTTCGTTTCCAACAGAGCAAACACCAAAAGCTATACACGTAGAAGTCTCAGGAAAAGGTAAACCCATTATTCTAATTCCCGGATTTACAGTTCCTGGAGAAGTTTGGAATCCATTAGTTAAAGAATTGGAAAACAACTATGAATGCCATGTGGTAACTTTAGCTGGTTTTGGTGGCAAAGCACCTATTGAATTTCCTTGGTTACCTAAAGTTAATGAATCGCTACACAGCTACATTACAGACAACAACTTAGAAAATGTCACTATTATTAGTCATAGCTTGGGTGGCACAATAGCTACATGGCTCGCCAGTAGAGATCAGTCTAAGGTTTCTAACATAGTTATTGTAGATGCTCTACCTGCAACAGGTGCTTTGATGTTTCCTAATTATAACCCAGATAGTTTATCCTACGACAGCCCATATAATAAGCAGCAGCTTGCCATGAACGACGAACAATTTGAACAAATGGCTACAGCAATGTCTCAAGGTATGAGCCTTAACAAATCAGCACAAGAAGACATTAAAGCATGGATAATAAAAGCTGACCGAAAGACTTATGTTTATGGCTATACAGATTATCTGAAGTTAGACCTTAGAGAAGATTTAAAAAATATTACGATACCAACAACAATTATTGCCGCAACAAAACCCTATGGCAAGGACATGGTTACAAAAACCTATAATGACCAATATGCTAATCTGAAAGATTATAATTTTATTTTAGCTGATGATGCTGCACATTTTATTATGTTAGATCAACCTGATTGGTTTTTAGATACAGTCAAAACGGTTTTATCACCTCAATAATGATTACAGAAAAAGACTTTACAACAATTTACAATACACATGCCTCAAAAGTCCATAGACTTTGCCTGGGCTATGCGTCTGGTGACCAGTATATTGCAAATGAATGGCTACAAGAAACGTTTATAAAAGTTTGGAATCATAGAAAATCATTTAAAGGAGAAGCTTCAATTAACACATGGATTTATAGAATAGCAGTAAACACATGCTTGAGCGATTTGCGCAAAACCAAAAAAAGTGTTCCCATTAACGAGTCTATATTAATGAACAATACTATTGATCGTAACATTACTGAACATGAGTTAAAGCTCAAAAAAATGTACAGCTGCATAGATAAATTAACCGAACAGAATAAAGCCTTAATCCTTTTAGAATTAGAAGATTTACCTCAAGCAACCATAGCAGAAACCGTTGGATTAGCACATGGCACGCTTAGAACACGACTAAGCCGAATAAGAAAATCACTTTTAAAATGTATTACAAATGGAAAATGATATACTAAACAACATATGGAACAGTCAGGATAACGAATCCATAAGCAATCCTGAAGCTATTATTAGCAAAGCAAAAAAACAGCGCAAAAGACAATATTGGTCTGTATTAATTATGAGTTTAACCGTAGCCATACTTATTGGCTACACCATCTTTGTCTCACCAAATCAATGGAATAACTTCGCATTGGGTTTATTACTAATGATTTTGAGCTTAGTGTTTAGAATACTATTAGAACTACGTACTATTTATCTTAAAGAAAGTAAACTTATTTCATTAGATAGCAAATCATACAAAACCTATCTTAAAAAGCATTATAAATTACGCTTATGGATCAACTACATCATAACACCTATTTGTATCGCAATCTATATCTATGGCTTCTATTTGCTATTACCTTACTTTAAACGTGAGTTTTCAGAAGGCTTTTATCTCTACCTTTTGATTTCAGGATTTGCCTCAATTGCTAGTGTTATTGCTGTTATCATATACAGTATCCGGAAAGAATTACGTTTTTTAAATAAGTTAAAGCAAAACTAAATTATTCGCTCAGCAACTCAGCTACAAAATTTTCAAACTCGTTTTTAAATTCAGAATATTTTTCGCCAGTTGCTGGGCCATTAAAACCTGTGTGTATTTTTCTAACCCTTCCTTTTTTATCTATAAAAATTGAAGTTGGATATGACAACACATGATTAAGCATCGGTAACTTTTCTTGTGCTTTTGTTTTATCTGCACCACCATATTGTGCTAAAAGTATAGGGTAATTTATATTTATTTTACTCGCCAAACGATCTATACGACTAAAGGCAGTTTCTTTATCCTTTGCATACTCAAAGGCTAAAGCAACAAACTCTATACCTTTATCTTTGTTTTTCTTGTAAAAGTCTGCGTAGTATTTACTTTCATCTAAACAATTAGGACACCAAGTTCCCATTATTTGCACCACAACAACTTTATCTTTAAAACGGTCATCCTTTAGACTCATCAACTCATCTGAGGTATTAGGAAACACAAAGTCTAAACTGTCATAACCTTCTTTTAAATAGGTTAATGTGTTAGAGCTCGGCAGTTCGTAGTTGGCATTGCGTTTGGCCTCAAAAGGCTCTTTCCAGTGGTTACCAGAATAAAAATAACCATTCATTGTACTGTCTGTAACTGTTGCTGTAAAATAAAAAGCATGAGCTCCATCAAAGGTTGAAAGTTTTAATCGTGTACCGTCTAATACACCTTCCAAATAACGATAATCTCCTGTTGTAGTTCTAAAGGTTCCTGTAACCTTACCGTCATCTTGTTGCTTAAAAATACCCTTAGCTATATACTCATCACCTTCAACACCTTTACTAAAAACCGTTTCCCAAACACCTTCAATATTATAAGCCGCACCTGTTCCTGTTCCGAACCTTATGGCATTTTTGTAAGTCGCCTCAAAGGGTACTTTTCTATTTCTATCAGGACTAACATAATAACCAGATAAGTTATTCTCTTCAGTTATTTTAGCGACCAAAAAATCTTTAAATACTGGTAAGTTAATATATACTGAATCATTCTGATAGTCTATTTCATCAACAACGATAATTTCATCTGCATTGTAAATCTCTAAAGTTTTATCAGATTCAACCTTGAAGATAAATGGAATTTCCTCATTATCTTGAATTAGAATTGAGGCTCTGTAGGTTCCTGACTTTAATGATTTGCTTTGGTTTTGAGAATTGGTTTTAGTATCGTTCTTACAAGAAAAAATTAATACGCTTACCAAAAGTCCTAATAAATATCGCATAAATTTTGGGTTTATATAAAGTTCGAAATAACAACAATTACCTTACATAAAAAAGGCACTAATCAAATTAGTGCCTTTTCCCTATCTTCTGCAAAAGTATTATTACTCCTTTTCCTTAGTAATTGTTTTAAGACGTTCTTCTTTTTTCATGACCTCTATCTTTGCCTCTTTAACTGTTTTCTCATAATCTGATAACTTTTTCTCTGCTTTCTCAATTCTATCTTGCTTAGTCTTAAGAACCTCTTCAGAAACTTTTCCTGATTCTCTTTGTTTTCTTAAAGAT
This sequence comes from Winogradskyella sp. MH6, assembly GCF_022810765.1. NCBI lineage: Bacteria > Pseudomonadati > Bacteroidota > Flavobacteriia > Flavobacteriales > Flavobacteriaceae > Winogradskyella > Winogradskyella sp. MH6. The sequence goes on along the minus strand of NZ_CP094494.1, from coordinate 2,644,650 downwards.
TCTTTAGCCTTTGCAATTTTATCTCTACTTTCTTTTATCTTTCTATCAGAATCAGAAATAATTTCTTTGGTTTTCTTTATTTTTTGGTGTGCCTCAGTTGCTCTTGCTTGCCCAAATTCGCGACCTGTTAAGCCTTGCTTATCTTTACCATAAGCATTTCCGTTATTAGATTTTTCCTTAACCTCTTTAATTTTTTCTTTCCCTTTTTCTTTTGTCTTATCTAGATGCTTGTCTTTATTCTTATGTGCTTTATCCTTTACTTCTTTAAGCTTAGCATTTCCTTTATCCTTTGCTTCTTCTATTTCCTCAACTTCTTTAACCTTCTCCTGTTTTTTACCTTTTACCTCTTTAACGTGCTTTTCTACTTTTTCTTTAGCTTCTTTAGATTTACCTTGAGCGTAAACCATATTTTGCATACCAGATACTATTACTACCAGCACAAATAATCTCAATAAATTTTTCATATTCATTATGTTTTATAAGCTATCTAAATCTTTTAGAGCTTCTTCTAATTCTACTTCTTTTTTATTAATGTTATCGCCTATAACCTCTACTTCTGCCTCTACAGCATCAATATCTTTTAGCTTAGCATTTTCTTGAGCTTCATCTTGCTTTGTTTCTCTACAGGAAAAGCCTATAAGCAGAGTAAACAAAAGTGTTGCTTGTGTTAATTTTTTCATTTTAATACGATTTATTATTCAACTAATTTAGACAAAAAATTATGGTCTACACATTAATTTGGACACTTCAGTTTGTGTTAAGTCACATAAAATAATTCTTTTAAAGTAACTGTATTCCTATTTTATTAAGCCGCAAGTATTATTATCTTTGTGGCTTGAATAAATCAACACATGAAGATATCATACAACTGGCTAAAGCAGTTTATTAAGATAGATTGGGATGCCGAGAAAACTGGCGAATTACTTACAGATCTTGGTTTAGAAATAGAAGGTATAGAATCCTACGAATCCGTAAAAGGTAGTTTAAAAGGTATTGTTATTGGCGAGGTATTAACCTGCGAGCAACACCCTAATGCTGACCGACTAAAAGTAACAACCGTAAATATTGGTGAGGCAGAACCTGTACAAATTGTATGTGGTGCTCCTAACGTTGCTGCTGGACAAAAAGTACCTGTTGCCACAATCGGAACTACCCTTTATACCGCAGAAGGTGAAGCTTGGACAATAAAAAAAGGTAAAATAAGAGGTGAAGAAAGCCACGGTATGATTTGCGCTGAAGATGAACTTGGTCTTGGCGAATCTCACGATGGTATTATGGTATTAGATGCTGGCTTGAAAGTTGGCACACCTGCTGCTGAGATTTTTGAAGTAGAAAACGATGAAGTTTTTGAAATTGGCTTAACACCAAACCGTGCAGATGCCATGAGTCATTATGGAGTTGCCAGAGATTTAAAAGCAGGTTTATTACAAAAGGACGTTAACCTAGAGTTGATTTCTCCTTCAGTTATGTCTTACCATGTAGATACACGTTCTTTAAAAATTGATGTTGATGTTTTAGACAAAGATAAGTGTCCGCGTTATTGTGGTGTTACAATTTCTGGTGTTAAAGTAGAAGCGTCACCAAGTTGGTTACAAAACCGTTTAAAAGCTATTGGCTTATCTCCTATTAATAATATTGTAGACGTCACTAATTATGTTTTACACGAGTTAGGCCAACCGTTACACGCATTTGATGCAGCAAAAATCTCTGGTAATAAAGTTGAAGTTAAAACCTGTAAAGCAGGTACCAAATTCACAACCCTAGATGAAGTTGTAAGAGAATTGCACGAAGACGACTTAATGATATGCGATGCCGAAAAACCAATGTGTATCGCTGGTGTATTTGGAGGTATAGACTCTGGTGTAACCGAAACTACAACCAATATCTTTTTAGAGAGCGCATATTTTGATCCTGTAAGTATTAGAAAAACCGCAAAACGACACGGACTTAATACAGATGCGTCTTTTAGATTTGAAAGAGGTATCGATCCTAACTTCACAAAATATGCTTTAAAACGTGCTGCTCTTTTAATTACTGAAATTGCTGGAGGTGAAATTACAAGTGATATTTCTGATGCTTATCCTAATAAGATTGAAGATTTTCAGGTTGTATTAAGCTTTGATAATGCCAAAAGGTTAATCGGTGAAGAAATCCCGAAAGAAACAATTAAAAGTATTTTAACCTCTTTAGATATAAAAATAAATAATGTTACCGAAGCTGGCTTAGGACTTACTGTACCGTCTTTTAGAAACGATGTACAACGCGAAGCAGATGTTATTGAAGAAATCTTACGAGTTTACGGTTACAATAATATTGGCACTACCGAAAAGCTTAATGCTTCAATCTCTAATTCGTCGCGTTTTGAAGATTATAAACTTCAGAATATTATTGGTAATCAGTTGGCATCACAAGGTTTCTTTGAAATTATGGCCAACTCATTGACCTCGCCAAAATATATAGAGTTAAGCGAGCAATTAAATGCAGACCATAATGTAAAAATGCTAAATCCTTTAAGTACAGATTTAGAAGTTATGCGTCAGTCCTTATTGTTCTCAGGGTTAGAAGCCGTATCACATAACATTAACAGAAAGCGTGACGATCTCAAATTATTTGAATTTGGCAAGACTTACCATCAATATTCAGACAACAGAGAAGAACACAAGCATTTAGCGCTTTTTGTAACAGGAAATAAAGCACAGGAACGTTGGAACACAAAAGCTACACCTAGTGATTTCTTTTATTTAAAAGGTACTATTGAAGCTGTTCTTGAACGTTTGGGCTTAAACCGATTAAAATCTGCACCTCACAAAACCGATATTCTTAGTGAAGGCATGAGTCTTTCTGTCGGTAAGAAAACAATGGTTGAATTCGGATTGGTTAAAAAATCTGTGTTAAAGCATTTTGGAATTTCTCAACATGTCTTATTTGCGGACTTTAATTGGGATAATGTATTAGAAATGGCGCAACATAATAAGATTAAATTTACTGCCATACCAAAGTATCCTGAGGTTCGAAGAGATTTTGCATTATTATTAGACAACAATGTAACTTTTGACGATATCTACACCATTGCCAAACAAACTGAAAAGCAATTACTTAAAGATATAAATCTATTTGATGTTTACGAGGGTAAAAATCTACCAGCTGGCAAAAAGAGTTATGCTGTGAGCTTTACATTACAAGACGAAAACAAAACGCTTAACGACAAACAGATTGATAAAATAATGTCTAAACTTCAATCTAACTTTGAGTCTAAGCTTGGTGCTGAGTTGAGATGATCTAAGCTCTAGATATGAATATTAACAAAGACATATTTACCTTTTTCGATTCAGGAACTCCTACTTTTACTGAAGCAGATTTCCCACTAGATTGGTCAATGACAAGAAACGAAAAGTTTTGTTTCTTAAAATTATTAGAACTTTTAAGACCAGAGGTAGCTATTGAAATTGGAGTAGAAAAAGGTGGAAGTCTTCAGGTCTTGAGTAAATATGCAGAGAAAGTCTACGCAATAGAAATAGACCAACACAAAGCAGAACATTTAAAGGACAAATTTAACAATGTTGAATTTTTAGTTGGGGATTCTAAAATTATAATACCTCAACTTTTAGATAAAATTAAGCAAGACGGTAAATCTTTAGAATTTGCATTGATTGATGGAGATCATTCTGAAAAAGGTGTCAAAACCGATATTGAAAACCTTATAAAATATATTCCGCCAAAAAGTTTAAACATCATTCTACACGATAGTTTTAACCCAGACTGTAGAAGAGGAATGACGTCTGTAAATTATACAACCAATAAGCATGTTCATTATGTTGAACTAGACTACATTTCTGGAACATTTGAGCCTGATGGACTAAAGAACGAAATGTGGGGAGGCTTTGGTCACATTGTCTTATTAAATGAAGAAAGAACAAGAAATTTAGAAATACAAGAAAGCCAAAAAAGTTTATTTCGTATAACTCAACGCTATTCAAAACACTACTGGAAAAATAAATTCAAATTTCTTAAATCGATCAAGAAAACCTTAAAGAAGTAGCACCTCTTAAATATTTTGTTAGGGCTAATTTTATCTAACAAGAAATTAATTAACTATCGGATTATCACATTTAGCGCTAATTTTTCACTCAATTAGCATGTTTTAAGGAAACCGAAAATCAAAACATTATCCTAGCCATAGATATATCACAAGCTTAATTCATCCTTACAAAAACATTATCATTTTATTTACACTTTTAAATATTGCTTTTTTTATTTTTAACAAAAATTAAAACACTAAACCATGGCAAACGTAACACTCGGAGGAACTCCAGTAGAAACTATAGGAAATTTACCTGAAGTTGGTAGTAAAGCACCAGATTTTAAACTAACAGATACTGAATTAAAAGACAAGAACAATTCAGATTTTAAAGGTAGCAGATTAGTATTAAATATTTTTCCAAGTGTAGACACAGGTACTTGCGCACAATCGGTAAGAACTTTTAACGAGAAAGCCAGTCAGTTAGAAAACACCAAAGTACTTTGTATTTCTAAAGATTTACCATTTGCAATGGCGCGTTTTTGTGGTGCTGAAGGTTTAGACAATGTCATAAGCCTATCTGATTATAAAACAGGTCAATTTGGAAAAGACTACGGTTTAGCATTTGCCAGCGGAGCATTTGAAACTTTACTATCTAGATGTGTTGTTGTTATAGATACAGATGGTACTGTTTTGCATACAGAGCAAGTTTCAGAAATTGCAGACGAACCAGATTACGCAAGTGCCTTAAGCAGTTTATCTTAATTATTAGATGCAACAAAACAAAGAGCCCTTTATTATTAATAGAATAAAAAGTGTTGGCTTCGCTTTTAAAGGAATGCTTATTCTTATTAAAACCGAAGCTAGCATTAAAATTCAGTTCTTTATAGCTATCGTTGTTACCATTGCTGGTTTTTATTTCAATATTTCAACTACAGAATGGATGTTTCAAACTGCAATGATAGGCCTAGTAATGAGTATTGAAGGTGTTAATACTGCTGTAGAATATATTGCAGATTTTATCCATCCTGATCATCACCCAAAAATCGGACTCATTAAAGATATTTCCGCAGGAGCTGTTTTTATCGCTTCAATAGTTGCAGTTATTGTCGCAGGAATAATTTATCTGCCTAAGATTTTTTAAATACCAAACTTAAGCTTAATTACGTTACATGATTGAAAACTTAATCAATCTTAGACCAATGGTGTACAATAAAATGAAGTCGCTTTCTGTTTTACTCTCTCTTATTTTAATTGTTACAAATTGTCAAGATAAGCCTAAGCCTACTTCAATAGTACTTGAAACTAAAACTAATATTGAGATTGATACTAAGCCACAAAAAAGTAAACTCTTAAAAGACACACTCAATATCACTACAGATTTTGTTCTCGGTAAATTCGATTACAAATCTGACTCAACATTTACAAAGGTAGATTCAAAATATTCAGCAAAAGAAATTTATATAAACACCATTGTTTACTCTGCATTTTTAAAAATGTCCGAGGCTGCAAAAAAAGACAGTATAGATTTCAAGATTTTATCTGGTACAAGAAATTTCTATGAACAAAAAGCCATTTGGGAGCGAAAATGGAACCTTAATAGTAACCTAAATCCAATTGATAGAGCAAAGAAAATTTTAGAGTACAGTTCAATGCCATCTACATCTAGGCATCATTGGGGAACAGATATAGACTTAAATAGTTTAAATAATTCGTATTTTAACACCGGAAAAGGCTTAAAAACATACCAGTGGTTACAATCGCATGCCAATAGTTTTGGATTCTATCAGGTTTACACCAATAAAAATAATGGAAGAACAGGATATAATGAAGAAAAATGGCATTGGTCTTTTGTACCTTTGGCAAGTAAATATTTAGAGTTTTATAATTCTAATATAAAAACAGAAGATATTTCTGAATTTGAAGGGTCTCATCTTGCTAAAGATCTTCGTATTATTGAAGATTACGTTAATGGGATTCCTACTGAAGTGAAAAAATATAAACAACATACACCTTAAAAGCATAGAGGTAGTTACCGAAATCGCATTCGGAAAAAATATGGCAAAAAAGACAACTAAAAAGAAAAATACAACCAAAACCAAGGCTAATACTAAAAAACCTTTTAAAAAGCCTTCGCTTACGTTATCCAATCAGCAAAAGCTCATTTTTGGGAGCTTACTGATTATTTTGGGAGTGCTTTTATTTATTTCCTTTTTGTCATTCATATTTACAGGAAAGGAAGATCAAAGTGCATTGGGTAATTTTCCTGAACGTTCAGAAACATACAAAAACTGGGCAAGCCAATTAGGTGCTTGGGTAAGTGAGTTGTTTATAAACAAAGGATTTGGTGTTCCGTCTTTTATTTTTTCTGGTTTAATTTTTCTGTCTGGTGTTTATGTAACCTTAAATCTCAAAAAAGCAAAACTCAGAAAACATTGGATTTGGGGAACATTAATTGTCATTTGGCTATCTATTTTCTTTGGGTTCTTTACTCATAAATACGACATTCTTGGTGGTACTATTGGTTTTGAAATGAACCATTTCTTTCAGGATTATATCGGTAAAATAGGCACTGCTCTACTACTACTTTTTGGGCTCATCGCTTATCTAGCTTTACGATTTAAAGTTACTGGCGATACGTTTGTAAAACTTTTTAGTAGTGCAAAAAAGGATTTTCAAAATGACATGAATCCTAATGGAGAAGATGAATCGCAAACTGCCATTGTAGACAATAGCTTAACTGAAGAAGCCGAAGCTATTAAATCTGCTTTTGAGATTTCTCTCGATAAACCAGAACCTACAATTAGCAACCATTCTAAACCAAAAGAAGACAACGAGCCTTTAAATATTGAAGTTAAGCCTCAACCTAAAGAAGAAACAGAATTAGAGTCAGAGCTAAAGGTTGAAGTTGAAACGGTAGAAGAAGAAAAATCTGAAACTGATAATTTAGCCGATAAACTAGTGGAAGACTTTGGGCAATTTGACCCAACTTTAGAACTGAGCAACTATCAATTTCCGCATTTAGATTTATTAAAGAAATATGATAATGAAGGTATTTCTATAGATCAGGAAGAACTTGAAGAAAATAAAAACCGAATTGTAGAAACACTTAGCAACTACAAAATTGGTATTACGAGTATTAAAGCAACTATTGGTCCTACAGTTACACTTTACGAAATCGTACCAGATGCAGGTATTAGAATTTCAAAAATCAAAAATCTTGAAGATGATATTGCATTATCTCTTGCTGCTTTAGGAATTAGAATTATAGCACCAATTCCTGGCAAAGGTACTATTGGTATTGAGGTTCCGAACAAAAAATCAACCATAGTTTCTATGCGTTCGGTAATTGCATCCCAAAAGTTTCAGCAATCTAAAATGCAATTACCTATTGCTTTTGGTAAAACAATCAGCAACGAAACCTTTGTGGTAGATTTAGCCAAAATGCCTCACTTACTTATGGCTGGTGCAACAGGACAAGGTAAATCGGTTGGTTTAAATGCTGTTTTAACTTCACTATTATACAAAAAACATCCTGCTGAAGTAAAGTTTGTACTAGTTGATCCTAAAAAGGTAGAATTAACGCTTTTTAATAAAATAGAACGTCATTATTTGGCTAAACTTCCAGATAGCGAAGATGCCATCATAACTGACAATACCAAAGTTATTAACACGCTTAACTCTCTTTGTATAGAAATGGATAACCGTTACGAAATGCTTAAAAATGCATTTTGTAGAAATATTGCTGAATACAATGCAAAATTTAAAGCCAGAAAATTAAATCCTAATGATGGTCATCAGTTTTTACCTTACATCGTATTGGTAGTTGATGAGTTTGCCGATTTAATAATGACAGCTGGTAAAGAAGTAGAAACACCTATTGCCAGATTGGCACAGTTAGCACGTGCTATTGGTATTCACCTTATCATTGCAACGCAAAGACCTTCGGTTAATGTAATTACAGGTATTATTAAGGCAAACTTCCCTGCACGTATCGCATTTAGAGTAACGAGTAAAATAGATTCGCGTACCATTTTAGATGGTTCTGGTGCAGATCAGCTTATCGGTCGTGGTGATATGCTTTATACACAAGGTAACGACCTCATCCGTCTACAATGTGCTTTTGTAGATACACCAGAAGTTGAAAAAATCACAGAGTTTATTGGCTCTCAAAAAGCCTATCCAGATGCACATTTGTTACCAGAATATGTTGGTGAAGAAGGTGGCACAAATCTTGATATAGATATTGAAGACAGAGATAAATTGTTTAGAGAAGCTGCTGAGATTATTGTGACTGCACAGCAAGGATCAGCTTCTTTATTACAACGAAAACTAAAATTAGGCTACAATAGAGCTGGTAGAATTATAGACCAGTTAGAGGCTGCTGGGATTGTAGGGCCTTTTGAAGGTAGTAAAGCCAGACAAGTTTTAGTCCCAGATTTAGTAGCTCTAGATCAATTATTAGAAAATGAACAACAATAAATCTTACACTCACATAAAATGAAACGATTATTAATTTTAGCATTCATCACTCTTGGTTTTACAGGTTTTGCTCAAAATGACTCAAAAGCTGAAACTCTATTAAATGAAGTAAGCAATAAAATAAAAAGTTATAAGAATATTTCTATCGACTTTAAATACGAACTTAACAACGTTAATGAAGAAAACATGAGCCAAGAAACTCGTGGTGACGTTGTTATTGAAGGTGAAAAATATAAATTAAACATATTAGGAGTTACAAGAATTTTTGATGGCAAAACACTTTATACCATTAGTCCTGAGGATGAAGAAGTAACTATTTCTTCAGACAACTCAGATGATGAAAGCACGATTTCACCTAGCGATATGTTATCTTTTTATGAAGATGGTTATACCTATAAAATGGATATTGTTCAAAATGTAAAAGGTCGCAAAATTCAGTATGTAAAATTGAGTCCTATGGATACCAACTCTGAAATAAAACATGTCTTATTAGGTATAGATGCCACGACAAAACACATTTACAACCTTATTGAAGTTGGTAAAAATGGAACAAAAACAACATTAACTGTTAATTCTTTTCAAACCGACCAACCTATCTCAAAAACCTTGTTTACTTTTGACGAAAGTAAATATGCTGATTATTACATCAACAGAATAGACTAAGGTTTTAATACTTAATGTGTGAAAATACTAGATAGGTACATACTTATCACATTTTTAAGGACGTTTTTTAGCGTCTTTATTATATTCATGTTCATCTTTGTACTGCAAGGTGTATGGCTTTATATATCAGAGCTTGCAGGTAAAGACTTAGATGTTTCTGTAACTGCAAAATTTATTCTCTACTACATGCCAAAGCTTATTCCTTTGGTTGTACCACTAACCATCTTGTTATCTTCAATTATGGTTTTTGGAAATTTTGCCGAGAACTATGAGTTTGCAGCCATGAAATCTACAGGCATCTCTCTGCAACGTGCCATGCGAAGTCTTAGCGTTTTTATTGTTGCACTTGGTATTGCCTGTTTCTTTTTCGCTAATAATGTTATTCCTTGGGGAGAATACAACTTTTACAACCTAAGAAGAAACATTGCCAAAGTTAAACCTGCCCTTGCCATTGCAGAAGGGCAATTCAATGAAATTGGCAACATCAATATCAAAGTCGACAAAAAAACTGGAGACAGAGGTCAATATTTGGAGAATGTATTAATACACGATAAAAGTTCTGCCAGACTTGGCAATTACAAAGTCATCGTTTCTGAAAAGGGTGAATTAAAAAGTAGTGAAGATTCTAATGTGTTGCAATTAGAACTTATAAACGGCAACTATTACGAAGAGATTATAGATAAAGATATTCGTAAAAACATTAACAGACCTCATGCTAAAAGCTATTTTGACAGCTACACCATTAATGTAGACCTAGAAATTCTTAATGACGAAGACCTTGACGAAAAAAATTATAAGGGTCGTCATAACATGCTTAGTATAGACCAACTTAACTATACTATAGACAGCTTAAAAGGTCAACGAAAAGAAGATTACAAAAACCTATCTCGTACACTATATAACCGTACAACTTACGCTGCTTTAAATCTTAATATTAATACAGAAAAAGATTCTTCTTTTATTGGCAATGTTATTGATCTCTTTCCTGCGAACAAAAAAGGACAGATTATAAATCTTGCTTTAAACTCAGCAAACAGTACCAACCAAATCATAGATTCTAATAAAAAGAATTTCGAAGGCAAATCCATCCATTTAAATAAGCATATCATTGCTTTTCATGAAAAATTTGTGCTAGCCATCGCTTGTATTATCTTGTTCTTTGTTGGAGCACCTCTAGGCGCTTTAATTCGCAAAGGTGGATTAGGGTTACCAATTGTAATTGCTGTTGTGCTATTTCTTACCTATCACTTCTTTGGCATATTTGCCAGAAATAGTGCTGAAAAAGGAAGTTTTAGTCCAATAATTGGTGCTTGGTTATCTACAGCTGTTATGCTCCCTTTGAGTATTTACTTAACTACCAGAGCTACTAATGATAAAGGGGTTTTTCAGTTTGATGCTATTATAGTTCCGCTTAAAAGATTATTTACTCCAAAAAACAAACTACAACTCTCTGAAAGCGAAACTAAATCTTACAACTACTACAAAAAATATTCTGTAGAAGAGTTAGTTAATGTTATAAAGGAACAAGGTGAATTTGATCTTGATAAAAAACCTAAAGAAATTGCTCTACATAACCTTCTAAATAGAAATATTCCTTTAGAGAATCTAAAAAAGGAAGGATTAGAAGTAGATGATAAACTCATTAAAGGCAAAGGGTTACTGAAAGATTACAAAGATTATTCAAAAACAAGTTTGGTAAGTTTTCTTATTGGAGGAGCCTTACTCGGCTTACACTTTATTTGTAAAAACAACAAATTACCAGAAGTTGCTGATGCTTCTCTTAGCTTAAGTATCATTGCATTTATATTTTTTGCAATCTATGTTGTTGTAGATGCCTTTGTGTATTCTAAGTTTTATAAAACCATTGGTCAAAAAAGTAAGAGAATAAATCCTATTGTTTTAATTTTTTCGCTTCCACTCTACCCTTTAAAGTATATTATCCTTAGAAATAAGATTACGTACGACTTCTATCAAAGTTGTATCAGTAACATTAAATAACCGTATCTTTGCTCATCTAAACGCTTAGTTATGAATACTACCATGAATACAGAAACCAAGTTAAACACTATTGAAGAAGCTATTGAAGACATTCGTCAAGGCAAAGTAATTATTGTTGTTGATGATGAAAACCGTGAAAATGAGGGAGATTTCTTAGCTGCTGCTGAAAAGGTAACACCAGAGATGATTAACTTTATGGCTACTCATGGTAGAGGCTTAATCTGTGCTCCGCTTACAGAACATCGTTGTGAAGAATTAGAACTCAACATGATGGTAAGAAACAACACAGACCCTATGGAAACTGCTTTTACCGTTTCTGTAGACTTAAGAGGTAATGGTGTAAGTACAGGAATTTCTGCTAGCGATAGAGCCAAAACGATTAAGGCTTTAATACAAAAAGATACTAAACCTTTTGAATTGGCAAGACCTGGTCATATTTTTCCGCTAGTAGCTAAAGAAGGTGGTGTTTTAAGACGTACAGGTCATACAGAAGCTGCAATAGATTTTGCACGTTTAGCTGGTTTTGAACCTGCTGGTGTTATTGTAGAAATCATGAATGAAGACGGAACTATGGCTCGTCTTCCTCAGTTATTAGAAGTTGCCAAAAAGTTTGATTTAAAGATTGTTTCTATTGAAGATTTAGTGGCTTATCGCATGGAGCACGACTCTTTAATAGAAAAGAAAGAAGATTTTAATATAGAAACACGTTTTGGTAAATTTAGGCTTAGAGCTTATCTACAAACCACCAACAACCAGGTACATATTGCATTAACTAAAGGCACATGGAAATCTGATGAAACGATTTTAACTCGTGTTAATTCTACTCTGGTTAATAACGACATTCTTGGTACACTAACCAATAATGCCGACCAAAAACTAGATGATATGTTTAACGCCATCAATAAAGAAGGAAAAGGTGCTATTATCTTTATCAATCAGCAAGCGCAATCCATGAACTTATTATCGCGTTTATCTGTTTTAAAAGAAAACCAAAAAGAAGGTCAATTGGTTAAAGCACCTAGAATTTCTATGGACTCTAAAGACTTTGGTATTGGAGCTCAAATCCTTCACGATTTAAAAATTAGTAAAATCAATCTTTTATCTAACAGCCTACAGACCAAACGTGTTGGTATGATAGGTTACGGCTTAGAGATTGTAGATTATGTTGGTTACTAATCAATAACTTTAAAGGTTTTAAATAAGCCTTTTTCTTTAGCATTAGGTACTTCTGAAATAAAGGCATAGTTTCCTGGTGTAAGCGAAGCCTTAAAATAACCTGTTGCTCCTGTTTGTAAATCGTTAATTCCTCCTAAGAATGTTAGTCCTTTTGGAGCTGGTGACCTAAACGCATTTAAATCTGCTGCATTTATCCAGTTATTCAATGTATCAGTTAAGATAAAGTTATCTAACCTAACGAGGTTAACATCATGCCCTAACATGGTTTGATAAGTCGTTTGGTCTTTAAAATGTACTCCAAAAACATGATCTCCAGCTGTAATAGAATCGTTTAGAACAATCCCTTCTTTCGAAGACACAGAAAGATTAACACTAGATTTTGGTCGCTCCAATTGGCTTTTCCGATCAATAACAATAACCTCTTTAAGCATTCCGTAGTAGACATGAGCCATACCATTAGGCATTCTTACATAGCATTCCATGGCGTATATTCCTGGTTCTAAATAAAACGTTGATTCTCCAACAACGTTTGGTGAAATCAATCCTACACCACCAGAGACTTTAACCTTAGAAAACCAAGTGGGAATAGTTTCAAATTGCTTTAATCCTTCATCTACTTTTCCTTGAAGTAAAAGTTCTGTTGCTTTTTTAAAAGGTGGAATTAGTTCGTTTTTATAGTTAGCAATACGAATGCCTTCTGGTAATTTTTCAAGCAGAAAAAAATGAACCTCATTAGATTTGTTTTGGTACTTAAACGTATTCCAGCCAGCTTCTAAAGTATCCTTCATTTGAAATTCCATACCTTCCGAAACTACTTTAATAGGTTTATAAATTTCAGTAGCTGAGAACTTATTCGAAGATTCGCTTTTATCTGACTTACATGACATAAAGAATGCCATTAATAGAATGATAACAAGTTTTAAATTTGTATTTCTCATAACCTTTTAATCTACAACAAACGTTTTCAGCATACCTTTTTCGTCTGCTTTTGGTGTTTCTGAGACCAGTACGTAATTTCCAGGCTCTAGCACAACTTCAAAGTAACCAGTCTCACCTGCTTCACAGTTATTCATGCCTCCAAGAAACTCAAATTGATCTGGTGCAGGTGTTCGCAAACCATCAGGATTCATCCAGTTTAGCCAATGCACTAACGCATCCATATCTGCACCATCTTTGTATTTAATTAGATTGACATCGTGCCCTGAAAAATGCTCATGAGGCACTTGGTCTATAAAATCTACTTTAAAAATGGTTTTGCCAGCGGTAGGTTTTCCATCAAATTCATAGCCATTTGTGCTAGAAACACTCAGCGTATGAGTTGCTTTTGAAGGTTTGTGATCTGTTGGTTCATCCACAACCGTGATAAACTTCCACATCCCATGAGAAGTATGCCACTCGCCATTAATCGCTTTCACGTAGCATTCCATCATATACTTGCCAGGCACTAAATTGATGGTTGATACTGCTGTTTTGCCAGGTGATATAAGTCCTGAGCCACCATAACGTTTAACATCATTGAACCACGTTGGAATCGTACCAAATGCAGCCATAGCACTGTCTACCTTCTCTTCAATTAAATATTTCATTCCATCGTCAAATGCTGGCATTAAATGATCTGTAATGTCAGATTTGACTATACTGTCTGAAGGCAATTTGTCCATTAAGAAAAAGTGCACTTCACCAGATAAATTCTTATAACTAAATGTTGTCCATCCGGACCTTAGAGTATCTAAAGTTTGAAATTCCATAGCTCTAGTAATGACTTCTACTTGACCGTAATTTTCATCACTTGCAATGTCTTCTATTGGTTCTGTTTTCTTTTCATTTTTACAGTTAAAAAAAAGTAATACTGATAATAACAAAATCAGACTGGTTAGATTATTAGTTTTCATATTTGTTTGGTTAGTATTTTAGTTATATAAAATAATGATTATTAATGAATTAATCAATAATTACTTTTTTTGTTAATTCTAAATTGCCTTGCAAAACTTTTAAAAAATATATTCCTGGCTGTAAACTTCTAACATCTATATAATCAACAGTTTTCTGATTTATTACACACTTTCCAGTTGTATCATAGATTTTAACACTTTCAACATTAGAGGTGCTTGATATATACAAAGTTTCTGAAACTGGGTTGGGATAGACATTAAGTTCTTGGTTAAAAACATCATTTAGACTAAGGGTTTCTGCTTCTAATTTAGCTACCCAAAAGTCATAATTTCCATTGTTTCCAGAAACATCATAATTATTAGATATTGATCGACCAGCTGCTATGTAACCACCATCTACAGTTTGTTGTATTGAGCTACCGTAATCATTGCTAGAGCCACCCAAACAAGACTGCCATATTAATTGTCCTGTCTCATTTAGTTTAATAACCCAATAGTCAAAAATATAGCTACCTGGATTACCGCTAACATCATTGTCATCGGAATTTGTTTGTCCTATTACTATATAACCTCCATCACTTGTTTGTTTTATTTCAGTTGCAAAATCGTTTTGTGTACCACCATATGTTTTTTGCCACTGCATAATGCCTGAAGCATTTAACTTTAAGACCCAAAAGTCTTGATTTCCATAATTATTTGTAACATCCCCATTACTTGATTGAGTCATTCCTGCAACAATAAAGCCTCCATCTGTTGTTTCTTGAATTGAATAACCATAATCTGCACCAGTACCTCCATAATTATAATCCCATAATACATTTGATAGTGCATTTAACTTAAAAACTCTAACATCAATACCATTTGCTCCATTGTTACTATATCCAGCAACAACAAATCCACCATCTAAAGTTTCATCTACTGAATACGCTTGCGAACCACTAAAAGTGGTATTGGTCCAATTACCATCAAGACTGCCAGTGTTGTCTAATTTTGCGACCCAAGTACCTCCTCCACCAATAAAACCTGTAACAATATACTTACCATCAGAAGTTTGCCTAACACTATGTCCTCGTTCGCCTGCACCAGTACCAAATTTATTTCCCCATTCAACAATTCCATTATTATTAGTTTTTATTACAATAATATCGTCGTTACCAAATCCGGTACCTAAAAAATCGTTAGAATCTGACATTCCTGTTAAAATATAACCACCATCTATTGTTTGTTGTATTTCATAGGCTTCATCGCTTCCTGTACCTCCATAACTTTTTTCCCATTCAATTGCGCCAGAATTATTAAGTTTAACAACCCATGCATCTCTACTTCCATTGTTTACTGACACATCTCCATCATTAGATGATGTATAACCTGCAACAATATAACCACCATCCGAGGTTTGCATTATAGATCTTGCAACATCTGAATTTGTTCCTCCTAAAGATTTCTGCCATTCTATATTGGGCTGTCCTATAGTTATTTGTATTGAGATTATTAATAATATAATTGTGATAAATTTTGTTTTCATAATTATGATTTTATTAATCTTCTGAGATGTTATACTCAAAATTTGCAGTTATATTATAGAACAACTCCCCTGGATCTGTTGTTGGGCTAGTGAAATAATTACTAAATAACTGATTTCCCGAACCTCCTATACTACCTTTGATATGTGCTAGTGTTAGAATGCCCAAATCGTTAGTAGTTTCTTCATATTCTGTTATTGTTACAACAACATTTTTGGACAAAAGATTATGCCCTGCATCATCATCCATATCACCATCACTATCATAAAATAAGTCTTCTTCATCTACAGATACAATCATATATTCTGTAGGTTGATAAGTTATTAAACCCGTAGATCCTGTTTGAAATTCTCCAAGTACTTTGGATCCAGTTCCTGCAGAGAAAGTAAGCTCAACACTTCTTTGTATGTCTCCACTAGGTCCAATATAACCATATCCTAAAGTGACCAGTTTTTCTGTACCAAGAGCTGTGTCCTCAAAATAGACATGCCCAGATATTAATATAAAAGTATCTTCGGTATCTTCTTCACTACTTATTGTTATGTTAGTACCATTAATGATCCCTGTTCCGTTCAACGAATATGTAATTTGCGAATTAGTACTAGATGGATTACTGTTTTCTGAGTTTCCATCATCGTTACTAGAACATGAAACAAAGACTAGTAAACAAACACATAATGTTAGTGTATTGAAAGGTTTTAAAATTGATAGTGCTTTCATTTTGATTTACGTTTTAGTTTTTGGACATATTTCTGCCAGAGAAAAAATCCATTGTTTTATAATCTGATTTTTTTATAGATACGCTTTCTTTTTTCAAGGACTTAGCTATAATGTTTACATTGTTTTTAGCTTTCTTTTTGTCTATAATATCCATCTGTAAGATTAGCCCATTAGAAAACTGTTCTGATACTTTTGGATCTATATCTGGCAAGTCCATTTTTTGATTCTGATTACCAAAACTCAAAAAGTTTGAAAGTTTAATATTAGCTTCTGTTGTATGGTAAACTTTTAGTATATATCTATCATCTTCTAATTGCAGCCCTTCGCATTTGTAACCTATTATGGTTTTAGCTGGTAATTTTGAAATGTTATAATTGTTTAAAGCACTATTGGTTTCTGCAACTTCTGGTATTGGGTACATTTGCAAAAACTTAGACCCTTGAGCATCCATAAACATTACCATGGTTTTTAAATCTGAATCGAACAACATTGTGGCCTCACCACTGTTTTTTGAATTTGCATCTACCATTTTTGTAGCTTGGTAATTGGCATTCTCATTAATTAAAAATGTCATTTCCATAACATCTTTTCCTTTTTTGCCCATAACCATTTCGGTTTTTAACTCCCAATTAAATTCATAGCTATCTGGTAGGTCAGCAACTGTTGTTTTATGATTTTTTAATGCTTTTTTCATAGACTTTACACTCCCTTTGCTATCACTGGTATCATAATCATCCTCATCTATGTTTTTACCATTTTTTTGTCCTCCTTTTGCAATACCTCCCATAGTCATCTCCATTAAGCCTTGCCCTCGGGTTTTTACTTCTCTTGCTTGTGGTAATTCTACCTCTACTGGTTTATACTCATACACAAGTAGAGATTCGCCAGGTTGTACCATACTCATTTGAGTAAAATCATCCATAGACTGCTCACCTTCTAATTTGTTAGAATACACTTCTACCAATCTATCCTTATCATCAAAAAGTACATAGTTACCTTGGTAACCTGGCTCATTCAGTAATTCAAACTTTGTATGTTTTCTTCCTTTAATGGTTTGCGTGGTTTCCTTATAATCTTGGTATCTAAAATCATCTGGCTTGTATATAAAAGCAAACTCTACAAAACCATTGAATGGATTAGCTGTTAATCCTAGATCGTGTTGTTTTTGTAGTTGAGCCATGAAAGGCTCTTGAGGTAACATATAGGCTTCTAACAACATGGTAGGTACCATCATACCTTGACTTTGCAATGCAATGAGAGATGATTTTGTATATTCTCCCTTTTGGTACGTATAAAGAAACCCTTCGCTATCTATAAAGGTAGGTTTGGGACTATCGTTTTGGTTGGTTCTTAATGCTATAGAATTACTGTCGAAATATTGGGTTTGATTTAGGTTTCCGTTTTCAAACAGATTTATTACAGCATCTTCTTTAAAGAAATCTCTTTTAGCTTCTGTGTTTTTTTCTAATGCTGAATTTGCTGGTTCTAGATTATCACTCTTAGAATCTTTATTATCATTTTTTCCAGTGACACCATCTATAGTTTTTTCTGTTGTCTTAGAAACTTCTTCATCTGTTTTTCTAAGTATGGTTCGCTCTACAGCTTGCTCTGCTTTCTTTTTGAGTTTTTTGAGTATTTGCGCTTGTGAGTTATAACTAAAAGCTAAGCAAAACCCGAATAAAAGAATACATTTTGTTTTCATAATAATTGATTTAGATAAAAAAGGAATAACTACTCTGTTGACACTTTTCATTATTCCTTCCCCCTTAACATGATTAATAGCACGTTTTATGTTTTTATATAATTACCTGTATGATCTAAAGCTTTTTAGCTAATTGCCTTTTTGACATTACCAAAAGTATAGGCCATCTTATTTTTTTCTTATTAGATATGTTTCAAACTTTAAAACATATGTTTCTTATCTATCAATTAGCCTCTGCAAAACAATTATTACAAGGCTTCTTTATTAAGTATAAAAGTCTTTACAACTTTGTTTTCTAATAAAATATGTAGCTGGTACGTCCCTACACTTAAATGGTCTATACTTATAAATATTTTATTGTTCTTAGGAATGTCGTTTACTTCTTTTTCCATGGTCTTTAAGAAGATTCTGGTTGCTACTAAATTGATTCCTAAATTAGAAGTATGGTAATAGAATACGGTATACATATGTTTCAAATAATAGAACATATGTTTACGACATAAAGTAATGAGATTAGTCTCTTTTGGTTATATACTCTTTTGGTGTAGTACCATATACTTCTTTAAAACATTTATTAAAGTATGATGGTGTATTAAAACCAACTTGATAAGCTATTTCTGATATAGAACTATCAGATTCTTGTAATAACTTTTTTGCCAATTTTAAACGTTGCGACCTAATAAACTCGCTTGTAGACATGCCTACTATAGCATTAAGTTTTCTGTGTAATTGTGTGCGACTCATTAGCATAAGCTTGCTAAATTTTTCGCTTGTAAATGAAGTGTCTGTAATATGTTCTTCTAGTACTTTTTGTAAATCTTTCAGGAAATCACTTTCTGTAGAGGTAATTGCCAATTCTGGGTTTATATTGAATGTTTTACTGTAATATGCCTCTAGTTTTTTTCTAGTTTCTATAAGTTGAGATACTATAAGTTTTAGCTTTTCGCTACTAAAAGGTTTTGTAATGTAAGCATCTGCTCCTGTTTTGTAACCTTTAATTTCATTTTCTTCTCCTACTTTGGCGGTTAGCAATACTACTGGGATATGACTAGTAAGCTTATTGGTTTTTATTTCATGGCAAAGTTCTATACCATCTTTAACAGGCATCATAATATCACTAATAACAATATCTGGAAGTTTTTCTAAAGTTTTATCTATTCCTTCTTGTCCATTATTTGCTGTAATTATTACAAAGGAATCTTTAAAAAGCGACACTATAAAATCTTTAATATCTGTATTATCTTCTACAATGAGTAGTTTGGTCTTATCTTGTTTACTAGCTATTTCATTTTCTACTACGGTATTAACTGCTTTAGAGCTTATGCTTTTAATTTGTATTTCTTCTTCAGTAAAAGCATTTTTTGTAGCAGGAAGTGTAACACTAAACTGTATACGATTGTCTCCAATATTATTAGCTACTATATTTCCTCTAGATAAGTTTACTAGTTCTTTTACCAAAGCTAGTCCTACACCAACACCATCTGAAGCTTCATCATCTTGATAAAACCTCTTAAATAAGTTGCTAAGATTTTCTAGTGTTACTGAGCTCGTCTGATTTATAATAGAAAAAATTAATGTGCCATTATTTTGACTGGCACTAAAGTTTATTTCACCGTTTTCTGGCGCATATTTTATGGCATTAGATAATAAGTTTGAAATGATTTTTTCTACAACATCCTTATCAAACCAAACGTTTTCTAACTCACCTAGATTAACTCTCAAATTAAGATTTTTATCTTTGGTTTGATACTGAAAAGCCTCTACTAATTGTTTAAGTAAATGAACCAGATTTCCTTTAGAAACATTAAGTTTTTGTTGCCCAGAGTCTACCATAGATAAGTCTAACATCTGGTTTACAAGATTGAGCAACCTGTTGGCACTTTGCTTAACTAAATAGAGTTCTTTTCTATCTTTTTTATCTATATTCTTTTTCTTTAGTTGGTTGTCTATTGGACCTTTAATTAAGGTAAGTGGAGTTCTAAACTCATGAGAAATATTGGTGTAAAGTTTCGTTTTTAATTCATCTATTTTTTTAAGACGTTCGGTCTCTTTGTGTTCAAACTCTAGTCTTAACTGCATTTGCCACCTCCATTTTAAATATCTGTAAACAAAAGCAATAACTGCAATAGTTAGTATGGCATAAAGCAATACTGCCAATTTACTTAAATACCAAGGTTGGTTTATTGTAAAAGCATAAGTTGCAGGTTTGGTATTCCAAACACCATCATAGTTGCTAGAAATTACTTTAAAGGTATATGTATTTGGTGTAAGGTTTGTATAATGTGCTATGTTGTTGTTTTCTGAGGAAATCCAATCTGAATCATGGCCTACTAATTGATATTTATATTTATTTCTATCTGGTTGCGAATAATGCAAACTAGAAAAAGTAAAGGTCATTGTATTTTGGTCTGCAGAAAATACTTTATTTTGGGTCAACTCAACTGGCTTAGCAAACACTTCTAGATCGGTTATTATGGTTTTAGGTTTTTGAGAATTATAAGTAAGTAGATTAGGATTAAACCAATTTACACCCTCAAGCCCACCAAAATACAACGTTCCATTTTTATCCTTAAAATAAGCTCCTGTATTAAATTCGTTGGTTTGCAAACCATCATAATTAGTAAAATTCTCTATCTCAATAACGGTATCAGTATTTATTGTCGCTTTTGTAATTCCGTTATTAGAGCTCAACCACAATGTGTTGTCTGAGGCAGGCAAAATTCCATAAATAACATTATTTGCTAAACCTTGCTCTGTCGTAAAATGTTTTAAGTGCTTGTTTTGAATGTTTAAAGATTTTAAACCATTACCATTTGTTCCTATCCAAAGTATATTATCCTTGTAATAAAGAGATTTTATCCTATCTGTTACAGTAGATATTTTAGAAATTTCGTCTTCATTAATTGATAACAAAAATAGCCCATCAGATTCTGTTCCAATCCATAATTGATTTTCCTCACCATATTCTATAGTTCTTATACTGTTTGATGTTAGATTAGAATTTTCTGTAGTGTATCTTTTTACAATACCTTGGTTTTCATCAAATAGAATTAAGCCATTTAGGGTACATAACCAAAAACCATTGTTATGCGCTTTATAAATTTTCCAAACAGACATGTTTTCTGTTGATGAAAAAGATATAAACTCACCTTCCTTAGTTAATTTTTGTAATCCATTATTTTGATGCCCAATCCAAAGGTTATCTTGGTCACTATTTAAACTCATTATTCTATCGCTTGATAGATTAGAGTTTGTAGTAGTATACATGGTATAGATTTCAGAATCTAAATTTATGGCTGTAAGCCCTTTATTAGATGTACCCAACCAAATCTGATTATTATTTACAGCAATTGCCCTAACAAAATCTATATTTATATTATCTGGTGCTTGTTTGTTGGTAAGCACATTAAACTTCACCAAGTCTTCATCGTAATAGTTAAGCCCAGAGCCATCTGTTCCTAACCAAACAATTCCAGTAAAATCCTCATAGAGGCACAATACATCATTGTAATGTAAGGCATAGGGATTTGTTTTATTGGCCACAAAATGCTGAACTGTTTCTTTTTTAAAATCAACTAAATACGCACCATCACCATAAGTTGCTATCCACAATTTGCCACGACTATCTACTAATAGATCTTGTATTATTAAGTCATTGGGCAATGAAGCATTTTTAAAGCCAACAAAAGGTTTAAACTCTAGATTATCACCTATACTATAAAAGAGACCTTTACCATAACTTCCTAAAAATAAGGTATCTTGCTTTGCTGAAAAAGCACTATAATTAGTGTTTTTAATAAGTTTCTTATATTCATAAGAACTACCTTTCAACTCTAAAATACCATTCTCTGAAGCCGATAACACTTTATCTTTATATTGAAAAAAATCGTATACCGTTAAGTTTTTATGCTCTGGTTTTAAAATTTGAATGGTGTCTTGAGATTGGTTATGAATCCTGTACAGACCAGAACCAAAAGTACCCAAATAGTGGTCGTTGCTATTGGATTGAATAATTGCACTTATATTTTCAATGTTGCTAACTTTTATGAACTTTTGCGAGCTTTTATCTAACTTATGAAGTATGCCTGAATTGGAAGTTATCCAAACATCATCATCACCATCTATATAAACTTTTCCTAGTTTGCTATAAGTGCTTCGGGTAACATCTTCAAATTGATATTGAAAATGAGTAAACTGTTTACCGTTATATTTATTAAGACCATCTTGTGTAGCAAACCACATATAACCAACGCTATCTTGAGAAATGCTTACCACACTATTTTGAGACAAACCATACTCTACTGTTAACTCTCTAAAGGCAATTTGCTTTTCTTTAGATTGCGAAAACAGACATAATGGAATAAAAAGAAAAAGTAGTCTTAAAGTATTCATTAACAGCATTTGAATACTTAAAGTTAACAAATTAGTTATAGTATCTAAAAAAGATTTGTTTTAATACCTAATTATTATCGCTTAACTGTTAATAACCCTTAGTTAAACCAATTGAGATATAATTTCTGCCATCTTCTCTGCTCTTTCATTAACCTCATTTTCTGTCCAAGATAATTTAATAAGGCACGAAATATTTCTACCAATAAAATGATCGGATTGTTTAAATGATTTTGTTTGAAGATATTTTAAACCATCCTTTACTTCTTGAGTAATTGGAGATAAAGATTTTAACTCCTTTAAGTGGTCCCACTTACGTATATAGTGCCAATTGTTGTCGTAATAATTCCAACAAGCATCAATTCCATTTTCTTTAAAAGCTTGAATTACTGCTCTTGTTGTCTCCAAATCTGGCAAAAAGAAATTAAAAAACGCGCCACTTTCTTCACCATCTTCTGGAACAGTTCTCAATGTAACTTCAGGAATTTGGGATAGTTTATCCTGAAATATCTTTAGATACTTACGTTGAATTTCTAAAAACTCAGACAATCGTCTTACCTGTGCCAAACCTACAGCTGCATGAAGCTCTGAAATTCTAAAATTATAACCTAAAAATGGATGCGTTTCTGCACCTCTATCGCTACCAATATGATCGTGACCATGATCACTATAATGGTCGGCATTTACGTAAAAATCTTTATTATTGGTTATTACTGCTCCTCCTTCACCACAAGTAATGGTCTTTACAAAATCGAAAGAAAAACAGCCTAAATCTCCAATACTTCCTAATGGTTTACCATTATAAGTTGCTCCAATAGCCTGGCATGCATCTTCTACTAGAACAAGACCGTTGGTGTTACAAACTTTCTGAAGCTCATTTAGATTGGCCATACTACCGCACATATGAACTACCATTACAGCCTTAGTTTTATCGGTAATTGCAGCTTCAACTGCTTTTGGATCTAGAGTAAGCGTATCATCAATATCAACTAAAACAGGAATGGCTCCCAATATCATTATCGCTTCAAAACTAGCTACAAAAGTAAATGTTGGCATTATAACCTCGTCACCTGCGCCAACACCTGCAGAAGCTAATGCTACAGACACTGCTGCAGTTCCACTAGATACTAATTGTACATGCTTAGAGTTAAAGGCTTTACCTAATTCTGTTTCAAGTTCTTTAGCTTTCCAATGGCCATTGCGCATACCATCAAAACCATAACGCATTAAAACACCGTTATCTAAAACATCGTTAACTTCTTTTCGTTCTAAGTCACCAAACAACTCAAATCCTGGCATAAATTTCTTGTTTTATTTTAAACAAATATAAACTTTTGAATTACTTATTAAAGGGATAACTACAATTCTATAATGGTTTCGGACAAAGGTTTCCTTACTTTCTTGAGACTAGCAAACATATCATCATCTGCCCTGTAACCAACCGGAAATAAAAGCACTGAAGTTAATCCGTATTTATCTAATTCTAGAACTTTATCTACTTTCTCTGACACAAAGCCTTCCATAGGACAACTATCTATTTGTTCTACTGCGCAAACCGTCATTAAATTTCCTAATACAATATAAGCTTGCCTAGTAGCCCAATTATTTTTTGTATTAGGAGTCATATTTTGAATAGTAGATTTAAGACCGTCTCTAAAAGGGTCTAAAATTTCATCAGGTGTTTGTCTTATATTCTTTATGATATCAAAATGATTATCAACGTCCTCTTCATTAATTTCATTCTGAATACAAATAACCAATAAATGAGACGAATCTGCTACCTGACGCTGACCATAGGAATGGTCTACTAATTGTTCTCTTTTATTTTTATCCTCCACAACAACCAATTTTAGAGTTTGTAAACCGTAAGACAAAGCCGTTAAGTTAAATGCTTCTTTTAATGTATTTAATTGCTCTTGGGATAAACTTTTTGAAGTATCGAACTTTTTGGTGGCGTAGCGCCACTTTAATTTTTCTATTATAGACATCTAAACTTTTTTTGCAAAGATATGCCATAAACAAAAAAGAGTTCCTATTTCTAGGAACTCTTTGCGGAGAAAGAGGGATTCGAACCCCCGGAGGTGTGACCCTCAACAGTTTTCAAGACTGCCGCATTCGACCACTCTGCCATTTCTCCGATTGCGGGTGCAAATATAAAACCCTTTTTGATGTAGCCAAAGATTTTTTACTAGTTTTTTTTCAAAATGTTTTTGAGCGTTTTCAAAATAAAATTAGCACCATTGAATAATGCATTGTATTTTCGGCACAATATATGCTACATATACCGTTATTATCACAAATCAATCTCTATGAAAAAATATTTATTTGTTCTTATAATTTTATGTGGATTCTATGCGAAAGCTCAAAATAGTACTGTTGCTTTTGGTGAGAAATTAGTCTTTTCGGCATCTTATAATATGTCTGGCATTTTAACAGATATTGCTCAAGTAAAAATGGAGACAAGTGAAGTAAAGACTTCAAAAAACACATTAATGCGCTTAAAGTGTACTGCCACAACTTACAAGAAATGGGACAACTTCTTTAAAATAAGAGATTTGTACGAAAGCTATGTTAACCCAAAAACACTAACTCCTTATTTATACAAAAGGGACATTAGCGAAGGTGGCTATTATAAGTTTATGCAATATAAATACAACCACAAAGCAAAATTGGTAAAAAGCCTAAAACGAAAAAAAAGAAAAGATGGTACCACTTGGGATGAAAATAAAAGTATAAAAATCAGCGCATCTACAAAAGACATAGTAAGCACCTTATACCACATAAGAAATTTAGACATTCACAAAGCAAAACCAGGTGACCAACAAGACTTTACTGTTTTGTTTGATAATGAAGAAACTACAATTACTCTAAAATACATTAGCAAAGAAACCATTTCAACCAACATAGGATCTAAAGAATGTTACAAATTGGCGCTTTCTGTAAAAGGTAGCGATGTGCTAAAAGGAAGTAATTCAAATTTACTTTGGTTAACCGCCGATGAGAACAAAATCCCAGTTTACGCAAAATTTAAAATTGCTGTTGGTAATGGAGAGTTAAAAATACAATCTGCAACAGGACTAAAACATTAAAAAAACAATGGGAAAGAAACTAATCATATTTTTAGGATTTACAACTGCTATTTTAGCAGTTATTTTAGCTGTAACACCATTCTCAAATCTTGCTGTGATACCAATTGTTGTGGCTTTTATTTGTGGTTTATTGATTGTCTTTATGTCCAAAAAAGATAAAACCAAACCAAAATCTATTCAGTATATTTTTTTAATGGTAATTATAGCTTTGGGCATAACTATTTATAAAAGTGTTTATTACACATCTGAAGTTGGTAATACAGAGCAACTAGAACAGCGCGATGAAGAGAACCTAGAAGATTCTAAAGAATTATTAGAAGATATAGATTTTGATGAAGATTTATAAAATTTCATACTAACTGTAAGAAAATATCTCATACTTTTAACTTATTTTTGCCTAAATCAAATAGTTACAGGTAAGTTCTGTCTTTTAGCCCCAATTTTTCGCAAGAGAATAAATGACAGGATTTATTTAAAAAAAAAAGTCATAACAAGTATTAGTTAAATGAAAGTATTAGTTGCCTCTGCACTTATTCTTGTAGGATCTTGCGCTACATTAAGACATAGTGAAAAAATTGAACAATTAAAAGATAGTATATCTTACGATAACAAAAAGATTGTTGAAAAATACTTAAACACAATTACTACAGATGAGCTTAAACTCTATGTAGAAGAAGTATCATCAGAAAAATATAAGGGTCGTATGACTGGTGAAAAAGGCCATAATGAAGTTTGTGACTTCATTAGAAGTTATTATAATTCATTGGGCATAAAACCACCAAAAACCAACCCAGATTATTATCAAACTGTACCTAAATCTTCTCTGCCTGAAGACTTAAACGATTCTCAAAATGTTATTGCCTACATAGAAGGCTCTGAATTTCCTGATGAATATATTTACATTACCGCACATTCAGACCACGAAGGTGTTAAAGAAGGAGAAATTTACCCTGGTGCAGATGATAATGGTTCTGGTACAGCAGCAGTGTTTGAAATGGCTGAAGCATTCAAAAAAGCCGTAGAAGATGGTAATGGTCCTAAACGCAGCATTGTATTTCTACATGTTACTGGCGAAGAAGTTGGTCTTCATGGTTCTAGATATTATACCAATAACCCTATCTTTCCGATAGAAGATACGGTAAGTACTCTAAATATTGATATGATTGGTCGTGTAGACGATAGACATAAAGACAACGAAGATTATGTATATGTTATAGGTGCAGATCGCATAAGTACAGAACTTCATTTCATAATTCAAGAAGCCAATTACAATTTTGTGAATTTAGAATTAGATTACGAATTTAATGCTACAAATGATCCTAATCGTTACTATTACAGATCTGATCATTATAACTTTGCTACAAAAGGTGTCCCAGTTGTTTTCTTCTTCAATGGAGAACATGAAGACTATACAAAACCAACAGATACAGCAGATAAAATAAATTATCCATTGCTCGCAAAACGTACAAAATTAATCTTTGCTACCGCATGGTATTTGGCCAACTCACCCGAACGCTTAAAGCCTGAAATCATTTAGTGTTAAACTTTGCCTAAAGAAAAATAACAAAGCAGGCTTTGTATTTTCGATTTTCGTATTTTTCAGTCAAAGTTATTATAACAAAATAAATATGCATAAAATGAAACAATTAATCCTACTCTTTTTTTCCGCATTTTTAATCACTAATTGCGGAACTTCTTCAAAAAGTAGTGCCTCGTCGGTAAACATGAATGAAGCAAAAACTGTAGATCCTACTGTGTATGCTTCAACAATTACAGCTGAAGAGCTCAAAGAGATGCTTTATAAATATGCTTCAGACGAATTTGAAGGAAGAGAAACTGGTGAAAAGGGACAAAAAATAGCTGTTGAGTACTTAAAGAATCAGTATCAATCTTTAGAAATACCCACACCTCTTGGTAATGACAATTACTTTCAGGAAGTACCTCTAGAAAAACAAAGTGTTTCTGAAGCAAAGATCTCAGTAAACGGTACAGAATTTAAAAGTTTTGAAGACCATATTGTCCTAAGAGCTGACAACAATATAGATTTAATTACCAATGATATTGTATATGTAGGTTATGGTATTGATGCAGATAACTACTCAGACTATAAAAATATTAACGTTAAAGATAAAATTGTTTTAGCCAAAGCGGGAGAGCCTAAAGATGCAGATGGAAACTATGTAACAACAGGAAATTCAGAAGACACTAAATGGTCTAATGGTCGTCAATCTTTATCGAGTAAAAGAGATGCAGCACTACAAAATGGTGCTAAAGGCCTTATTCTTCTAGATTCCTATATGTTTATAAGGTATGCGCCTTTTTATCAAAGACAAGCTGCAAATGGAGCTTCTGGTCGTCTTTCTTTAAAAAGTAATGATGATGGAATGATAATGTTAATGGTTAATGAAAACCTTGCAAAAGCACTATATCCTTCAATTTTAGAAGATGAAAAACCAAAAGAACTTAAAACAAATTTAAATCTAGCAATAGAAAATAAATCTGAGCAAATTTCTTCTGAAAATGTAGTAGCTTACATTAAAGGTTCTACAAAACCAGATGAAATTGTTGTAATTTCTGCACACTTAGATCATGAAGGTATTAAAAATGGTAAGATCTATAATGGTGCAGATGACGATGGTTCTGGCACCATTGCTATCCTAGAAATTGCTGAAGCTTTTAAGATGGCTGAAAAAGCTGGTCATGGACCAAAACGTTCTATTTTATTTCTTCATGTTACTGGTGAAGAAAAAGGGCTTTTAGGCTCTAGACACTATACCGACAATGACCCTATTTTTCCTTTAGAAAATACAGTTGCTGATCTAAATATTGATATGATTGGTAGAATAGACCCAAAACGAAAAGAAGGAGACCGCAACTACGTTTATCTAATAGGCAGTGATAAATTGAGTACAGATTTACACAATATTTCAGAAGAAGTAAATAAAAAATATTGCAACATAGAACTTGATTACACTTACAATGATGATAACGACCCAAATCGTTTTTACTACAGATCTGATCATTATAATTTTGCAAAAAACAACATACCTGTTATCTTTTATTTTAATGGTACGCATGATGATTACCATCAACCAAGTGATACACCAAATAAAATTGAATACGACTTATTAGAAAACAGAGCTCGATTAGTTTTTTATACAGCTTGGGAAATTGCTAATAGAGCAAACAAACCGGTTGTTGATAAAGCTACGGAATAACAACTTTAAAAATAGATATACAAAAAAAGCCTTTCATTTCTGAAAGGCTTTGTCTTTTTGGGTGGAAGATCGGTCTCGAACCGACGACCTCCTGAACCACAATCAGGCGCTCTAACCAACTGAGCTACAACCACCATTTTAAATTGGATTGCAAATGTAAATTATTTACCTTTTTCTACAAAAGGTTTTCTTCACTTATTTTAAATCAAATAAAGAATCCACTGCAGGATAGCGTTCTACGGTATATCCTTCACCGTATTCCGTACCTATTAGTCTTCCTGCATTTCTTGCTCTATAAATAATGCTATCTGTAAAATTTTTGCTAGAAATTGGTGTTTCTGGCTCGTTACTATTCGGATCAAAAAACTGTGTTTTATACGCTAAAACAGCTTCCATCTTTTTATCTATAAAACCTGTAACATCAACAACTACATCGGGTTCTATATCTTTCCACTGTATATAATGATACACTGCTTTTGGTCTCCAAGGTTCTTGCCAGTTATCTTCATCTTGATGTTTTGTGTTAATCTTTCTCAATCCACTCAAAAAACAAGCATCACTGACCAAGCCACTCCCTTTAGCATGATCTATATGCCTATCATCAATAGCATTACATAAAACAATCTCTGGCCTATACTTTCTAATCTCTTTTATAAGTTCTATTTGATGCGTTTTATCATTAACAAAAAAACCATCAGCAAACTCCATATTGGTGCGCATTGCTACATTAAGGATCTTAGCTGCATTAAAAGACTCTTCATCTCTTGTATCTGCTGTACCTCTGGTTCCAAGTTCGCCTCTGGTTAAATCTATAATACCTACTTTTTTGCCATTTGCTACCTCTTTTGCAATGGTAGCTCCGCAACCCAATTCTACATCATCTGGGTGTGCTCCGAAGGCTAAAATATCTAATTTCATGTATGAATTTTTATTGTTTTTTAATAATTACATAGAACATCCAAATTATCTTTCTGATGTTTAACTAAGAGTTTATAATGGATGTTTCTTCAATTTTTCATTTGTATCTGATGTCAAAAATATTAAAAAGGAGATAGAATTTCATCTTCTTTCTATTTCGCAAACGGTTTCGTTTAAATTTTCATTGAATTCTTGTTTCAGAATCTACCAATAATTGAATAATTCGTAAATCCCAAAAAGCATGACATTCGTCATAAATATTGGTATACATTGCCGTTAACTTTACCCTAGAATTTAAAGCACAAACCACTATGAATCTAATGCTGGTCATATTAACTATCACTATTATCCTTTTTATTTGGGGAAAATTTACACCAGACATTATTGCGTTGCTTTCTATGCTTAGTCTATTCCTTTTTGGGATTTTAGACTTACAAGAAACACTAAGTGGTTTTAGCAACCCTACAGTAATTATGATTGCTGCATTATTTATTATTGGCGAAGGTTTATCCCAAACGGGTTGGACAGCCCTAGCTGGTCAGAAATTTATTAAAATGGCTGGTAAAAGTATTACAAAACTTTTACTTATTACAACCTTGGGTTCTGGCTTACTCTCTGGAGTTGTTAGTAATACTGGTACTGTGGCAACTTTAATGCCTGTAACAATATCTTCTGCATGGAGTATTGGAACACTTCCTTCTAAATTATTAATGCCTGTAGCTTTTGGTTCTAACACTGGTGGTTTACTCACTTTGACAGGTACACCGCCAAATATTATTGTTAACAATACCATGATAGAAAGTGGATTAGAAGGCTTTTCCTTTTTTGAATTTGGATTAATTGGCCTTCCTCTTTTGTTAATTGCCCTACTCTACTTTAGATTTATTGGGTACAAGTTATTACCTAGCAATAAAACCAATAACAAGCCTGTAGATATTAGCACAACGCTTCATAAATGGATAGAGGCTTATAAAGTTGAAGGCGACTATTACCGTCTAAGAGTTCGTTCTGTTTCTCCGTTACTTGGTACTCATATTGGAGAATGGAATTTTGAAGATAATCATCAAGTTTCAATATTACGAATTAAGCGTCGTCACCCAAATGTTCTTAAAGGAAACGAACCTTTTATTGAATTTCCTTCTAATGAAACCGAGTTTAAATACCATGACATTATAACTGTTAAAGGTACTACCGAAGCTATAAATGCTTTAATGATAAAATTTAGATTAGGACTATTACCATTAGAGCCTATTGAAGATGAGTTGCGTAACAACTTGATTAACCAAGAAGTTGGTATGACCGAAATTATAGTAACACCAAATTCTACACTTGTAGGAAGAAAGTTGAGAATTGGTAGATACTTTAGAAGATTTGGTCTACAACTTATGGCTGCCTCCAGAAACAATAAACCTTTTACAGATAGAGAGATTGTGGTTAAAGCTGGCGATGCTTTCTTAATAAGAGGCATTTGGAGCGATATAGAACAACTAAAATCTTATCACGAAAACTTAGTCATTATTGGTAGTCCAGAAGGTATAGCCAAAACAGTAACCAACATTACATATAAGTCTTACATAGCACTTTTTGCACTATTACTTATGATTGGTTTACTGGTATTTAAAATTGTTCCTGGTGCCATTGCTGCACTAATCTCTGCTGGTATCATTTTATTAACAGGATGTGTACCTATACCAAAAGCCTATAAAGGCATAAGCTGGATAAGTGTGGTTATGATTGCTGCCATGATACCTATGGGAATAGCGCTTCAAAAAACAGGAACCGCTAAACTCATAGCAGATGGATTAGTAAGTGCCTTAGGTGATTTACACCCAATCGTTCTGCTTGGAGGAGTATTTCTACTTACAACAACATTTAGTCAAGTCATAAACAACTCTGCAACCGCTGTTTTAATGGCGCCAATTGTTATTATCGCAGCCAGCACTTTAAATCTATCTGCTGCTCCATTTATGATTGCAGTAGCTATAAGTGCTTCAACTGCATTTTTAACTCCTGTTGGCACAACCACAAATGCTATGGTAATGACAGCAGGTGGATACAAATTTATTGATTATGTAAAAGTAGGTGCACCATTGCTTCTACTCTTCTTAATAACAACATTATTATTAGTGCCATTGATTTGGCCTTTTTAAAATTTTTAACTCATGGAAACACTATTAAAAGATCCGATTATGAAAACTAGAGACCTTGCAAAGTATGGACTGAAAGACTCCAAAGCACATTGGAACCTTTCACCAGAAGAATTACAAGCCATTACTATCGAAAAAGGAATGGGTAGAGAGACCGCTAATGGCACATTAGCAGTTAATACTGGAAAATTTACAGGACGCTCACCTCAAGATAGATTTTTAGTAAAAGACGATTATACTAAAGATAGAGTTTGGTGGGGAAAAACAAATAAAGCCATATCTCCTGAAAATTTCGATTATTTACAAAGCGAAATAGAAAAATACTTAAATGGTAAAGAAATATATGTACGTGATGGTTTTGTAGGTGCTGACCCAGAATACAAAATGGGAGTTAGAACTGTAACAGAATATCCTTGGTCTAATATGTTTGTTTTCAATATGTTTTTAAGACCAACAGCAGAAGAACTTGAAAATTTTAATGAAGAGTGGTTAGTTTTATGCGCACCTGGTTACGAGTGCCCAGAACCAAAAAAATATGGTTTAAGACAAGGTAATTTCTCAATTCTAAACTTCACAAAAAAAATAGCTTTAGTTGGTGGTTCTGCATACACAGGCGAAATTAAAAAAGGGATTTTCTCTGCTTTAAACATGATTCTTCCTGTTGATAAAAACGTATTACCAATGCACTGTTCTGCCAATGTTGGCGAAGATGGCGAAACTGCTATTTTCTTCGGATTA
The DNA here is from genome assembly GCF_022810765.1 of Winogradskyella sp. MH6. NCBI lineage: Bacteria > Pseudomonadati > Bacteroidota > Flavobacteriia > Flavobacteriales > Flavobacteriaceae > Winogradskyella > Winogradskyella sp. MH6. The sequence goes on along the minus strand of NZ_CP094494.1, from coordinate 2,611,977 downwards.
TCAGGAACTGGTAAAACAACCTTATCTGCTGATCCTAACAGAAAATTAATTGGTGATGATGAGCATGGCTGGACTGCCGATAACAGAATCTTCAATTTTGAAGGTGGTTGCTACGCTAAGGTTATTGACTTAACAGAAGAAAAAGAACCAGATATTTTCCGAGCTATTAAACCAGGTGCGATATTAGAAAATGTAATCTTTAAAGACAATGGTGAAATAGATTATATGGATAGCAGTATTACACAAAATACGCGTGTAAGTTATCCTATTTACCATATAGACAATATTCAACAACCTTCTTATGCAGATAATCCTAAGAATATATTTTTCTTAACATGTGATGCTTTTGGTGTATTACCTCCTGTTTCTAAGTTAACTCCTGGTCAGGCTGCATACCACTTTATCTCTGGATATACTGCTAAAGTAGCTGGTACAGAAGCTGGTATTACAGAACCTGTCCCTTCATTCTCTGCTTGTTTTGGTGAGCCATTTATGCCATTACACCCAACTAAGTATGCCGAAATGCTAAGTAGCAAAATGCAAGAAGCTGGTGTTAATGTTTGGTTACTAAACACTGGTTGGAGTGGCGGACCTTACGGAGTTGGTTCTCGTATTAAACTAAAATATACAAGAGCTATGATTACTGCCATTCTTAATGGTGAACTAGAAAACGTTGACTATGAACAACATCCAATTTTTGGATTGTACATGCCAAAATACATTCCTAACGTTCCATCAGAAATGTTAGACCCAATGAATACTTGGCTACAAAAAGGAGCTTATGTAAGTAAAGCTATCCAATTAGCGCACTCTTTCCATTTGAATTTTGAAAAATTTGCAAGTGAAGCTTCTGAACAAATTATAGAAGGAGGTCCATTAATTGATGAGCATCATCAATTAACAGATCATGTTTAATAATTCCATGACAAGGATGAGGAGCTCTCATGGAGCTCCTCTTTTTCATTATCTTAACTGAACTCTAATTCTCAAAAAATAAAGATGAAAAGTCAAATGAGAATTTTACTAACGATTGTATTTTTAACTTTAATTACAACCAACCTCAAAGCCCAAAATCCATCAGAAAGCCATATAGGTTCTTGGTATAACTACAGTAGTCATCATAGATTAAGTGAACGTTTTAGTCTAAATCCATGGGCTGAATTACGCCTTTACGAGACGTCTTCAAACTATAACTTAGCTTATATTTCTTTGCGTGGAAACTATCACATAAAAAGTAATCAGACCTTAGGGTTAGCATATGCTTATTTAGATATAGATACTGTTTTTGAATTTGATCATCAACCCAACGTACACGAACATCGTATTTATGAACAGTACACATATAACAAAACAAAGTCTAAATTAAACATACAGCATAGAGCAAGATTTGAGCAACGCTTCTTAGACTTCTCAGATAGAAATGAACTTCAAAACAGATTTAGATATCGTTTGAGTTTGAAATATAACCTGAGTAATACCATTTTTATTAATGTTTCAGAAGAACCTTTTATGAACTTTCAAGATCAGGTATTTCATGAAAACAGATTTTATAGTGGTTTTGGTTTTAACGTTACTAGCCACTCACAATTACAAATAGGTTACTTGAAACAACATATTCGTAAAAACAATCTTAACAGAATACAGATAGGAATTAGTTTTAAAACCGATAACCGCAAACCAAAAACTACTTTAGCACAGCTATAGCCTTATCTATATCGCGTTTTAAATCTTTTACATCTTCAATACCAACTGAAAATCTAATTAGTCTATCGCTTATCCCAACCTTATCTCGCTCTTCTTGCGTTAAAAGTGCATGCGAAGTTAAGTGTGGAGATATCACGGTACTTTCTACACCTGCTAAACTCATAGAAGATTTAATGAGTTTTAATGACTTCTGAAATTGATATGCATCAAGACCTTCTTCAAGCTCAAAGGACAGCATAGCTCCATATCCATTCATTTGAGATTTTGCCAGTTTATACTCTGGATGCGATTTTAAACCTGGATAAAACACCTTAGCAATCTTTGGATGTTTATTTAACCATTTTGCCATTTTCATAGCATTTTTGGTTTGTGCTTTTACACGTAAGCCTAGAGTTTTCATACTACGCTCAAGCATCCAAACTGTCATATCGCTAAGACTACCCCCAAGATTTTTACTCACATTCCAAACTCTGTCAATATATTCTTGAGAACTTGCTACTGCACCTGCGCAAATATCGCTATGACCACCAAAATATTTTGTAGCAGAATGCATTACCATATCTATACCCAAATCAATCGGGTTTTGATTTACTGGAGAAGCAAACGTATTATCAATTGATGTTACGATATTCTTAGCCTTACCTAGCTTAGCAATTGCTTTAATATCTGTAATAGTTAATAATGGATTCGAAGGCGTTTCAATATGAATAAGCTTTGTGTTAGGCTGAATAGCCATTTCAAAATCCTCAACCTCGTAACCATTAGTAAAGGTGTACTCTATTCCATATTTTGGAAACTCTTCTTTTATAAAATTAACCGTTCCACCATACAATGTATTTTGCACTACCAAATGATCACCTTTCTGCAAAAACGCCAGAAACATATGACTAATCGCTGCCATACCTGATCCAAAAATCAATGCTGCTTCTGTATGCTCTAAAGCTGCAATTTTCTTTGCTAAGTATTCTTGATTTGGTGTATTAAAATATCTTGGATAGCGCTTTACATCAACGTCTAAAAACTCATACGAAGAACTTAAGTACATAGGAGACACAGCACCTTTAAACTGTTCGTCTTTTACCTCTCCTACATGTGTGCATATGGTATTTAATCCTAAATTTTCTTTTTTCATAGCTCTATTCGAATAAACCCTAAAAATAAAGAAAACTGATTAAGTCTTCATCAAATTTTGAAGATTGATAATAGCATTCATAAAACTTATATTCAAAAAAGACAATCTATAACATGCCATTAATTGCATTGAGAATATTCGATTAAATTCTCATGATTAGAATTATATAATTTAAGTTGATTATCTGATGAAAGCTTATAATACCAACCAAATGGTTCGTTTTCAATTTTGTACTTTTTCATCCTATTTCCATCATCTAACAAAAGTAACTTCTGAAAATATTCACCATGCTTAATATAGATATTATCATCTGACAGTTTTAAAATTTGAAAGCAAAAATCTTCTTTGAGGTTTTTAAAAGGTTGAACATACCATTGTCCTATTACTTCTTTTATATTAAGTGTTCTTAATTCTTTTTGATTTTGATATGCTTCAACAAGCTTAGGAATAATTAAATCCTTGGGAAATGCTTCAATTTTATCAACTAGCTTAGCATATTTTTCTTCCTGACCTGACAATGAGTACTGATAAAAATTATTTGAAATAGCTTCTAATTGATAAGCAGGAAACCCTGTAGCAAAATTATTAATATAGCCTCCTATTTCTACGCATTGATTAATAATTGGCCAGAATATCAGATTAGCTTTACTTAAATAATTATGGGTAAAATTAAGTATTGGAACAACATTATTCTTCTTATAGACTTCTTTACCATGTATTTCAAACATTAATGAAGTCTTAATCATCAAGGTTGTTGACAAGGAATCATAAGCAGTAATATCATCTGTTGGTAACCTTAAAAGTGTGTCTTGATCTATTTTATATAGGCTTTGCCAATATGTGTCTTTTTCAGATTCAGATTTTAATTTCAAAATCTCCTCTCTATAATTCTGAATGGGAATTTGTGCAAACAAACCAGTCGAAAAAATTATAAGGGATAAAAACAAGACTAATCCTTTTATCATAAAAACAAGAGGTTAATCGTTGTTACTTGCTCTGTTATAAGCCCTAATCATAAGAATGGCCCAAATGGCTACGAAGACTATAACAACTATAGAAAACCATAATACTATATCATTTGCTACCATGGTCTACGAGTTTTAAATATATCATAATACCTAACAAGGTAGGTGCCCAAAGGCCAACAAATAAACCATGCATTTGGTCTCCTGTTAAAAATAAGTATTCGGCAACAAGGACAATAACTGCACACAAAATCAACATTAATACGTTTGCAGTTCCTATTTTTTTGAAGTAATTCATCATTGAGGGTTAGTTTTAACACCTCAATTTAAGAAATTTACAATGACTTATTAAACCCTATTTGTAATACTTCTTATATTTCACATAAGCGACTGTTGCTATTATGGCAATTACAGACAACGTATATGCACTAATTTCTAAACTTAAAATTTGATCTCCACTGGCATAAGCATGTAAACCAGACAAATAGAAATTAACACCAAAATACGTCATCAAAATACTTGCAAATGCAACTACAGACATAAGATTATATATCCAACGTCCTCGTAGTCCCGGTACCAAACGCATATGAATAACAAAAGCGTAAATCATAATACTAATTAAAGCCCATGTTTCTTTTGGATCCCAACCCCAATAACGTCCCCAACTTTCATTAGCCCACATACCTCCTAAGAAGTTACCAATGGTTAACATTATTAAGCCAACTGTTAATGCCATTTCGTTGATAATGGTTAACTCTTTGATGTTGATATCCATTCGTTTTTTATTCTTTTCGGTCGTAAAAATCATTAGTAGCAATGACACAACACCTAGTATCATTCCTAACGTGAATGGACCATAACTAGCTACAATAACAGAAACGTGAATCATTAGCCAATACCCTTGTAAAACTGGTTGAAGATTGGCAATTGCAGGATCCATCCAGTTCCAATGCGCAATCATTAAAATCATAGCTGCCACAAATGCAGAAGCAGCAACTGTTAAATCTGAAGAACGCTTTTCGAAAAGACCATAAAACGGTACCAAAAATTTAAATGAAAACTTTTTAGGCATAAGCTGTCTGTTATATGCCAACAATAAGCCAAACAACATTAAAGACCAAGCCACATAAATTAAAGATTCGTATGCGTCACTCCATGGAGCATGACCAGATAAATACCAGCGCCATATTAAACCTAATGTATGCAATACAAATAGAGCAACTACAATACCTACTAAAGATTTTACCACAATATTTACCAATTTACTTCTGTGGTAGAATATTTGCACAATAATAAATATGAATAAGAATGTGGCTGCATACAGATACCAGCTAAATAATTGCTTAAAAATATCGTACTCGTTATATAAAATTTCAGATTCTATCTTTTTATCAGATAGCATTACTTCGCTTCCGTAGCGCTGTTGCGTCTTTTTAATAGCATCTAGCATAGCTTCGGAATTTGAAAAATCACCTGTTTGCTTATCGTTATTTAAGCGAATTAAATAAGAACTAAATCCGTTGTTAATAAAATTGCCATATAACGAATCCTTTATCTTTTCTTGATAACCGCTTGTTCTATATTCTAAAGCCGAAATCCAAGTATTGTTTTCATCATCAGGAACAGGAAAAATTTTAATAGAGCGTCCTTCAATTGCTTCAGATAAAAGACTAAGTCTTCCGTAGGCTTCTTTTACCTCTTTCTGAAAACCATTAGGCACCTGTGCTTTATATGCTTCTTCTATATATGGCCCTAATTTATTTCTTCCATTTTCAGTGAAAAAATCGAGTAAGCTTACATATTTCTGATCGTAATCTACACCTATTATCGTTCTTATAGAATCTGCTTTACGTGGTTTTAAATAAATGATTGGTGCATTATACCATAACAGTGGACTTTCTTGTATGGATAAAAATACCTGATTTGCCGTAAAGCCTTCATAAGTATCTTTCTTACTCAACTTACGCAACACTTCAGATGCATAGGTATGCATTGGCATCATACGACCACTATAGTCCTGAATAACAATTTTAGCAAATTTTTCTGCGTGTTCTACAGGTGTAATATTAGCGCTTAAAATAGAGTCTATTTGTGCCTTGGTAGGACGCTGATTTGAAGTATGATCGTGACCATCATTTTGAGAATGCTCTTGTGCAAAACCGGTAAGGCTTAACAATAAAAGCATCATAGTCATCATCTTCACCTTCTTCTCTTTAAGCTTTTTAAGACGTTTTCTGATATCATCAAATCTGGTGTTTTTAGCAAATAAAATGGCTATAAGACCAAAATATAAAAGCATATAACCAGTATAAGTAATATAAGTTCCCCAACGATCGTGGTTTACAGAAAGTATGGTACCTTTCTCATCTGGATCGAAACTTGCTTGAAAGAATCTATAACCTCTATGGTCTAAAATATGATTCATGTAAATATGGTAATCAAAATCACCTTGCTCTTTATCTATAACAGTAACCTTACTTTCGTAAGACGAATAGGCCTTTTCTGTTCCTGGGTATTTTTCGGCAATAAAATCGTTTAGTTTTATTTCAAAAGGCAACTGTTCTAATCGAGACCCATAGCGCAGAGCAATATCTAATCCTCCAACTTTAATTTCTTCTATTCTGTTATAAATACCTTGTCCGCCCAAAAGATTGATGCTTTTGGTTTCACCATTGGCAGTAACGTCTAGCACCACTCCATCGTCATCTCCTTTTAAAATGGTTGGTTTTTTTACGATGCCAAAAACACCTTTAACCACTGGTTTTGGAAACACCAATTGCATATTACCAATGATGTAACGCGATCTTAACGCTAAAGGCTGTAAACTATCCTTTTCTAATCTCCCTGTTTGTCCTGTGGCCATGGTCATATATTCACCTTCAAAAGGTGACTTAATAAACAGGCCATTTTCGTTATTGAAAATATTAATGGCTCCTTCTTGCTCTTTATTTAAAGACACAAGTACATTGTGCATATTGGCTACTTGTCCTTCTTGTAAAAAATGGTTGTGTGGACTACCATTACCAGCTTCTACAACCTTGAGATAGCTTTCTCCTTTGTCGTTTGGAACAATATCCTTCTCTGCTCCTTGTACAAACTCTTTAAGTTTTAGGGTTACCTCTGTGCCTCCGTAATCGTAAGTTCTTTCAAATTCATTATCTAAACGAGGTGAAAAATCGACCTCTTCCATGATGTTACGTTGTTGTAATTGTCCATTAATTTCGTAATCACCAAGAATTCTTCCGCTTATATATGTTTTTTGAGAACGGAACTGACTTTCGGTTTCACCTTCTCTTATCGCCATCATACCCTCATAACCAATATATCTGGTTACAGCTGCTCCTACTATAATTAATATCCATGATACATGTAGGATAAGGATTGACCACTTTTCTTTTTTAAGAAGTTTATAGCGTGAAATGTTACCTACAAAATTGATCACAAAAAAGACCATAATAGTCTCAAACCACCAAGTATTATATATTAAATTTCTGGTGTAAGGTGTTGGAGATTTATCTGTAGGGTTTCCAAAAGATGGTGCGTCTAATATTGTACCAACTGCCATAGCAACAGCAAATACAATGAATAAAACAGCAGTAAGTTTAGTGGAAAAGAGGAAGTTTGCGATTTTCTTTTGCATAGTCTTAAAGGCTTTTTTAAGCTCGCGCAAAGATAACGCTTTTTACTGTTTTGGCTTAATTTTTCAATTCCCAAAAAGCGTTAAAGTTTACTACTCTACCCTCAATTATTTTGAAACCTGAGACTTTAAAAGTCGGTTTTGCTCCTCCATTAACACCTTTAAATCAGATAATAGCTGAATGTCCTTAGGTGTTGCAACGGTTTCATCTTTGGTGTCTTGTGCTCTGTTTCTTAATTTGTTCATGGCTTTTACAACAATAAACACAGTAAATCCTATGATTAAAAAATCTAAAAATACTTCAAACAATTTTCCGTATTCAACTGCTACTTCACTTATAGTTACAGTGCCTGAAGCATCGGTCACACCTTCTCTTAATATTAATCGTTTATCTTGAAAATTAGTGCCATCAGATAACATGGATAATGGAGGTAACAACACTTGTTTTGCCAATACATCTATAACTTTATTAAAAGCAGCACCAATGATGATACCAATAGCCATATCCATCATATTACCTTTTACTGCAAACTCTTTAAATTCTTTTAGTAACTTCATTTTTGATTAGGTTTAATTAAGATTCAAACCCACAAAGTTAACAAGAAGCGGAGGGTTATTTATTTCTGGCCTCAAAAATTTTTAGATAGAGAAATGTGCCCATTTTACGAGCTCTACGTTTGGCATTTTCTGCATAGTCGCCTTCAAATAACTCATCAATGGTTTGATGCCAAAGATTTAACCAAAGTCCAAAATGCAATTCTGTAATGCTATGATTATGCTCAGCATCTACTTTTACATGAGCCTCTAAAGGATTTCCGTAAAATCGTGTTTTTAAAAACAAGCTAGATTCCCAAAACGTAGTGAGGTGTTCTAAATGTGCATCCCAATCTTTAATAGTTCCATTAAAGAATGGACCTAGCACTTCATCTTTACGCACTTTTGTATAAAATTGTGAAACTAAGCGATAAATATCGTCTCTTGTTTTAATATCAGATTTACTCATGCCTCAAAGTTATTCTTTTAATCTAAATCTTACTATTTTTACAGCATGATAACTGTTACAATTCTAGGTGCAGGAAATGTTGCATCTCACTTATATAAAGCTTTCAAAAACGCTAAGAATGTTACTGTAAAGCAATGGTACAACCGTACGTATAGTGACATATCGTCTTATGCCAATGACGTTGACACCATAGATGATTTGGCTCAACTTAAAGACGCTGACATCTACATTATGGCTGTTAGCGACGATAGTATTGCATCGCTTTCTAGAGCGTTACCTTTTGAAAACAGATTAGTAGCTCATACTTCTGGCAGTGTTTCTATTCACGATTTAGATAGAAAAAATCAGCGTGCTGTATTTTATCCACTGCAAACCTTTTCTAAAGATGCGGAATTGGATTTTAGCGAAGTCCCAATCTGCATTGAAGTGACTGAAAAAGAAAACCTTCAGCTTATGAAAGATTTAGCTGAAGCTTTAGGCTGCAAACCTTATAAAATTACAACCGAACAACGCCAAACCTTACACCTATCTGCTGTTTTTATTAATAATTTCACTAATCAGTTATACAGAATAGCACACGAAATCAGTGATGCCAAAAGCATTAACTTTGATATTCTAAAGCCATTGATTATGGAAACTGCCAGAAAGGTACAAGATATGTCACCTTACAAAGCGCAAACAGGGCCAGCAAAACGCAATGATAAAAAGACCATAAAGCGTCATTTAAAACAGTTAGAAAACGAAGAACACAAGGCAATTTATGAATTGCTAACCGCTTCTATAAAGAAAACACATGGACAACGATAAAAGCTACAAAGAATATCTTATAAATATCAACACCTTTATTTTTGATGTAGATGGTGTACTTACCGATGGTACAGTTACCATTACAACCTCTGGCGAAATGCTACGCACAATGAGTATTAAAGACGGATTTGCCCTAAAAACTGCTGTTGATGCAGGATTTAATGTTTGTGTTATTTCTGGAGGCTCTAACGAAGGTGTTCGCAAACGTTTACAGGGTTTGGGGTTAAAGGATATTTACTTAGGTGCACACAATAAAATTGAGCAACTCAACGATTATTTAGAAAAACAAAATGTAAAAGCCTCTGAAGTTTTATATATGGGAGACGACATTCCAGATTTTCCTGTTATGGAACTCGCAGGTTTACCTTGTTGTCCTCAGGATGCTGCTCCAGAAATCAAAGCCATTTCAAAGTATATTTCGCATAAAAATGGAGGAAAAGGTGCTGCTAGAGATGTTATTGAGCAGGTGCTAAAAGTACACAACAAGTGGAATGGTAATTTTGACGCTAAATACGATTAAATAACATGGCTCGAAGAAGCAGACGACATAGCACTGGTTTTGGTTATATAGGTTTTGGCAACAACCAATCTACTTTTAACCAAAAAACAAGCACTCCCTTTTCTGTCTATAAAGAAAAGCTAGATTTAGAGGCTCATCTCCATTATGAGATGGAGTTTATGCACAAAAACCTTAGCAAAACAGATAAAGAAAAAATAAAAAACAAAATACGAAAACAAGAACGTAAATTATTTAGGCGAACCGTTGTTATCAGCCTTATTGTTTTTGCTTTTGTTTTATACGTTGCTTATTATTTAATCAATCAAATTCTTTCTCATTAATACTTAAAATGATTCATTTTCTTAATCTAATCCGTTGGAAAAACCTATTAATGATTGCGCTTGTGCAAATCTTAATTAAGTACGCTTTATTGCTTCCTTTTAATGAAAGTCAAGGTGTTACAACTACTCTCAGTACTTTTGCTTTTATTATTTTGGTTATAGCTACATTATGTATTGCAGCTGGCGGATATATTATAAACGATATTTATGATATTGACACAGATAAGGTTAACAAACCAAGTAAAGTCATCATCAATAAGCACATTTCAGAAAAGGATGGCTATACCTACTTCATGCTTCTAAATGTTATTGGTGTTGGATTGGGTTTTTACCTCTCATACCTCATTAATTATTCTTCTCTTTTCGTAGTATTTTTTATTAGCTCTGCGTTGCTTTACATCTACTCTACTGCATTAAAACAGATGTTTTTAATAGGGAATATTGTGGTTTCTATTGTTGTGGCATTAAGTATTTTGGTTGTTGGTATTTTTGAATTAATCCCTTCAATGTTGTCCATCAATAATGTGGCTAATATTCCATTTTTAGAAATCATAAGAGACTATGCCATTTTCGCTTTTTTAATAAACCTAGTTAGAGAAGTTGTTAAAGATATTGAAGACATTAACGGAGATCACAAAGTTGGTATGCAAACCATGCCAATAGTTTTAGGAAGAGATAGAGCAAACAAAGTTGCATTTGTACTGTCTCTAATACCACTTTTTGCTGTAGTATATTATATAATTACTAGTTTATTTACTCAACAACTTTTAGTGGGTTATTTTTTAGTATTTGTTGTTGCACCACTCATTTATATTACCATAAAGATTTTTAGTGCAGAGCAACAATCGCATTACAAGCACATTAGTTTGATGTTAAAATTAGTCATGCTTACTGGCATGCTTTCTATGAGTCTTTATCCTTTTATTTTGAATTAGTATGCTAAACGACAAACTAAAGGATTATAACATCATTTTAGCTTCTGCTTCACCAAGGCGTCAGGCATTTTTAAAGTCTATGAATATAGATTTTAAAGTGCGTCTTCAGCCTGTTGACGAAGTTTATCCCAATACTTTAAAAGGCTCTGAAATCACAGATTATTTAGCAAAATTAAAAGCCGAACCTTTTAAAAATCAACTCAAAGACAAAGACATTTTAATTACCAGCGACACCATTGTTTGGTTAGACGACAAACCTGTTGAAAAACCAAAAGACAAGAATGATGCCTTTAGGATGATTAAATCGCTTAGCAACAAAACCCATGAGGTAATGACCTCTATTTGCTTTACACAAACAACGCAGCAAAAGGTTGTAAATACCATTACCAAAGTTACTTTTAAGGCGTTAACAGACGACGAAATTTGGTACTATGTAAACACTTACAAACCATTAGACAAAGCTGGTGCTTACGGCATCCAAGAATGGATTGGAGCCATAGCAATTACCAACATCGAAGGCTCATACAACAACGTCGTTGGGCTACCAACACACTTACTTTACGAAACGTTAAATACTATTTCTGGATAAATTCTAAAAAAACAGAATTATATTTGCTATACATTAATCATTAGTTATGTATTCTTTCTTCACAACCTATAAAGATGAATTAATATATACGTTTATCGTATTAATTATACTTCTTATTACTAGAGCAATAATTGTTGTTGCAGTAAACAAAATTGGAAAAAAAAGTGGAACCACCGAGGCCAGAGCAGCTTTAATAGGTCGTTATGTCACAGTAACATTAGTGCTTTTGGCATTGTTAATAGAGGCTTTTATTCTTGGTGCTAGGACTAGTGATATCACTTTAGTATTTTCTTCTGTATTTGCTGTTATTGGCATAGCGTTATTTGCTATATGGTCTATTTTAAGTAACATAACTTCTGGTGTTATTATGTTTTTCTCGTTTCCTTATAAAGTTGGAGATAAAATAAAAATACACGATAAAGATTATCCTGTAGAAGCAATTATAGAAGATATTAGAGCATTTCAGCTCATACTTAGAGAGGATAATGGAGATTTAGTTACCTACCCAAACAACTTAATTCTTCAAAAAGCTGTAACTTTAATGAAGAAAGATGCTTTAGACGATAGCAGTATTCTTTAAACTATGATAAAAAGACGTACCAAGAAAAAACGCACCCAAGAATCAAAAAAGCATATTGGTCAGGTTCCTGGAACTCTTATTTACACCGGCCAAAAATCAGATAAAGATTTTCATGTAGAATGCTTTGACTACACAAAAGACTACATCGAAGAATCCATTTTACTAAATATTGAAGATGCGGTAAACTATAAAGAGACAGACTCCGTAACATGGATAAATGTAGATGGACTAAAGCATACAGATAAGATTGAAGATATTGGTAAACTATACGACCTTCATCCTTTGGTCTTAGAAGACATCGTTAACACGTCGCAACGCCCAAAAATAGATGAGTACGACGATTATCTTTTTGTTGTGCTCAAAATGCTTTATTATGATGATGATGAAAACATTATTATAGAGCAAGTTAGCATTGTTCTAGGCAAAAACTATGTCCTTACATTTCAAGAATCTGAAGGAGATGTTTTTGGATCCATTAGAGAACGTCTGCGTTTGGCAAACGGAAGAATTAGAGGTCTAAAATCAGATTATCTCATGTATGCCTTAATTGATGCTATAGTCGACAACTATTTTGGCATTATTGAAACCCTAGGCAACAAAATTGAAGATTTAGAAACCGAGCTGTTTTCGGGTAATGATAGAGAAAACATCAATGTAGAAGTGCAACAACTAAAACGTGAAATTCTAAAAGTACGACGTGCCATTTTCCCGCTTCGCGAAATTATAAACCGAATAGAAAAAGGTGAACACCCTTTTATTTATAAACGTACAATAAACTTCTTTAGAGACATATACGATCACTTAATTCAAGTGTCAGAAAACATAGATATTTATCGCGAAATGATATGGAGTTTAATGGATATGTACATGACCACCATTAGTAACAAAATGAATGAAGTGATGAAAGTACTCACTATTATAGCTACCATTTTTATTCCACTCACCTTTATCGCTGGTATTTATGGCATGAACTTCGATAACATCCCAGAGTTGCATTACAAATATAGTTACCATATACTCATAGGAGTAATGGTTCTGCTCTTTTTAGGAATGCTTTATTATTTTAAAAGGAAAAAGTGGTTATAATTTAGTATACTTGCTATATAACCAATCCTTACCCAATGACTAGACAAGAACACCTTAAGTTTTGTAAAACCTGTGTTAATCGTCAAATGGACTTAAAAGTTGGTCTTACATGCCAACTAACAGGTCGCATTGCTGACTTCGAAAACGAATGTGACTCCTATAAATTAGACGAGCAGCAAGTTGCTGAATTAAACGACGAAGTTACTTTTCAAAGAGATGAGATTAACACTCGTCTTTCTGAAGAAAAGTTAAACGCATTAAAAGCAGAACAGAACTTACCTATAGCTATTTTTGCTGGTATCATTATTGGTATTCTAGCAGCAATAGCTTGGGCATTTATCACTGTTACTACGGGTTACAAGGTAGGTATTGTGGCAATTGGTGTTGGTGCCGCTGTAGGTATAGGTATGCGCATATTTGGCAAAGGCATAGACCCAATCTTTGGTATTTGTGGTGCTATAATTGCAGTTTTAAGTTGTTTTATAGGTGATCTATTAAGTATTGTTGGTTTAGTCGCAGAGGCTGAAGAATTAGGCTTTTTTGAAACACTTTCACTATTTGACTATTCACAAACATTCAGTATTATTTCAGAAATTGCTAGTCCAATGGATTTCGTTTTTTATGCTATTGCTGCGGTTGAAGGTTATAAATTTTCTTTTAGAAATTTTACAGAAAAAGAGCTCTACGACATTGAAAACAACAAGTCTTGAATCCTTACTTTTTCGTTAAACAAAACCTAAAAGCAAGGTTAAAAAAGTCTACTTTTTTATATTTGAAAAGCACACTAACTTAATAACCTCATGTTTCAGACTAGACTCTGTATCCTATTCATTTTTAGCTGTTTAATTTCTTTACCAGCACAACAACCCAAAAAACTAAATTCCTCAGAAATCTACGAAGCCGTTCAAAAACTCAATGTTTTAGGTTCTGTTTTGTATGTGGCTGCTCATCCAGATGATGAAAATACACGTCTAATCTCGTATATGTCTAACGAGGTTAAAGCACGTACAGCATATTTATCGCTAACTCGTGGAGATGGTGGACAAAACCTCATAGGACCAGAAATTAGAGAACTTCTTGGAGTCATAAGAACACAAGAATTATTAGCTGCACGTCGTATAGATGGTGGCGAACAACGCTTTACAAGAGCCAATGATTTTGGATATTCTAAACATCCTGAAGAAACCTTAGACATTTGGAATAAAGATCTAGTACTTGCAGATGTGGTTTGGGCTATTAGAAATTTTAAACCAGATGTGATTATCAATCGTTTTGACCACAGAACACCAGGCTCTACACATGGTCACCACACGTCTTCTGCAATGTTAAGCATGGAAGCTTTTGATCTAGCTAATGACACTTCACAATACCCTTCACAACTACAATATACCGAAACATGGCAACCAAAACGTATCTTTTTTAATACCTCATGGTGGTTTTATGGTAGTCAAGAAAAATTTGAAGAGGCTGATAAAAGCAACATGCTAAATTTTGATATTGGTGTTTACTACCCAAGCAAAGGCTTATCTAATAACGAAGTCGCAGCACTAGCTAGTAGTCAGCATTTATGCCAAGGTTTTGGTCGTTTATCGCAACGTGGCACACAGCAAGAATACATAGAATTTTTAAAAGGCGAACCTCTTAACGGTAGCAATTCGGTTTTTGAAGGTATCGATACATCTTGGAATCGCATAGAAGGAGGATTAGCTATCGGAAACATTCTGAATTCTGTTGAGGAGAACTTCAACTTTAAAAATCCAGCCACTCACCTACCTCAATTATTAGAAGCTTACAGATTGCTTCAAAATGTTAAAGACGATCATTGGAAAGCTATTAAATCTAAAGAGCTATTAACAATAATAGAGGCATGTGCAGGCTTATACTTAGAAGCATCTGCAAACTCGCCACATGCAGCACCAAACAGCACTGTTAGTTTAGATATTGAAGCTTTAAACCGAAGTTCTGCTTCCATAAAACTAATGTCCTACAAGCTATCAACGCTTCAGAATGCTATTTCTAAGCAAATAGACATGGCAGAAAATCAGAAATTAAATTTTAACGAAGGCATTACCATACCAAAAAACAGCCATTATACCACACCATATTGGCTCAACAAAAAGAGTACACTTGGCATGTATCATGTTGATAATGAAGAATGGATTGGTAAGCCTGAAACACCAAGAGCTGTTTTTGTGGATTTTAATCTTAACATTGAAGGTACACCAATAACCATAACCAAACCAGTAATTTACAGATATTCAAAACCTGACAAAGGTGAATTATACAGACCTTTTGAAATAATCCCAGAAGTGTCTGCAAGTATCTCTGATAAGGTTTTCATTTTTGAAAATGACCAACAAAAAGAGATCGAAGTTACTGTAAAAGCTGGTCGAGATGCTATTGAAGGTTATGTGCAAATGGCTTATCCAAACGATTGGAATGTCTATCCTCAAAAACAAAAAATTGAAATCGTAAACAAAGGAGATATTCAAAAAGTGGTGTTTACTGTAATACCACCTAAAAACCAAAGTGAAGGCCTTATTACTCCAATGGTAAATATTAATGGAAAATATTACACTGACGAGCTTATTGAAATAGACTACAGTCACATTCCGTATCAAACTGTGTTGATGCCTAGTGTGAGTAAAGTGGTTCGTTTAGACATTGATAAACGTGGTAATAACATTGGATATATTGAAGGTGCTGGAGATGTAGTACCAGAGAGTTTAAGACAAATCGGTTACAATGTTACCATCGTAAAACCAGAACAAATTTCAGCAGAAAACCTGATTAATTTTGATGCTGTTGTTGTAGGTATTAGAGCTTATAATATTCTCGACGAATTAAAATTCAAACAAAAATTCTTGTTAGAATATGTAAAAGAAGGCGGAAACCTTATTGTTCAATATAATACCAACAGACGCCTAAAAACAGACAACATAGCACCTTATGATTTGCAATTATCAAGAGATCGTGTTACCGATGAAAATGCTGAAGTTAAAATATTAGAGCCTAACCATCCTATTCTTAATTTCCCAAACAAAATCACCAATCAAGATTTTGAAGGTTGGGTACAAGAACGTGGCTTATATTTTCCAAATCAATGGTCAGATGAATTTACACCACTTCTTTCTATGAACGATAAAGGTGAATCTTCTAAAGAAGGGAGTCTATTGGTTGCTAAATACGGTAAGGGCAACTATATCTATACTGGCTTAAGTTTCTTTAGAGAGTTTCCAGCTGGTGTTTCTGGCGCATATCGTCTTTTTGCCAACTTACTCTCGGCCGGGAAAGGTGAAAATAAGACATTGAAAAACTAACAACCAACAACTGATTAATATGCACAACCAAGACCAACCGCAACAAAAACAAAAGTGGGATAAAATGTACACCATTGTGCTCATTGCCAACGCACTTTACATTCTTCTCTTTTATTTCATAACAGCATCATTCGCCTAAGCCTATGCAACAAACTTTAGACTGGATAGACTGGACAGTTTTAATTACCACATTAGCAATAATAGTTGGCTATGGCACGTGGAAAACACGAGGCAGTAAAAATGTTCAGGATTATGTAAGAGGAGGTAATACGACCAAATGGTGGACCATCGGTTTGTCTGTAATGGCAACTCAAGCTAGTGCTATTACATTCTTATCTACAACTGGTCAGGCATTTTCGGACGGTATGGGATTTGTACAATTCTACTTCGGTTTGCCAATTGCTATGGTTATTATTTGCATGGTATTTATTCCTATTTATCATCGTCTTAAAGTATATACCGCATATGAATTTCTCGAAAATCGTTTTGATTTAAAAACCAGAACACTCACAGCTATCCTCTTTTTAATTCAACGTGGCTTGGCTGCTGGTATTACCATATTTGCTCCTGCCATTATTCTCTCTGTTGTTTTAGGGTGGAACATTGTTACTCTAAATATCATTATTGGTGTATTGGTAATAATTTACACTGTTTCTGGTGGCACCAAAGCAGTAACTGTGACCCAAAAACAGCAAATGTTTGTCATTTTTGCTGGTATGGTGGCTGCGCTTTTTATCATTATTAACCTCATACCAGATGAAGTTTCTTTTGTCGATGCTATTGATATTGCTGGTGCTACAGGAAAAATGGAAGTACTAGATTTTTCTTTTGATTTAGAAAATCGTTATACCGTTTGGACAGGTCTTATTGGTGGAACCTTTTTAATGCTGTCTTATTTCGGCACAGATCAAAGCCAGGTACAACGTTACCTTTCTGGTAAAAGCATGAAAGAAATGCAAATGGGCTTACTCTTTAATGGCCTGTTAAAAGTACCTATGCAATTCTTTATCCTCTTAGTTGGTGTTATGGTATTTGTATTTTATCAATTTAACCCTTCACCACTAAATTTTATTGACAAATCTACTGAAACGGTTTTAGCTTCAGAATACGGAAATGAATACAGAGTACTTCAAGATAAGCAAGCTGAACTTTTTGACATGAAGCAACGACTAAGTTTGGCTTATGCAAAGAACGATAATCCCGAATTAAAACAGGAACTATTTCAAATTGATAGTATCGAAAAAACATACCGCTTGGAGTCTAAATTCCTAATAAAAAAAGCGATTGATTCAGAATACAAAACCAATTATGCTACACTTGAAAGTGAAGTTGAAAATTTAAAATCAAATCCAAAAAGCGAAGCATTCAAAACAAAGTCTGCAGAACTTTTAGCATTGTATAAAGACGCTGCAAAAGATACAGAAACCAATGACAGAGATTATATGTTCATTCGGTTTATACTTAATAATTTACCAACTGGGTTAATAGGTTTGTTATTAGCCGTTATTCTTTCAGCTGCAATGTCTTCAACAGCTTCAGAAATCAATGCGTTGGCGACGATTACCTCTATTGATTTGTACGGCAGAAACCTAAAAGAAGATAAAGGAGAAACGCACATGGTGAATATGACCAAGTGGTTTACATTAGGCTGGGGAATTATTGCCATTATCATTGCTTGTTTTGCTGATTTAGCTGAAAATCTAATTCAATTGGTAAATATTATTGGTTCTATTTTTTATGGAAATGTACTAGGTATTTTCTTACTAGCCTTTTTCTTTAAGCATATAAAAGGAAATGCTGTATTTATTGGAGCACTTATAACACAAGTCATTGTAATTATTGGCTGGGCTTTTGATTGGATGCCTTATTTATGGCTTAATTTATTCGGTTGTGTTGTAGTTATAGTTATTGCAAATCTTCTTCAGAAGTTTTCTAAGCAACCTATTTAATCACATACACAGTATAAAAAAAGCGCAACCCATTTAGGTTGCGCTTTTTTATATTGTGTAAAATACTATTACATCGCTCCCCATTCTTTTAGAGAGTCCTTATTCATTTTCACATAATCATCATTACCTGCTTCCTTAGCACCTTCTAAAGATTTTTTTGCAGCAGCAATCGCTCCTTTTTTATCTCCGTTGGCAGCATGTATTAAAGATTGTTGTCTTAAAAACCAAAAACGCGGTTCATTTTTTGTCATATCAACCGCCTTGTCTATCCATTTCATAGCTTGATCTAAATCTTTACCCTCAGATAAATTATACACTGCAGCAGAGTAATAATCATTAGCAGATGGACCAGACATTACATTTTTGATTGAAGCAGACACCTTGTCTTCAGTTGGCACTTTAAATTTAACAGAAGCATATGTTTTTTCCCAAATGAAACCAATGTTGGCAGAGCTGTTAGTTAAGTCATCAAAACCTATAGTCCAAGTTTCTACATCCATAGGCATCTCGTATACCTTAGCAGTAACTTTAGCTGCGACTTTAGAATCATCCCATTTAGCTGGTGTTCCCCAATTATTGGTGTCTGTATAGAAAAAAACAGTCCACGAATCCTTGTTGGGAGATACAAAAATAGCATAAGAACCTGCCTTTAGAGTAGTACCTTCTACAGAAACGTCATCACTAAAAGTAACTACAGTATTCTTATTGGCACCTGCACGCCATACTTTTCCGTAAGGAACTAAATCCCCAAATATTTTTCTTCCTTTCATACTCGGACGAGAGTATTCTAAGGTTACGTCTGTTAAACCGACCTTTTGTTCAATTTTAGTAAAAGGACTTGGCTGTGGTGTTTCCACCTGTGCATTTACCGAAAACATTAAGGTTAAGGCAAAAGCAAAAAGTACTAGTTTTTTCATTTTGTATGTGTTGATTAATGTTTTGTTAAAATTACAATATAACACAGGCCAAGAATGTTAACGAATACCTAAAAAAGAAAAATTAACACTGAAATTGCATTCAACAATTTATTTAATCGTAATATTGCAATATAATAATTAAGTGGACTTATGGGACTAACGAAATCTGAGATTTTTACCAAAAAACAAAACCAAATTGCTACCATAGCTAAGGCTTTTGCGCATCCTGCAAGAGTGGCTATACTGCAACATATTTTCAACTCTAGCACTTGTATTTGTGGTGATTTGGTGGACGAAATTGGCTTGGCACAAGCTACAATCTCTCAACATCTTCGAGAATTAAAAAATATAGGCTTAATTAAAGGAAATATAGAAGGTACAAGCGTTTGCTATTGTATAGATGAAGATAATTGGGCTAATGCAAAAGATCTTATTTCTCATTTTCTAGATTATGAATCTAAAAAAACTAATTGTTGTTAAATCATATTGATTTTATAGCAATACAAAACATATAATTATGAAAACTGAACAAGAACTTAAAGACATCGTAAAGGAACGATACGCAAAAATTGCCGAACAAGGCAAGGCTGAAAATGCTTCATCTTGTTGTGGTGCCACTACTCCATCCAATAAAGTTTATAACATTATGATGGATGATTATTCAGAAACTGATGGCTATGTCAGTGATGCCGATTTAGGCTTAGGCTGTGGATTGCCAACGCAATTCGCTTTAATTCAAAAAGGAGATACCGTTATAGATTTAGGCTCTGGTGCTGGTAACGATTGTTTTGTTGCGAGACATGAAACAGGCAGCAGAGGTAAAGTTATTGGTATTGACTTTACACCTATTATGATACAAAAAGCACGCATCAATGCTGAAAAACTTGGCTACAATAATGTTGAGTTTAGAGAAGGTGATATCGATAATATGCCTGTTTCTGATAATGTTGCTGATGTTATTGTGAGCAACTGTGTACTCAATTTAGTGCCTAACAAACAAAAAGTTATCAGTGAAATTTTTAGGGTTCTAAAACCTGGTGGACATTTTAGTATTTCAGATATCGTCTTGGTTGGTGATTTACCTAAAGCTTTAAAAGAAGATGCCGAGATGTATGCTGGTTGTGTGGCTGGAGCTATTCAAAAAGAGGATTATTTAAAACACATTTCTGATGAAGGTTTTGTAAATGTTAATATTCAAAAAGAAAAGCCTATCACTATTCCTGATGATATTTTAAGCAAGTATTTAGATGAAGAAATGACTAAACAATTCAATTCTGATAACGTTGGTATTTTCAGTATTACAGTTTATGCTGAAAAACCAGGCAAGAAGGAAAAAAAACCAAAACTTCAATTAGCAGACATTTCTAGTGATGAGCCATGCTGTACACCTGATGGTAACTGCTGCTAAATGCAATAATTAAAGATGTTATATTCTAAATTAGTAGAAAAATTAAATAGCCTGAATACAGCTTCAATTTCTGAAGAAAGAAGAACTATTCTTCAACCTCTAATTGACTTTATTCAGGCTAAAGTTGATGCTAAACAAATTATCAACCTCAATTTTATTTGTACACATAACTCTAGAAGAAGTCATCTCTCGCAAGCTTGGGCACAAGCGACAGGCTCTTATTTTGGGATAGAAAACTTGTTTTGCTACTCTGCAGGTACTGAAGCAACAGCCTTGTTTCCTGTAGCTGCAAAAACCTTAGAAAATTCAGGATTTAAAGTAGAGATACTATCTAATGAAGAAAACCCTATTTACAGCATAAAATATAGCGAGAACCAACATCCTATTATTGGATTTTCAAAAACTATTACTTTAAACTTTAATCCCAAAAGTGGTTTTGCTGCTATAATGACGTGCTCTTCGGCAGATCAAGGCTGTCCGTTTATTGTAGGTGCAGAAAAACGAATTCCTATTACTTATGAAGATCCAAAAGTCTCAGATGGTACTCCGCAGCAATCAGAAAAATATGAAGAGCGTAGCCTTCAAATCGCTACTGAAATGAAGTTTATTTTCTCCCAAATAAAGCTATAACAAATGAAAAAGAAACTGAGTTTTTTGGATAGTTACCTAACACTTTGGATATTTTTAGCAATGATTGTTGGTGTTGGTATTGGTTATTTTGCTCCTTCGTTTCCTGAGTTAATCAATAGCTACAGTAGCGGTTCTACAAACATTCCCATAGCTATCGGACTGATTTTAATGATGTATCCACCATTAGCAAAGGTGAACTATGCCTTATTACCAAAAGTATTTAAGGATGTAAAAATCCTTTCAATATCATTGATTCTTAATTGGGTTATCGGACCGATTTTAATGTTTGTTTTAGCCATAATCTTTTTACAAGATTATCCTGAATATATGGTTGGACTCATTCTTATTGGCTTGGCACGTTGTATTGCGATGGTTTTAGTTTGGAATGATTTAGCAGAAGGCAGTAGTGAATACGGAGCTGGCTTAGTGGCTCTGAATAGTGTTTTTCAGGTTTTTGGTTACAGCTTTTATGCCTATCTATTTATCACAGTATTGCCCCCCTATTTTGGTTTGAAGGTGCTATTATAGATATTTCAATTGCAACTATTGCAGAAAGTGTTGCTATATATCTAGGCATTCCTTTTTTATTGGGTATTTTATCTCGACTTATCCTCGTGAAATTGAAAGGTGAAGAATGGTACACTAAAAAGTTTGTCCCAACTATTTCCCCTTTGACTTTAATCGCGTTGCTTTGTACCATCGTGGTAATGTTTTCCCTTAAAGGTGAGTTAATTGTAGAGATTCCAATGGATGTACTCATAATAACTATACCATTGCTAATATATTTTACCCTGATGTTTATTATAGGCTTCTTTACTAGTAAAGCCATGGGAGCTACTTATGATAAAAATGCTGCCATTGCTTTTACAGCAGCTGGCAATAATTTTGAATTGGCTATTGCTGTAGCCATTGCTGTATTTGGCTTAAATTCTGGACAAGCATTTGCAGGAGTTGTTGGTCCTTTGGTAGAAGTTCCTGCATTAATTTTATTGGTTAGAGTGGCTTTTGGGTTGCGAAAAAAATACTATTTGCCTAAGAACCACTAATTCTTAAATCTGCTCGATTCAAAGTTTAGTTAAATTTTGTTTAACTTTTAAAACAAATAGTTAAACATTTAATATCTTTACATTGTAAATCAATTACAATGGCAAAGAAAAAAAACATAAAACAAGCAGATTTAATTTCTTTATATATGGATTATGTGTTAACGCATAACCAACAACCTAAATCTGTATACTCCTTTTCAAAAGACAACAATTTTGAAGAACAAAAATTCTACGAACATTTCAATTCTTTTGATGCTTTAGAAAAAAGTATTTTCAAAGCGTTTTTTGATAATACTCACGACGTTTTACAAAAAAGTGAAGACTATCAATCTTTTGATGCTCGCAATAAACTTTTAAGTTTTTACTATACATTTTTTGAAGTGCTTACGGCTAATAGAAGTTATGTGATTTATGCTTTAGAAAATGAAAAAAACAAATTAAAAACGCTTAAGACGCTTTCAAGCTTAAAATCTAGCTTCACCAAATATGTTTCTACTTTAGATATTAAAACGCTAGACTTAAAAGAAGAAAAGTTAGAGAAACTTCAAAAAAGAAGTATTGAAGAATCTGCTTGGATTCAATTATTGATGACCATAAAGTTTTGGATAGATGACACTTCAAAAGCATTTGAAAAAACAGATGTATTTATTGAAAAATCAGTCAACACTAGTTTTGATCTCATCGATACAACTCCATTAAAAAGTCTTATCGACTTCGGAAAGTTTATTTACAAAGAAAAATTTAAAATGAACGCATGAAGACAATAGACAAAATACCTGTTTCAAAAATATCACGAGCTACCAAACTAGTCTCTACTGGAGCAAAGGTTGGTGTAAACTACTTAAAATATTACGGAGATAAAATCACCAAAACAGAAGATGAAGCGAAGTCTAGATTAGACAAAAATAATGCTGAAGATATCTACGATAGCCTAAAGCAGCTTAAAGGTAGCGCGCTAAAAGTCGCGCAAATGCTAAGTATGGAAAAAAGCATATTACCACAAGCTTATGTAGAAAAGTTTTCGCTGTCTCAATTTTCTGTACCTCCATTGTCTGCGCCTTTGGTGATTAAGACGTTTAAAAAATATTTTGGGAAACACCCAGAAGAATTATTCGATACTTTCAATGCAACTTCAGTAAATGCTGCAAGCATTGGCCAGGTTCACTTGGCCGAAAAGGATGGGAAAAAATTTGCTGTGAAAATCCAATATCCTGGAGTTGCAGAGAGTATTGCTTCAGATTTAGCCTTGGTAAAACCCATTGCTATTAAGATGTTCAATATTAAAGGGAAAGATTCGGATAAATACTTCAAAGAAGTTGAAAATAAACTTATCGAAGAAACCAATTACATTCTAGAGTTACAACAAAGCAAAGCGGTTGTAGAAGCTTGTAATCATATTCCAAATCTTAAATTCCCGAATTATTACGAAGAATTTTCGTCAGAACGCATTATCACCATGGATTACATGAAAGGTGAGCACCTTTCTGAATTTGTACAACATAATGCAGATCAGGAATTATCCAATCAATTAGGACAAGCGTTATGGGACTTTTACATGTTTCAAATTCATAGGTTGAAAAAAGTTCATGCCGATCCGCATCCTGGTAATTTTTTGATTTCTGAAGATGGAAATTTAATCGCGTTAGATTTTGGTTGCATGAAAAGTATTCCAGAGGAATTCTATACACCATATTTTGAGTTGGCCGATAAAAAAGTGATTAGTAATCCTGAAGAATTTAAAGCTAAACTTTACGAATTAGAGATCTTAAGAAAAGATGATTCTGAAGAAGAAATTATCTTTTTCACCGATATGTTTCATGAATTGTTAAGCTTATTTACCCAGCCTTTCCATGCAGAAAATTTCGACTTTTCGGATGCTCAATTCTTCGGAAAAATCACTGAAATGGGACAAAAATATTCTAAGAGTACAGAATTGAGAAACATGAACGGTAACCGTGGTTCTAAACATTTTATTTATATCAACAGAACCTTCTTCGGACTTTACAATCTAATGTTCGACCTCAAAGCAAAAGACATCAAAATCAACAACTTTAATACACTATAAATGATAGAATTTGATAACGATGATATTAACCAAATGCATCATTTATACCGAATAAACCTTATAAATAGTTGTTCAGGTTACAAGTCTGCAAACCTTATTGGCACAAAAAGTAAGGATGGTATAAGTAACGTAGCTGTGTTTAGTTCTGTGACGCATTTAGGATCTGATCCTGCATTGCTTGGCTTTTTCCTCAGACCGACTACAGTTATCAGAAATACGTATGATAATATAAAAGAAACTGGTTTTTTCACATTAAATCATATTCATCAAAATATTCTTGAAGATGCACATCATACCTCTGCAAAATACGATGCTTCTATTTCTGAGTTTGATGTTACTAGTCTCGATGAGGAATACAAGGATAATTTTTCAGCTCCATTTGTAAAAAACTGTCCATTGCAATTGGTCATGGAATATGTTGAAGAGTATCCAATTAAAGCTAATAATACCATTCTATTGATTGGGAAAATCAAGAAACTATATGTGAAAGATGGCTTATTAGAAAAAGACGGTTTCATCAATTTATCAAAAGGAAAAGTTGCAGCAATTAATGGTTTAGATGCTTATGCTGTCCCAAATTCCAACACACGTTTAGAATACCAAAGACCTAAACCTGAATTTGAAAACATAAATGATTAATGCGAATTCTACTCACAGGTACAACGGGCTATATTGCCAAAAGATTAGCACTTCAGCTTTTAGAAGATGAGCATGAGCTAGTTTGTTGTGTACGTGATTTAAACCGTATTCCAGATGAAATTGAAAATCATCCCTCTTGCTCCTTTATTAAGCTCGATTTTTTAGATCCTGAACCTAATAAGATTCCTGAAGATATAGATGCAGCTTATTATCTGATACATTCTATGTCCACAGGCTCAAATGATTTTGTGGATTTAGAGCGTCAATGTGCTCAGAATTTTAAGAATTTAGTAAATGCTACACGTTGCAAACAAGTTATTTATCTCAGTGGTATTGTTAACGATAATTCACTTTCAAAACATTTAAAATCACGTTTACAAGTTGAAAACACGTTAAAGTCAGATCACTATGCACTTACAACATTTAGAGCCGGAATTATAGTCGGTAGTGGAAGTGCTTCTTTTGAAATCATAAGAGATATTGTAGAAAAGCTACCTTTTATGATTACTCCAAGATGGCTAAAAACAAAAACGCAACCTATTGCCATTCGTGATGTATTAGGTTTTCTGTCTGGCGGATTAGGCAAAGAAGAATTGTTCAATAAATCCTTCGATATTTTCGGTCCAGAAGTGCTTACCTACAAAGAAATGTTATTGCAATTTGCTGACGTCCGTAACCTCAAACGCCATATCGTCACACTTCCGGTTTTAACACCAAAACTATCATCTTACTGGCTCTATTTTGTAACCTCAACGTCGTTTAAATTGGCTGCTGCTTTGGTAGATAGCATGAAAGTTGAAGTGATCGGAAAACCTAGCAACATCAATGAAATCATTGGTATAGAACCTGTAGATTACAAAACAGCTGTAAATCTAGCCTTTCAAAAAATTGAGCAAAATGCTGTAGTCTCTAGTTGGAAAGATGCCATTAGCAGTGGCAGATTTAACGTGCAGCTCTCTAAATATATTGAGTTACCACATTTTGGTTGTTATAAAGATATACGACATAGAACGGTAAAAGATGAAACGTTTACCCTCAATAAAATCTGGAGTATTGGAGGCCGAAATGGTTGGTATAGTTTTAACTGGCTTTGGAAAATTAGAGGCTATGTTGATAAACTTTTTGGTGGTGTTGGGTTACGTCGTGGAAGAACGCACGACACTTATTTAGAACCAGGTGATGCGCTCGATTTTTGGCGTGTACTATTTGCCGATAAAGACGAAAAACGTTTACTACTATTTGCTGAAATGCGCCTACCAGGCGAAGCTTGGTTAGAATTCAAAATTGTAAAAGACCAGCTCTACCAACGTGCAGTTTTTAGACCAAGAGGTATTTGGGGACGATTGTATTGGTACTCGGTTCTACCCTTTCACGCTTTTGTTTTTAATGGAATGATTAACGCCTTGATTAACAAAAAATGAAAGGTGTAAAAAAACAAAACTTACCTTCAAAACTATGTCCTGTTTGTGAACGACAATTTACGTGGCGCAAAAAATGGGCAAAAGATTGGGACACCGTTAAATATTGTAGCGAAAAATGCAGAAGGACAAAATAGAAAACTTAGTTTGGTTCAGAAATGATCTTAGAACCATAGATAATGCCGTATTAAGTGAAGCTACAAAAAATGGTAGTAAAGTTTTTGGTGTGTATTGTTTTGATCCAAAACAGTTTGAAGTCGATGCTTTTGGTTTCAAAAAAACTGAGAAATATAGAGCTGAATTTTTAATTGAAACTCTAGAAAATCTAAAAGCGCAACTCAGTAGCCTTAATATAGATCTGTTAGTTTACCATGAGCATCCTGAAGAAATCATTCCTTCAATCTGTGAGACTTATGATGTCAATAATATTTACCTTCAAAAGGAATGGACACAGGAAGAAGTTGATATTGAAAATGCCGTAAAAAAAAAGATAAACAACGTGTCTTGGCATCACATTTACAATCAATTTCTATTTCATCCTGATGATATCAATTTTGAGATTCACCAAACACCTCAAGTATTTACAGTATTCCGAAAAAAGCTTGAAAAATACATAGCTATTCGACACAAGTCGACAATCAAGAAACAATCTGAAAATAATAGAATTGAAAACGATACTAAGATTCCAACATTAACAGATTTAGGTTTTGAAGATTTTGAAACACATACGCATTCTGCGTTTCCATTTAAAGGAGGTGAAACTGAAGTTTTACAACGATTGGAAGACTATTTCTTCAACACCAAAAAATTAGGTTTTTATAAGAAAACTAGAAATGGTTTAATTGGTAAGGACTACAGCTCAAAATTTTCACCTTGGTTGGCTAACGGAAGTATTTCCGCTAGAACGATTTATTGGAACGTCAAGCATTTTGAAAAAGAACACTACAATAATGAGTCTACCTATTGGCTCATTTTTGAATTGATTTGGCGCGACTATTTCAAATACATTTCCCTGAAACATGGTAATCAGATTTTTAAGTTAGATGGTATCCTAAATAAAATTTATGAGTGGAAAATAGACCAAAAATTAATTGACAATTGGATTAATGGAAACACTAAAAGCGACTTTGTAAATGCCAACATGATTGAACTCAAAGAAACGGGCTGGATGAGCAATAGAGGTCGCCAAAATGTTGCATCCTATTTTGCAAAAGAGTTACAACTAGATTGGCGTATTGGTGCTGCTTATTTTGAATCGCTCCTACTCGACTACGATGTTCACAGCAACTATGGCAATTGGATGTATGTGGCAGGAGTTGGCAACGATCCAAGAGATAGAAAATTCAACGTACAGCTTCAGGCTGAACGCTACGACAGTAAAGGAAGTTATAGAAATTTATGGTTACAACCGAGTTTGTTTTAAGATGAAAAATAAAGAACACATATTACTCTTCCCACATCAATTATTTCAGAATTCTCAAATTCTAAATATTAATGCAGAAATCTATCTTATTGAAGAGTATCTATTTTTCAAACAGTATAAATTCCATAAACAGAAAATAGTGTTTCACCGAGCTTCTATGAAGGCTTATGAAGATTATTTAAAATCGAAAGGCAAGACCGTAAGTTATATTGAAGCAACTTCAGATTTATGTGATGTTCGTGAATTGATTCCAAAACTAATTGATGAAGGTACGGAAACACTTCATATTATAGATCCGACTGACAATTGGCTAGAAAAACATATTAAATCAGCGTCAAAAGACATTACAATTGAATGGTACGAAAGTCCACTGTTTATAAATACAAAAAAAGATCTCAGCTCGTTTTTCAAACCTTCAAAAAAGAAATTTTTTCAAACTTCATTTTATAAAGAACAACGAAAAAAACGAGATGTTTTAATGGTTTCAAAAGAACCTGAAGGAGGAAAATGGACTTACGATTCCGAAAACAGAAAGAAATATCCAAAGGATAAAACACCTCCAAATATTCAATTTCCTGATAAATCAAAATATCACAAAGAAGCTGAAAATTATGTAGAAGAACACTTTGGTAGTCATTACGGAGAACTGAATGACTTCTTAGCTTACCCAATCGATTTTGAATCTGCAGAGCAATGGTTACAACAATTTTTCGACTATCGCTTTCATGAATTTGGAGTTTATGAAGATGCCATTGTAAAAGAAGAACATTTTTTAAATCATAGTTTGTTATCACCATTAATTAATATTGGCTTGCTAAACCCTTCCGAGGTGATTGATAATGCTATTGATTATGCCAAATCTAATGATGTGCCAATAAATTCAACAGAAGGGTTCGTACGACAAATTTTAGGTTGGAGAGAATTTATCAGAGGTGTTTACGAAGTAAAAGGTACAGAAGAGCGTACCAAGAACTTTTGGAATTTCAAACGAAAAATACCAAAATCATTTTATGATGGTTCCACTGGCATAAAACCTGTGGATGATGTTATTAAGAAAGTTAACAAAACCGCTTATGCTCATCATATAGAACGCTTGATGATTCTAGGAAATTTCATGGTGCTTTGCGAATTTGATCCAGATGATGTTTATCAATGGTTTATGGAGTTATTCATCGATGCTTATGATTGGGTTATGGTACCTAACGTATATGGCATGAGTCTGTTTGCCGATGGTGGTTTAATGTCTACCAAACCTTATATAAGTAGTAGCAACTACATTATGAAAATGAGTAATTATTCCAAAGGTGATTGGCAAGAGGTTTGGGATGGATTATTCTGGACATTTATGGATAAACATAGAGGTTTTTTTGAGAGCAATCCTAGATTAGGTATGCTCTTAGGTAATCTCGATCGCATGAAAAAAGAGACTTTAGAAAACCATTTTAATAACGCTGAAAAATTCCTCAAGACTCTAAAGTGACACCTAAACCACATATCAACGTCGTCTGGTTAAAACGAGACTTAAGGCTTCAGGATAATGAAGCTATTAGTAATGCACTTAATACTGATAAACCTACTCTACTGCTCTATGTGTTTGAACATATTTTACTCAACGATAACCATTACAGCGAGCGTCATTTTAATTTTATTAAAGAATCCATTAGAGATCTCAATGAGCAATTAAAACCTTTTGACTCTAAAGTTCTTGCGGTAACAAGTGATGTTCAAACTGTATTTAATATAATTCAAGAATTCTATAAAATTGACGCCATTTACTCTCATGTAGAAACTGGCATTTTGGTGACATACAACAGAGATAAAGAATTTACACGTTACTGCAGAAACAATTTTATTCAATGGAATGAAAGTAAAAACAATGGCGTAGAACGTGGACTCATAAACAGAGATAACTGGTTAGAAAAGTGGGAGGACTATATGAGTCAACCTCTCGACGTATTTCAACCTACACAAAATCAACTACTAGATATAAACACCATATCAAAATTAGAAAATGTTCTAACTCTAGCTGATTTAGACACACCTAAAGATTCGTTATTTCAAAAAGGAGGAAGTACTACTGCTTGGAAATATGCTTATTCATTTTTTGAAAATCGTCATAAAGACTATATGTTCAACATATCAAAACCTGAAGCATCACGCACAAGTTGTAGTAGACTTTCACCTTATATTGCTTGGGGTAATATATCTATAAGGCAGATTTTCAAAAAAGCACAAAAAGTCAAGGAACAAAGTAAAGATAAAAGACATATTGGTGGCTTTTTATCGCGCTTACGTTGGCAAGCACATTTTATTCAAAAGTTTGAAATGGAACATACCATGGAAAACGAAAGCGTTAACAAAGGGTATCACAAATTAAAAAAGAGCATCTCTCTAAAATACCAACAAGCTTGGCGAGAAGGTCAAACAGGTTTTCCTCTTGTAGATGCAAGTATGCGTTGTTTAATAGAAACAGGTTATGTAAACTTTAGAATGCGGGCAATGCTAGTTTCATTCTTTACTCACATTTTATGGCAACCTTGGCAAAATGCTTCTGAACATTTATCGCAACAATTTTTAGATTTTGAACCTGGTATTCATTTTCCGCAATTGCAAATGCAAGCTGGTGAAACCGGAATAAATAACTTAAGAATTTACAATCCAACCTTAAATGGGCTTAAACACGATCCTGATGCTGAATTTATAAAAAAATGGGTGCCAGAACTTGCTCACTTAGATATTCCATTTATTCACGAACCTTATTTAATGACCGAATTAGAGCAAGGCTTGTACGAATTTAAACTTGGCCAAGACTATCCAGAACCCATCGTAGACATTAAAGAAAACAGAAAGCGTGCTAGCGATATACTTTGGAATATGAAAAAAAATCCAGAGGTTGTAAAAGAAAGTTTTCGCATTTTAAAACGACACACTTTACAAGACAGAAATAGTCTTTTGAGAAACAACTAAGCTGTTTTGCTTTACTATAAAAATATTACCATCATAATTCTCTGTTAATTTTGTTTAACTTTTTAAAATAAAAGTTAAACATTTAGTATATTTGAATATGCTAATAGATACTACACATCATAATTCTGAACACAAACAAATCATTTCTGATTTAGTTGGTAAACCATATAGTTTGGTACAGAAATTGAAACTAAGAGGTGTAGGCTCTAAGCGCATGATTATTGACGAAGTTAGCCCTAATTTACAACAAGTTTTAAATACAGTATCGGACATAAATTACGGTAATATTGAATTGCGACCAAAAGGCATTTTGATTCATATTACAAAAGGCTTAAAAAAATTTACTTGGATTATACCTTATTACCATTTGGTTATTTATAAAATCAATGGTTCTAGCATACATGCACAAGGAAAATTTGTGCACTTTAGAGCTAACAAAACTTTTAAAGAAAATAAGAAATTTTTCGACAAGTTAGTCGACCAAAAAACAAAGCATGATATGCTTTACAAGATACCTCAGTCTTTATGGATTTAACCCAAACACATATAGATCGAGTTATTGAAATGGCTTGGGAAGACCGAACACCTTTTGAAGCTATAAAATTTCAATTCGATTTAAAAGAACAAGAGGTTATCACCTTAATGCGTAAGGAATTAAAACCTAGTAGCTTCAGATTATGGCGAAAACGTGTACAAGGAAGAGCTACTAAACATATAAAGAAAAGAACGTTCGACAAGGGCAGATTTAAATGCTCTCGTCAAAAAACAATAACACACAACTCTATTTCAAAACGTTAACACGTGCTTTGATTTAAGCTTGGAGTACTTAAAGACAGCACATTAAAAAGATGCTATGAATACAAAAGCAATTTCCAAAAAAAATGGTCATAACCTCAACGGTTTTAGTACAGAAGCTATTGGTGACGACCACCTCTTTACAAGCTTAGAAACACCAATGAAAGCAAACGCTTTCGACATGTCTAATGAAGAAAAGAAAAACAGAATTTCTATTTTATTTTCTGAAATTATGGATGTTTTAGGTTTAGATCTTACAGACGATTCACTTAGTGGTACACCAGACCGTGTTGCCAAAATGTATGTTGAAGAAATATTTTCGGGTTTAGACCCTCAAAATAAACCCAAGGTTGCATTATTCGATAATAAATATCAATACAACCAAATGTTGGTGGAAAAGAATATCACGTTTTATTCCAATTGTGAACATCACTTTGTGCCTATCATAGGAAAAGCGCACATTGCTTATAAATCTTCAGGTAAAGTTATTGGACTTTCAAAACTTAATAGAATCGTTCAATATTACGCCAAAAGACCTCAGGTACAAGAACGTTTAACTCAGCAAATAGCCAACGAGCTAAAAACGATTTTAGATACTGAGGATATTGCAGTGATTATTGATGCCAAACACCTTTGTGTATCTTCAAGAGGAGTTCAAGATGATACTTCTACTACAGTTACGACCTACTATGGTGGCATTTTTAATACACCAGAAAAAATAAATGAAATTCAGAATTACATAAATAATTAAGTCATGGATATAATAGATCAAGCCAAAGAATTCGAAAACAGAAAGTTTTCATTCAAGACAACTAGCGACAGAATTTTAGCTGCGAGAGAAGCTAAAGACATAATCCTTGCTGTAAACGAGATTTACAAAAAGAAAAAAGATCAAAAACTTATGGATCTTATGAAGCGCCTAACAGTTATAAAACAAAAAATAGAAAAACGTTTAAAAGGTAAGCCTTTAACTGCTGCATAATGAAAACTATAATTGTCATAGGCGGAAGCAAAGGCATTGGTAAAGCCATAATTTCGTCTTTGCTTTCTTCTTATGATAACATTATTAATATCAGTAGAACTGAACCCGAAATTTCTAGTGGTAATGTAAAGCATTATTCTTGCGATATTCTCACAGATGATTTACCAGATATTGAAAGTACAGATGGGTTGGTCTATTGCCCTGGAAGCATCAATCTTAAACCTATAAATCGTTTGAGTATAGAAGATTTTCAGGACGACTTTAATATCAATGTTATAGGTGCTGTAAAAGCGATTCAAAAATATTTACCAGCATTAAAGAAAGGGAATAAACCTTCTATTGTACTTTTCAGTACTGTTGCTGCAAAATTAGGAATGCCATTTCACTCAAGTGTTGCTGCTTCAAAATCTGCTATTGAAGGTTTAACAAAGTCTTTAGGAGCAGAATTATCACCAACTATTAGAGTTAATGCTATTGCACCAACAGTGACTGATACACAGTTAGCATCAAAACTTTTGAGGAATGATAGTATGATTGAAAAAATGAACGAACGTCATCCTCTTAAAAAATTCCTTCAACCTGAAGAAGTTGCTGATATGGCTGCTTTTTTATTGTCTGATAAAGCTGCATCATTATCAGGACAGACTTTTGAGATGGATTGTGGAATTGTAAGTTTTAAACTTTAGTGTTTGATGAATAAAATCCAATTTCTCATACTATTTTTAGTCATTAACTTTGGTGGTTTAGCTTTAGGAAGCTGGCTGATGGATAATGGACCAACTTCTGATTGGTATTTAAGTTTAAATAAAGCTCATTGGACTCCACCTGGTTGGTTATTTGGTGTGGCTTGGAGCACAATTATGGTATGTTTCTCTTGGTATTTAGCAGAGCTGTTTATGTTGAGAGCTTCAAAATATTTATGGATGATATACGTATTTCAGGTCATTTTGAATGTTGGATGGAACTATGTGTTTTTCAACCAACATTTAACCACTGTCGGGCTTGGAGTGATTATCTTACTGACCTTAGTCATTCTTTATTTATTCATCACATTTAGAAGTGATCGATTGAAATATGCCAAATACCTACTTCTACCCTATATCATTTGGTTGTGTATTGCCACATCACTAAATGCTTACATCGTTTTAAACAACTAAACATGAAAATTTACACCTTACATAAAAAGCAGAATTTACCAATTTCTGTAGATGAAGCATGGGATTTTTTATCCGACCCAAGAAATTTAAAAACCATTACTCCAGATTATATGGGCTTTCATATACTTTCTGGTGCCGATAGACCTATGTTTCCTGGGCAAATTATTCAATATATTGTTACACCTGTATTGGGAATTAAAACAAAATGGGTTACAGAAATCACACACGTTAAGGACAAAGAATATTTTGTAGATGAACAACGTTTTGGACCTTACGCACTTTGGCATCATAAGCATTTTATAAAACCCATTGAAGGTGGTATAGAAATGGAAGATATTATAGATTATAAAGTTCCTATGGGTATTTTGGGTCAATTGGTGCATCCTATTTTGGTAAAGCCAAAACTTGAAGAAATTTTTAATTACAGAACAACAAAGCTTGAAGAGTTGTTTGGAAAGTATTAATTAGAACCGTCATTGCGAAGGAAGTATGACTGAAGCAATCCTTTGATTAAACAGATAGCCACGTTGCTCGTTCCTCGCGCCTCGCTATGACACTATCAACATAAGCATGAGCGAAAAAATAAACATATTTTGGTTTCGTAGAGACCTGAGGCTAGATGATAATGTAGGATTTTATGAAGCCTTAAAAGGCGAACATCCTGTTTTACCAATTTTTATTTTCGATTCTGAAATATTAGACAAATTACCTAAGGATGACGCTCGTGTAACTTTTATACACGAAACCTTGCAAAACATGAGACAAACCTTGCAAGATGAACATAGTAGCTGCATTGCCATATATCACGGCAAACCAATTGAAATCTACAAACAAATCATCGAAGATTTTAAGATTAATACTGTTTACACCAATCATGATTACGAACCTTATGCCAAGGAACGTGATGA
Source organism: Winogradskyella sp. MH6 (assembly GCF_022810765.1). Taxonomy (NCBI): domain Bacteria; kingdom Pseudomonadati; phylum Bacteroidota; class Flavobacteriia; order Flavobacteriales; family Flavobacteriaceae; genus Winogradskyella; species Winogradskyella sp. MH6. The sequence continues at coordinate 2,577,075 of NZ_CP094494.1, read as the reverse complement.
AGAAATTCAATCCTTTTTAAAAACACAAAATATAGTATTTAAAACCTTCAAAGATCAAGTGATTTTTGAAAAGGACGAAGTAGTGAAGAATGATGGTGATCCTTATGTCGTTTACACTCCTTATATGAAAACTTGGAAAGAGACATTCAAAACTATTGATTTAGAAATTTTTTATACCAACAATTATCTAAACAATTTAATAGAGCATACACGCCTACCTAATCTAAGTTTATCTGATATCGGTTTTACAAAGTCAAAACAAGAGATAGCGGATTATGATGTTACACCAACGCTGATTCAAGACTACGAAGACACTCGAAATTTCCCAGCTAAAGACGGTACATCTCGTTTAGGACCTCACCTTCGTTTTGGAACAGTAAGTGTTCGTAAAATGGTAAAAAAAGCAATAGCCGAAAAAAATGAAGTCTTTTGGCAAGAACTGATTTGGCGTGAGTTCTTTATGCAAATCCTATGGCATTTTCCACATACGGTAGATAAGGCTTTCAAAGCTAAATATGACAGAATTGAATGGAGGAATAACGAAAAGGAATTCAAAACGTGGTGTGAAGGAAAAACCGGTTATCCTTTAGTTGATGCAGGAATGCGAGAATTAAACGAAACAGGTTTTATGCACAATAGAGTAAGAATGTTGGTTGGTAGCTTTTTGTGCAAACACTTACTTATAGATTGGCGTTGGGGAGAAGCCTATTTTGCAGAAAAACTACACGATTACGAAATGGCAAGCAATGTTGGTAATTGGCAATGGGTTGCTGGCTCTGGTGTAGATGCTGCACCTTATTTCAGAATTTTTAACCCAACGACTCAAATTCAGAAATTTGACAAAGAACATCATTACATAAAAAAGTGGGTTCCAGAATATCAAGAACTCACCTATCCTAAACCTATGGTAGACCATAAAGAAGCTAGAGAACGTTGTTTAAAAACTTATAAAGCTGCTCTTAATTAATTTTTTATCGCTTCACACAATAAACTCAAAATCTGAACGTTATAAACAACAAGACAGTTTTTGTCTTATCTGAAATAACCATTTCAATAAACAATTTTAAAACCCTGAATTAAAATTCAGGGTTTTGTTATAATAAAAAAGCTTCAAACATAAATTTGAAGCTTTTCTTTTTATTATCGTATATATATCAATTACCAGGCACACGTTCAATCTTTGCTCCAATAGCTCTAAGACGTTCGTCTATATCCTCATAACCACGATCAATCTGCTCTATATTATGAATTGTGGATGTTCCTTTTGCAGATAATGCAGCAATTAACAACGAAATACCAGCTCTAATATCTGGCGATGTCATGGTTGTTGCTTTTAAATTAGATTTAAAATCATGACCAATAACGGTTGCTCTATGAGGATCGCAAAGAATAATCTTAGCTCCCATGTCTATCAACTTATCTACGAAAAACAAACGACTTTCAAACATCTTTTGATGTATTAAAACTTCACCTCTAGCTTGTGTTGCAATGACCAAAACAATACTTAATAAATCTGGCGTAAAACCAGGCCATGGTGCATCTGCAATGGTTAGAATAGAACCATCAATATAATTCTGAATTTGGTAGCCATCTTTATGTTCAGGAATGTGAATATCATCTCCTTGTTGCTCTACCGTAATTCCCAATTTTCTGAAGACAGAAGGAATTTGTCCTAAATCGTCCCAGCTAACATCTTTAATGGTCAGCTCACTTTTTGTCATTGCTGCTAAACCAATCCAGCTACCAATTTCAATCATATCTGGTAACATCTTGTGTTCAGTTCCTCCTAAGCTTTCAACACCATCAATAATGAGCATATTAGAACCAATACCAGAAATTTTAGCACCCATTCTATTTAGCATTTTACACAACTGTTGTAAATAAGGTTCACAAGCCGCATTATAAATTGTTGTTCTACCTTTAGCTAAAACGGCAGCCATAACAATGTTTGCTGTACCTGTAACAGAAGCTTCGTCTAAAAGCATGTAAGTACCTTTAAGCTCGTCTGCTTCTACTCCATAGAAATAGTCTTCTCTGTTGTATCTAAATTTCGCACCAAGATTTATAAAGCCTTCAAAGTGCGTATCTAAACGTCGACGACCAATTTTATCACCTCCAGGTTTCGGGATATATCCTTTACCAAAACGACCTAATAATGGACCAACAATCATAATAGAGCCACGTAAGCCCTTTCCATCTTCCTTAAACTCTGCTGACTCTAAGTACTTTAAATTTACTTCATCGGCTTTAAAACTGTATGATCCTTTTCCTAGCTTTTCAATTTTAACACCTAGCTTTTTTAATAAAGCAATAAGCTTGTTAACATCAATAATATCAGGAATATTATTAATAGTAACAGTCTCTGGAGTTAATAATACTGCACAAAGAATTTGCAAGGCCTCGTTCTTAGCACCTTGAGGTTTAATAGATCCTTTCAGTTGGTGTCCGCCTTCGATTTTAAATGTACCCATTCGTTATTAGTAACGTTTTCTGTTATTAGAATATTTCTTTTTGGACTTTTTAGAGTTGCTCTTATTGCCATACTTAGATTTAGCACGCATTAAGCTAGAAGAATCACTAAGATCTTCTTCGCTATTCTTTAGGTTGATTTTACCATTAGACAATTCAAACAAATGATCAAAAATAACATTGTCTTCCACACTATCCTTGTTCCAATTGAGGTAGCATTTTTTCATGTGATTTGCTATAGTGTAAATCAATGCTTCTTTCATGTCTCCTTCTTCCCAAGTACAAGCAACATCAATCATTGTTTTTATATTGTTTCCATAAAAACGATATTTTGGATGACTCTGAGGGTATTTTAGAGGATCTGGACCTGCGCTTAGCTCTTCACGAGATGGTTTTGGATAAGGAGAATCTGCATCCAATTCAAAATCAGACATAATAAACAACTGATCCCATAATTTATGCTGAAAATCTGGCACATCTCTTAAATGAGGTTGCAGATTTCCCATCACAGAAATTATAGCTTTTGCTAATTTATTTCGTTCTTCTTTAGTCTCGCGAGTTTTAGCATAATTAATCATTTTTTGCAAATGACGACCATACTCTGGTATTATTAAATGTTCGCGCTCTGTATTGTATTCTAAATTGTCAATCAAAATATAAAAATGTGTAGTAAATTATATAAACCCGAAGTTTCTAGGTTTTGTCGCAAAGTACAAAAAAATAGTAAGCCTAGAAGAAATTTTAAAGGGAAATTACACCCTCTACCTTTTCGCCTACTTCCTTGTACTTAGCTATTACTTCATCAGGATTTTTCATTCTAACATTTACAGAAACACTTGTATATTTACCATTTTTTGATGGCCTTGTATTTATTACAGCTCCTAAATGGTTGAACAATGCTTTTATTTCTTCTATTTTTGAAGGCTCAGAAGGCACTATAAACTTATATAAATATTCTGTTGGCCAAAGCGCAGTATCCTGTAATTGAGATTTTAGCTTTTTGTAAAACTCTTCCGATTTTTTATTCTCGTCCATTATCATTTTTTATTAATGCAAAGATACATCTTACTTTACATTTTTGGTTTTAATATTTTATCACGATTTTTACTGCAAAAATACTGCCAATTTGAGTCCTAAGAAAATTGTTATTACAGGTGGTCCTGGTACCGGAAAGTCTTCTATCATTAATAGTTTAAAAAGTCGAGGTTTCTTATGTTACGATGAAATATCAAGAGAAGTTACGCTACAAGCCAGAAAAGATGGTATAGAACAGTTATTTTTAACTGAGCCTCTTCTTTTTAGCGAAAAGCTTTTAGAAGGACGATTAAAGCAATATAATGATGCTTCTAAAGAAACCATAAGCGCTGTTTTTTTAGACAGAGGAATACCAGACATTTTGGCTTATATGGATTACATAGGTGACAAATATCCGCAATATTTTAGTGATGCCTCACAAAACAACAGTTATGATTATGTTTTTGTGTTAGCGCCTTGGCAAGAAATTTTTACTAGTGATAGCGAGCGCTATGAAAATTTTGAACAAGCTATAGAAATACATCATCATCTTTTAAAAACTTATATGAAATTTGGCTATCAATTAATCGATGTGCCTTTTGAAACTATAGAAAAAAGGACCGATTTTATTTTAGAGGTCTTAAATTTGCAGTAATGCATCCTATTGAAGTTTTAGAGCGACACTGGAATTATACTTCGTTTAGACCATTACAGGAAGACATTATCAATTCTGTATTAGCAAATGAAGACACCTTTGCTTTGCTACCAACTGGTGGAGGAAAATCAATTTGTTTTCAAGTTCCTGCACTGATGAAAGAAGGCATTTGCATTGTGGTTTCTCCACTTATTGCCTTAATGAAAGATCAGGTTAATACGCTAAAACAAAAAGGCATTAAAGCCATTGCATTAACTTCTGGCATGTCTTACAAAGATTTAGACACTCAGCTAGACAACTGTATCTATGGCAATTATAAGTTCTTATATCTTTCTCCCGAACGGTTACAGCAACCTTTAGTTCAAGAGCGTTTGCAACTTATGCAAGTAAATTTGATAGCGGTTGACGAAGCACATTGTATTAGTCAATGGGGAAACGATTTTAGACCAGCTTATAAGAATATTTCAATTTTAAGGCAACTTCACCCACAAGTGAACTGTATAGCGTTAACCGCATCGGCCAAATACAGTATTATAGACGATATTGTTACCAATTTAGATTTTGTTGCTCCAAAAATCTTTAAAGCCTCTTTTACGAGAAGTAATATTGCTTATCAGGTAGTTCAAACTGAAGATAAATTATTTCAAATAAAACATACTTTAAATAAAAATCAAGGAAGCTCTATCATCTATGTTAGAAACCGAAGAGCCACAAAAGATATTAGCAATTATTTGGAAGCACAAGGCTTTTCAACAACCTTTTATCATGGTGGCATTACTAATAAAGAAAAAAACGAACGACTTCAACTATGGCTTAGTGAGCAGAAGCTTATCATGGTAGCAACTACAGCTTTTGGTATGGGAATTGATAAGCCTAACGTAAAAAACGTTATACATTTTAATTTACCCGAAAGTTTAGAAAGTTATTATCAAGAAGCAGGAAGAGCAGGAAGAGACGGAAAATCAGCAAATGCCATAATATTAAAACAGAACATTGATGAGGAGCATTTAAAAAATCAATTTTTAAGTACTTTACCATCTTCGGACTATGTAAAAAACATATACAAAAAGCTATGCAATTATTTTCAAATTGCTTACGGAGAAGGTGAAAACAGTACCTATCAATTCGATTTTAAAAAATTTTGTGCTACCTACAAACTCAATCCTAGTATTACATATAATACGCTTACAGCTTTAGATCGTAACTCAATTATAGCCCTAACGCAGCATTTTAACTTTAGAACTAAAATTCAATTTTTAATTACTAACAATACATTATTTCAGTATTTAGAGCGTCATTTAGAATTAAACACACTAGTTAAAGTACTGCTAAGAACTTATGGAGGTATCTTTGATTACGACACCAAAGTGAATCTCAACTTGGTTATTGATAAAACTGACTTACCTGAAAAAAAGGTGATTCAACAATTACAACTATTAGAAAAAGATGAAATTATAAGCCTTGAAATGGCAAATACAGATTCTGAAATCACTTTTTTAAAGCCAAGAGAAGATGAAATCACTATAAATCCTATAATTAAAACCATACAGCAACAACATCAATTGAAACATCAACAGGTTGAAGCAGTCATCAATTACGTAAACAATGATAGGACTTGTAAAAACATACAGTTGTTAAAATACTTTGGTGAAAAATCTAAGGATAATTGTGGTATATGTTCCGTTTGCGTACAAAGTAAAACAAAAACTAAAAACAATTCTTCAAGCCTTAGAGAACAAATACTAAAGGTCTTAGAACAGGAAGATTTATCTTCGCGTCAATTATTATTCGCAATTAATTGTACTGAGAGCGAATTAATAGAATCTCTTAAACTACTTATTGAAACTAAAAAAATTAAAATTACAGACTCAAACACCTACAAAATACTATGACACAAAAACGCGATTTACGAATTGTTTTTATGGGCACACCAGATTTTGCTGTTGCAACCTTAAAAGCATTATTAGATAATAATTATAATGTTGTTGGAGTAATAACTGCTCCAGATCGTAAGGCGGGTCGTGGTCAGAAATTAAAGGCATCTGCAGTAAAAGAATTTGCATTAAAACATAACCTGAATATTCTTCAACCTACAAACCTCAAAGCTGAATCTTTTATTGAAGAGTTAAAGGCTCTCAATGCCAACCTACAAATTATTGTAGCCTTTAGAATGTTGCCTAAAGTTGTTTGGCAAATGCCTGATTTTGGCACATTTAACTTACACGCTTCACTTTTACCACAATACAGAGGTGCCGCACCAATACATTGGGCAATTATAAATGGTGAGAAGAAAACCGGAGTCACCACATTTTTTATAGACGAAAAAATTGACACAGGAGCTATAATCCTAAGCGAAGAAACCGACATTAATGAACGTACTACAGTAGGAGAACTACACGATGAGCTAATGGCTATAGGAAGTGAGCTTGTCGTGAAAACAGTACAACTTATTGAAAAAGGAGATGTAACTACTGTTATTCAGCCAAAATCAGGCGATCTAAAAACAGCTTACAAACTTAATCGTGATAATTGTAAAGTAGACTGGACAGAAGATTTAGATACCATATATAATAAGATAAGAGGCTTAAATCCTTTTCCAACAGCTTGGTGTTTTCTGGATAACAATGAAGATGAACTATTATCCATTAAACTTTATGACGTAGAAAAAGAATATGAAACGCATAATTATGACGCTGGATTAATTTTTTCAGACAAGACTGAACTAAAAGTTTCATGCCAAGGAGGTTACATAAAAGTGAAAGAAATGCAGCTACCTGGAAAGCGAAAAATGGACACGAAATCTCTTTTAAACGGTTTTGAATTTTATAAAAACGCCAAACTTCTGTAAAGCCTTGTTATCATTGAGATAGTGAAAAATCCGATAAAATGCAGTGCTTTATTAACAAATAGCATGATTTATTAACAAAATCGCCGATTTCCCTTGCTATTACTTGCGTGGCTTAATATTACTGATAAATTTGTGTACGGATTTTTAAAAATCAATTTTTTAAAAACTGAATATTTAACAATTTAAATTTAAAATTTATGAACAAAACAGATTTAATCAATGGTATGGCAGAGAATGCTGGAATTACTAAAGCAGCTGCAAAAAAAGCATTAGATTCTTTATTAATTGATATCGAAGGATCTTTACAAAAAGGAAACAGAGTTTCTTTAGTAGGATTTGGATCTTGGTCAGTTTCTAGAAGAGCTGCTAGAGACGGAAGAAACCCTCAAACTGGTAAAACTATCAAGATTAAAGCTAAAAATGTAGTGAAGTTTAAGGCAGGTTCTGACTTAAGTAACGCTGTAAACTAAGACATTTTTTTCTTAAAATATTAAGCCTGCTCAATGAGCAGGCTTTATTTTTGCCCTAATTTTAATGCCTTTAAGTTGTTTAAGTGGCAAAAATATTCTAGATTTAGTTGAGATTAAGAGGATTTTTAAGATGATTAAACCCGAAAAAGGCAACTTATTAATTGCAGAACCATCCATAATCGGTGATATTTCTTTTAACCGAGCAGTGATTCTTTTGGCAGATCATAATGCTCTGGGTTCTGTTGGGTTCATTCTAAACAAACCTCTAGAATATAACTTAAAAGATCTCATAGAAGGCACAGACTCCGACTTTACGGTTTATAATGGTGGTCCTGTAGAACAGGATAACTTATATTTTATTCATAAATCACCAGAGTTAATTCCTGATAGTATAGAAATCTCTAATGGTATTTTTTGGGGAGGTGATTTTAACGTAGTATTAGACCTTATAAATAATAAGAAAATTACTAAAAATGATATTAGATTCTTTTTAGGTTATTCTGGTTGGGCAGAGCAACAACTAGATAACGAGCTAGAATCTAACGCTTGGCTTGTATCCGAAAACATCTACAACAATGAGATTATTGCTAAATCGTGTAATTCTTTTTGGCGCGAAAAAATGCTAGAGCTTGGTGGTGAATACAAAATATGGTCTAATGCACCAGAAAATCCAAGCTATAATTAAGCACCCAACCTTATTTTTGTATTCAATTTATCAACAAGTTTTTTTGCAAAATCGTTGCCATAAGTCTTTTTACGATACTTTGTTATTGGCACTATACCTTTAACAACGTTAGTAATGAATAACTCATCTGCTTTTTGAAGTTCAAAAGGACTTATCGAAGTTTCTTCGGTATATAAGTTAACATCTTTAGACAAAATCTCTAAAACTTGCTTACGCATTACACCTTTTAAACACCCATCTTCTAGTGGTGGAGTTTTAATTTTATCGCCTTTTACTAAAAATAAATTTCCGTTTAAAGCCTCTATTACAGATTTGTTGGTATTGAGAACCAAACAATTTTCTAAATCATTCTCTTTGGCATAAATACTTCCCATTACCTGAATAGATTTATTGTTGTTCTTTAAACCCGAAAGCAAACCTGGCGCTATAAAAAAGTCTTTATACAAATCAACTTCATAGGTTTGACCGTCTTTAATTGTGTAAAATGGCTCGTCAAAAGTTTCAGTTATAATATTGAAAGCTACTTTAGAAGTTTCATCTGGTAAATATTTACCTCCTTCACCTCTATCGACATTTAATCGTACTCTTGCAGAAGTATTTAGCAGATTGTTTGCTTCAATTGTTTTTAGGATTTCAGCTTCTAAAAATTCCATAGTAAAGTTCATCGGAATATCCATACGCATAATACGCATCGATGCCATAAGCCTAAAATAGTGGTCTTCCCAAAAAAAGATTTTACTATTAACCACTTTTAGAGTTTCAAAAAGTGCATCTCCGTACTTATAACCTCTATTTTCTGAAGTAAAGAAAGTGTCTGTTTCGTCTATAAGATTTCCATTAAAATTTACCATAAAAAAAGTCCCGATTTAGTTTTTAAATTAAACCGAGACAAAGATATAATAGTTGAGTTAGTTACAGGTTACCTTGAGCCTAAAACTTGTTTTAGACTTGAAATCTGATTATCCCAAAGCATTTTACCTTCATCGATTTCATCTTCTTCAGCATAATCGGTAATCATAAGAGAGACATCTTTGGTAATTTCATCTACTTGGATTCTTATTTCAAAATAGTAGCTTGCACCATCTTCTTCATCGCTCAACCAACGAAACTTTACGCGCTCACCACTTTTTTTAGTCAATAATTTGGCTTGTTCTTCAGAGCCATCCCAAATGAAAGTAAATAGCTCACCACGTGAGTTTACATTATCAGCAAACCACTCAGAAAGACCAGAAGGTGTAGATATATATTGATATATTAAAGAAGGGGATGCTTGTATCACAAACTCCATTTCATATTTTTCTTTATCGTCCATAGAAGCATTTAATTATTTGCTCAATATATGCAATTATGATACAATTCAAAACTTTAGTGAAAAAATATTTTTTTAGAATGTATTGTTTGTGGTACTAGATTTTGTTTTTATATTTGCAACCGCAAAAATGGCGAGGTAGCTCAGTTGGTTAGAGCGTTGGATTCATAACCCAGAGGTCACGAGTTCAAATCTCGTCCTCGCTACAAATTTTTAAATTACACAAAATCAACGGTTTAGTTCACTCTAAACCGTTTTTTTATGTATAATATTTATGATTTAGTTACCTTAGAGTTTATAAACGAACACGATTTAGAACACGATTTGGAACACAGAAGGAAATTTACAACCCCAAAAATCTATGATGCTAATGGAGATTTAAAACAACGCTGGTATGTATATTTCTCATACCGAAATCCAGAAACTGGAAAGATGAAGCGTATGAAAAACATCTATGGTAATGCCAATAGATTCAAAACCAAAGCAGATCGTTATAGAATACTAGGTCTATATAAACAACGTCTAACAAGATTTTTAAAACAAGGGTATAATCCGTTTGAAGATAACACGCAACTGCATCTTCAAAAGACTAACTCCACACAAAAAACAAATAACGAAACAGTAAACGTCTCACAAAAAAATAGTGTTCCAGAGAAAGAAGCACAAAAGCAAATACCCAAACCTACATCAAAACCCACTGCGAAATTAAATGAAAAAGAACCTAATAAACCTACGTCAATAGAACTATTAGAAGCGTTTAACTATGCCTTGAAATTAAAGATCAACGTCATTAGCCAGAGTTCTTACGAAGACTATAGGTCACGTATTTACATTCTTCATAAATGGTTAAAAAAGCACCATAAAAAGGTAACCCATATAGAACACTTAGAGAAAAAGCATGTCCTAGAGTTTCTTAATGAAGTACAGTTAAGCTCTTCGCCAAGAAACAGAAACAATTACAGAACCGTTTTTAGCACTATTTTTCAAGTTTTAGAGGATAATGAAATCATACAACACAACTTCGTAACGAGTATTAAACCTCTAAATTCAAAACCTAAACGTCACAAAACCTACACGGATGATGAGCAGGAACGTATTTTTAAATACTTAGAAGATAAAGACCCTATACTTTTACTTTATATTAAATTTATTTCATACAACTTTTTAAGACCTTTAGAAGTTTGTAGGTTAAGGATTAAAGATATTAATATGCAAAATAAGACCCTGAGATTCAAAGCTAAAAATAAGGTCTTGAAAACAAAAATCATTCCTGACATCTTGTTTAACGAATTGCCTGACTTATCCAAATGTCAACCTGACGATTTTTTATTTACACCTAAGCAGATTGGCGGTCAATGGAAAGCAACAGAGATTAATCGTAGAAACAATTTTGGTAAGCGCTTTTTGACTGTAAAAAAGGAATTAGGATTTACCAGTAATTACAGTTTGTATAGCTTTAGACATACATTTATTACTAGACTATATCGTGCCATGGCTAAGGACTCATCTCCTTTTGAAGCCAAAAGTAGACTAATGCTTATTACTGGTCATAGTACTATGACAGCTTTAGAAAAATATCTGCGCGATATTGATGCTGAATTACCAGAGGATTATTCGGATTTGTTGAAAAAGTAAGATATGGAAAAAAACACATTAGACGATATTCTTAAAATGGTTACTAAACCAGCGGTATTTTTCTATCCAAGAGATATTTTCGAAGAAGCATCTGGTAAGAATTTAAAAGAATTGGATACTATTGGAATCACCAACACATTAATTGTTAGAAATTCTAAAGGAGATATAAAGCCACTAGAGCACGTTCATGAAGCTCTGATTTTACTGAATAAACATGAAATATTAGATGCGATTATTTTTGAAGTGCTCAAAATGAGTAACTCCATAGACAAAGAGAGTTTTCTTTACTTTCTAAATAAGTACTTTCAAAGCTTAGACACTTGGTTAAGAATTACAGAGCTTACACAAAATAATGCAAAACATCAGGCATCAAACTATTTATCAGGAATTCAAAGTTATTTAGAATTACAACATAAAATCACCTTAGATCATAAAACTGATCTTGTTAAACGATTTGGTGAGTGGAAAAGAGTAGCAAGTAAAAATTTAATTTTAAAAAGACCATTACCATCTTTTAATGAAGTTAATTCAAAAAAGGAAAATTTGGTTACGACTGAACCATCAGATATAATAGCCAATAAAAAGACTACTAAAACAAAAAGAGCTACACCTAGTATTGAAGAGGTTGATAAAGACTTACTTCAAAACATATTCAATGTAGAGTTAACAACAAATAATAACACCGCACCAAACTCTTAATAACTGTTATTATTAAAAAATAATACAACCAAATTATTAATTATAAGCAACCATTTATCGTTAACACTGCAACCAAAAGCTAACAACAACGCAACCCCTTTGTAACCAAAAACAACCAAATTTTAATAATAAAATCAATTGATTATCAGTAAATGCAACCATTTTTACTAGTGCAACCAATATTGCAACAACAATTAACAACCGTTATTTTTTGTTGTTAAAACATAATATAAGATGTAATCAGCTAATAATAACAATTAATAACACCACACAGTTAAACAATTAAATCAAATTTCAAGGAATCTTAAAATATCATTGGCAAAACGAAAATTTCTATCTTATCCTGTTTCATCTAATGTATTAATCTATTCCTAGCATCTCAAAAAAATAAAACCACAACTAAAGGCGATATCGATTTACTTCTAGAAAAATTAGGGAGTCGTTTTCTCTTATTGAAAAATATGGTTCCGAATCTCCAAGGAGCTTATCCATATTATGATTTATTGGAGGGTAAAATCGTATATTTAAGACCTCAATAAATCATCTATGACAATTTTATATATCCATGGTCTTAATGGCTCATTAAGTGTCGAAAAACGGATAATTTTAGAGCAATATGGCAACATTATCTCTCCTTCTATTGATTATCATAACATACCTAATGCTATTAAATGGTTATACGACAGTTACAAAAACAAAAATATTGATGTAATTATTGGTAGTAGTATGGGAGGTTTTACAGGATTCCATCTTTGTAAACTTATGCAAATACCAGCACTACTTTTTAATCCTGCTCTAGCTGCCAGATCAGTTGAACAACAAATACCAATTACACCTTCTAATAATGGTAATACCATTTCTATTGTACTAGGTGCAAAAGATACCGCTGTAGACCCAAAAGGCACACTAAATTACATAGGTAATCACCTATCTACAGAACAGCCAATTGATATTGAAATTTCACCTGCTCTAGAACATCGTATTCCTTTAGAAGTTTTTAAGGAAGCTGTTGATTTATTTATGAAAAGACTTATATAATAACCCTCTATAAATTATCGAGTCTCTATTAACAAGTCTACTAAATTTTGATATTGTTCTGGCTCACCAATTTCTTCAAAATATTGCTCAACAATATAAGGAGGGAATCCTCTTATTTTTGAATACGACAAGTTTGACAATCGTAAAAACTCTTTAAGTTCTGGTGTTTCTTTAATTTGAAAACTTAATTTTTTATGATGCATGCCTGGCAGTCTTGCTAAATCTTGTTTCTTAATAGGATGTAAAATTTTCCATTTTTTATCTGTCCATCTATTCATTGCAATTAACACATCTCCCATAGTAGGGTTTTTAGGTAAGTTTAGAAATTTTTGATATTTACATTTGAAAGTGTTTCTGCTAGTACCGAAAAACTTATAGATTAATTCGTTATCGATAACATCTGGAATATACTTATCTAATTTATTTGCAATTTCTTGAATCGTAATTAACTTATGGGGTCTATCAGGTGAAATAACCAACCAATTAGACATATACATTGCATAGATTAAAGCATTTCTAGTAGAATTGAAACTATCCCCAAATACAGCTCCAAGTACAAAAACCGAAAGCATATGCCCTCGGTTTTTCCATCGGTGTCCAGGTTGTAATAAAACCTGCTCAAACTCTTTTAAAGAAAGGTGTTTTCTCTTTGGCACTTCTTTATTTAGATTTTGAATTTCTTGCTGCTGCGCTTGTGGCTCTTGCCGCAAAAGAACCTTTAGAAACCGATCCTGTTCCTGCTTTGGCTGTTGCACTTGTAATTCTTGCTGCTGCACTTGTAGTCATTTTAGTTTTGCTCATTTTTTCTATGATTTTAATTAATAATATTACAAACCTAATAGACTTATTTTTTGCATTTCTAGATATTGACGTTTTATAATTTTTAACTCACCTTTTGGTTATACACACTTTGACTATTACCATAATAGTTTGTAAATATGTGTTGATACACATTAGCTGTTTTTATTCCTACTTCTTCATCAGAATACTGTTCTTGTGGTAAGTACAGTAAGTTATCATAAATTAAGCTTTTAACTTGTGCTTTAATTTGTCTACTTTCTCTCCAATTATCAATTTTAAGTTTCTCGGATTTTAATGTTTCTAAGGTTTTAGCAGCTACCTTTTTTACGTCTTTAATTTCTTTACTTGATAATTCTTTACCCTCTTTTAGCAGATCAAAAACAGCTAAGGTTTCTTGATCTTTTAAGTTTTCTCTTACCACACGTTGCTCTTCAAAAGAAAGGTCTTTTATGAAGTTACTTAAGTTATCAAAAGTCTTCATGGTATCTTCAAGACTTTTTCCTTTGTTATATTCTTCTATGATTTTTTTATATCTATCGTAAAATTCTATCCGTAACGGATTTTCTTTCATCATTTGCTCTAAACGTTGCTCAATCGCATCCTGTAAATTAAACACTAAAGTGTTCTTTCGTGGTGTCTTGGCAAAAGCCGCTCTTAATTTATCAAAATCTAATGTAGATAAATCTACATAAACTTCTTCTTCATGCTCCTTGACTATATCTCTAATAGCAACACTATCGCTTACAATTGCCTGAAGATCCATTATAATTTGTGTTACATCTGCTCCTTTTACATTTTGATTAAGAGCTGTATAAATAGCTTCGATTGCATTAAAATCTTTAACATGCTTCTTTAATTTATCTGAAGGAAATAGTGCTTTGTATTTTCTAAATACATTACGCGCCATAGTCTCAAAAGTAGTTCTTGTGGTTTCGTTAAGACATACAGCATCGGTTGCTTGTTTTATTTTAGCAATTTTAGACATAGGTTTTGCATCCTTTAACTCTTGTATAGAAAAATTAAGTTCTTTCAAGTATGCCTTTACATCTTTAATAGCTTGTTTTAATTCGACCTCAACATCTTCTAATGGTTCTACTGGTTTTCCTGGCTTATTTGTATTACCTGAACCTTTACTACCTTCTCCATAAATAGAATAGGCTTTTTCTAATTGTTTATACACATTACCATAATCTACAATTAAACCATTTTCTTTTTCATCATCATACACACGATTGGCTCTTGCTATGGTTTGCATTAAAGTATGTCCTTTAATAGGTTTATCTAGATATACTGTAGACACACATGGCGCATCAAAACCTGTAATCCACATGGCACAAACAATAGCTAAACGGATCGGATTGTCTTCATCCTTAAATTCTTTTTCAAGATTACGCTCAACCATTTTTCTGCGGTGTGTTTCAATGTCTAAATTCATTTTTTTAAACTTATCCACTTCATTCTGTTCACCGCTTACTACCACACATACTTCGGTTTCCTTTACCTTATGATATTTTCGTTTTAACTCCTGTTCTTCTTGTTGGTCGGTTGCGTTATCTATACGCTGTTGTAGATCTTTAAGGTATTCTAGCCAATATTGCTGTACCAAATCGTACATCTTTACCGCAGTAGGTTTATCTAAAGCCACATACATGGCTTTACCTTGATAACCACGTTCGTTAAAGTGCCAAACCAAATCTTTTGCAATAGCTTCTAATCTTGGTTGTGCTGTTAAAATTGGATAATCTCTACTAAAAAGATATTCTAGTTTCTTTTTTTGATCGTCATCTAAATCTTCATTTTCAAACACCTCAGCCATACGTTCATCCAATTCTGGATTAGTAACATCTAGCTTTTCACCTCTATTTAAGTAACGTAGTGGAAGCGTTGCTTCATCCTCTATCGCGCGTTTAAAATCATAAATAGACACATATTCACCAAAAATGTTTTTGGTTAGCTCTTCTTCCTCTTTTATAATTGGTGTTCCTGTAAAGCCTAAATAGGATGCATTTGGTAAACCATGAAAACGCATGTTTCTTGCATAAGTACCTGACTGTGTACGATGGGCTTCGTCACTGATGACGATAATGTTTTTACGCTCTGTAATAAGTGGATATTCGCTTTCTACTTTTGGGTCTATCGAAAATTTATGAATAAGCGTAAATACATAACGATGATTTTCGGCTAATAACTCTCGCAAATGCTCACGACCTGTCATACCTTTTTTCTTTCCTGCTATTATATTTTTGTCGTTTACAACACCAACACCAGAAAATGTATCATACAACTGATTTTCTAATTCGGTTCTATCAACAGCTATTAAAAAGGTATAAGAACCACCAAGTTTACGATGAATTTTTTCGCATAAAAACACCATAGAATAGGATTTACCAGACCCTTGTGTGTGCCAAAACACACCAAGCTTTCCTTCTAGATCTTCTATATTATCAACATTGTCTATAACTTTATTGACACCAATGTATTGGTGGTTTTTTGCCATTAATTTAATAACATCACCTTGCGAATCGTCAAACAAGAGAAAGTTTTCAAAAATATCCATCAAACGATGTTTGGCGCACGTACCACGTAGCATAGTATCTAAACTTACTTCGCCTTCTTCTTCCTCTTCTATACGTTTCCATTCTAAAAAGAATTTGTAAGGGCTAGTTATCGTACCTACTTTAGCATCAGTTCCATTGCTTAAGATGATAAAGGCATTATTGTGAAAAATGTGTTGTATGGAATTTTTGTAATCTTTGAGGTTATCAGCATATGCATGACGTAGATCTTGATGATGCGCCTTTAGCTCAAAAAACACCAACGGGATACCATTTACAAAACCCACTACATCTGGTCTTCGCAAATACATCTCGCCTAAAACCTCCAACTGTCTAACGGCTAAAAAGTGATTGTTTTCGTAGTTTTTAAAATCAAACACCTTTAGCTTGGTTTTTACCAATTCGCCTTTAGTATTGGTATAACTTACTGGTACACCATTTTTAAGATAGTCGGTTTTTTCTTTGTTGATTCTCCCTAAGGTTTGGTCTGCTACGTTTTGGGTAATTAACTCTATTGCTTGCTCATAGGCTACATCTGGATGGTTAGGATTGAGTTTTTGTAATGCTTTCAATAGATAACGCTCTAAAACCACCTCGGTTTTATCTTCTCTACCTAACAACCCTTCTGTACCGAAAGATTCTTTTTTCCAAGCAGTCACTACAGTCCACCCTAATTCTTCTAATACATCTTGTGTGGCTTGCTCTATTAAACCGTCTTCTGAGTATTCGTAGCTCATAAGTTTTTTAGTTTATAAAAAATACTTTCTTTATTTGTTTCAGAAAATACTTCATTATCCATTATAGACATAAAGTTTACAACATCGGTATCAGTAATAATTTCATCGTAATCATATACCTTTATATACGCAATGTTATTTTCAATATCTTCTTCAATAACATCAAATTCCATGATGAAATCTTTACTGAAATTTGAAAAACCCAAATTTAAATCTCCATTAACATCAAGGTTCATTTCTATGCAAAAATCTTTAAAATCTCTCTTCAAATTAATTCTAAAACCGTAAAAATAATTTGTGTCATTACAATATTGATCGGTAACAAAATCATAATCTCTAATTAATCTTGTAACTAATTCATTTCTTTTTACATCTACCATAACCCAATCATTATGGCTTCTAGGCCTATGTATATAGAAGTGGTAATTCCACCATTTTGAATTTATCGCCTTATGTTCCTGTAACCAACTATGAAACTTGCCATTAGTATAGAAGCTTTTATGTGCATTTCTAGCTCTTAATACAGCCTGATCTTCATCATCCCAACTTTCTATCTTAGACTCCAAACTTACTAATTCCTCCATATGGCATCGAAGTTCATCTATAGTTTCAAAACCACAAAAACCATCAATAATTTTACCTATCCATTCCTTTTTTCTTAACAAGAATTGCCAATTAAAATGTGAATCTGCAAAATCTAATCCTTGTAATGTGGACCAATTCTCAATCTTGCTTAAGACTGAACGCATAATAAGGTATTCTTTAAAAAACTCATTATTAGATCCTTTGCTATTGAATAGAGTTTTTGCAATCTCAAATTTGGATTTAAATTTTGGAATAGAAATATTTTCATCCAGTAAAAACCCAATATTTCCCATATACATGGCATGACTTTCTGCTTCAATGATTGGCTTCTCCCAATTAAAATCTGACACTATTAATTTTGCCTTTAATCTTTCTTCCTCTAGTTGAGATTTAAAGTTAGATTTATTAATTGTACTCAAAACAGCATCCTCGGTCAGATATTTATATATGTTTTTAGAGCCCACTGATAATTGATCAATCAACTTCATAGCATTAATCATCGCTCCAATACTTCTAATATCTGGGTCAATAATAATATTCCAAACTACCCGAATCCAATTCCTGAATTTATCTATTTCGAAGAGATTTTGTTCTAGATATTTTGAAATCGCGTAATATAAAATTCGTTGTCGCTGATTGATATCTTTATCAAACAAGTTCCAATCATCCTCTTTACTCCATGAAGGTTTTATTTCATTGACGACAGTATTGTAATATTGAGAAAGTGCGTCTAATACTTTTTCTGATTCTTTTATTACATTTTCTTTCTTGAATATCGAACTGTGTAGATCAAAACTCTCATAGGACACTAATTCATCCTTACCTTCCTTACCATAGAACTTACTGAAAAAGTCAGACTTTTCAATATTGTCAGAGGATTCCCTATTCTTTACAATAAATGCATTTAGCAAATAGCGATTCCAAAATCTTGTAAAATATGGATCTACAACAGCCTTTTTATCTTCATCATTCTCATTTTCTTGTTCACTTATATCTTTAACACATAATTCCCAAAAAACCGTTGTCCAATCAGTGTCTAATTTAGTTGCATAAGCCAAATAGTAGGGCATTTTTTGATCATGATGCATAACTGTTTCTTGAAAAACATCACGACTTGGATTTTTATCATCCTTAAGCCAATTTATTAGATCTGCCTTAAAATTTTCAAAATCTGTTAATTGCTTTCCCCTTGCATTCATTTTTATATACAATTCATCGGAAAGCTCAAAGCCATCTAAGGGAAGTATGTAAAAAGTTAAGTTTGATAAATTAGAAAATAAGTTGCCTTTGCTTAATTGATATTTATCATGAATGGCATCTAGCATTACCAACATTGATTTAACCGTTGGATCTTTCCTGTAAATATCGTAAAACCAAGCTGCGTTTTCTATTTCCTTTCTCGGTATAGTTTCTAAACCTATATCTATCTCACATAATTTCTTACAAAAATCGCGAGCAGTTGCTCTTGTTGCATAAGTAAAGTTTACAAGATTATCATTAAGCTTTAACTTTTGAATTGAATCTAGCTCTTTGTTTCCTATATACCAATACAGCAAAAACAAGGTTGTTAAACGTTGCTGACCATCTAGAGGAATAAAGTAATCTTTATTGTCTAATTGTTTAATAGACCCATAAATAAAATCAAGCTCAAGTGAATTACCATTTTCGATAGCATTGAAAATTGAGTCCAAGAAACGTTTTCTTATTTCACTTGCACTTTCTCTACCATGTGCATAATCACGCTGAATCATTGGTATTTGAATACCATCAAAAGTGTATTCTTTCTCCTTTTCTAAAGTTTTAATAACTATAGTTTCAGATAACACGTTTAGTAAATTGTACTTATTCATCTGCGGTTACTTTTATAGGTTTTGATGGCAAAAATTCTTTTAAAGTTTCTTCAATCACCTTTCTGTAATTTGTAATATCATCAGATGTCCATTTGGTTCTAGAAGTTCCTTTTTTATCAAAATATTTTAAAAATAAATTCTTTGTACAAATTGGAATAAAAACACCCAAAGCGTCTTTTTCTATTATTTTTCTTCTTTTAGTTGGAAAAAGTGCATTGCCATATCCTCTATTTGTACCTGCATCTAATAAGGTAAGATTACCAATTCCATTTTTAGCCTCTTCATCATTTTCTGACTCCCCAGCAATGGCTACAATCTTACTGTAAATCTCGTCAAAACCAATTCCTGATTTTGGGTTTTCTATAAAAGAGTCTATATCATTTTTAAGGATTTTATCTTCAATATCAATATCTATTAAAGCAGTTTCAAGCCACTCTACTTTTGTTTTTTCATTATTTATAGCATTCGTGTTAAATGAATCTATATGTTCTACATCCCAACTTGTTTTTTCTCCATTCTCGTTTAGGACTTCTTTAAAAGCTTTAAATGGAAATTTTGTTAAAACAACTTTAGATTTACTTTGTTGAATGATGTATTGCAGATTAAACAGTAATAGTACTTCTCGTATAGTTTTTTTATCTTTATTACTAAACGCTAAATTTAGAAAAGGCTCTTGTCCTTCTGGTGTTTCCCATCTTAGATTTTTAAACTGTTTTTTAATTCTCTTTTTTAATGACGCTTCTATCTCATCTTTGGTTTTGATAATTTTTGACGTCTCAGAATCCTTTTCTGTAAATAATTTTATATTCACTATAGATTCACCAGATGCAATTAAAAACCCAATATAATGATAAAGCACAGGGTTATTATACCATTCCTGAAATGTGAAGAAATAATCTTTAACTAATTTCCAAGTCTCACTTAAAGACTCAAAATCTGAAACATTTTCCAATTTTTTATAAAAAAGTCTAAAGGTGGCATACCTATCAGTCCCAATGTCTCTTTTTAATTCTGGATTCTCTTTTTTTTCTATCTCGCAAATAAGGTTGAAAATAAACTCTATACGCGCAGGCATTTTATTTTCGGCTTCGTTTAAAAACCACCAAAAATCGTCATCCTGTAATGTGTTTTCAATTCTGTCCCAATCATTTGCAATTTCTAATTGTTTGAGCTTTGCAATTTCATTGTCATTCTCATCTTTATTTACACCAAAAAAGCGCTCTTGTAAAAATAAGGCTTTGATGAGCTCTGAATTTGTTAATGAGATTTTACCAAGGTTAATACGAATAAAGGTATCTATGGCATTTTCATCTTGATTGATTTGATACCAAATAACCTGCACAACACCATTAAAGTTAGTTTTGTCTCTATAATCATGAACCAAAGTATTTAAAATGGCCTCTCTTACAGATCGCACTTTTTCTTGTTTATCAAACCAATTACTTACATATTCGTATGCTTTTGAGATATGATAATAATCTATATTGTCTTTGTTGTACAATGGAATATCATCTAAAAAAGCTGTAATCTCATTTCTGGTTTGGTAAGCTATTGTGTACAATTCTTTTCCGTATTCATTCTTAAGAGGCTTACCATTTAAATGTTCTCTGATTAAATACAAGAACAAAATTCGCAATGTGGTTAAACGTTGTTGTCCATCTACAACCTCCCAAGTTTCATTTTCCAAATCTTCTTTGGTATATTTTTTTACAACAACAGGTTGCAGACAATAAAACTCTTCATCTTCCTTATTCTGTTTAACAGAAAATGTAAAAATATCATCTAAAAGGTCTTCTACTTGTTGTTTATTCCATCGATACCCTCTTTGATAAGCAGGTATAAAAAAATTACGCTCAAGCAAATCGCTTATTGAAAATAAAGTTATTTCATTATTCATATTTAAAGCTGGTCTAGTGGTTACGTTCTTTTAAATTTTCTGTTTTTTTTACAATAGTTCCTTTAAACTCTTAATCTCTTCCAATTTATTCCTTCCACTCATACATATATAGTTAATTTGAAATTGACCTATATCACCAACAACCAAGTTATTGTATAAAATCTCACGGTTTATTACTCTTAACATTTCTCGTAATTTCTTGACTTCTTTTTCTAAAAAGATTATTCTTTCTTCAATTTTAGTATTCATAATAATTTGTTCTTTATTATAAATATGTCAGAAAAAAGAAAAAGTTCATTTTTTTAAAATTATTTTTTAAAATCACTTGTTTCCTCTGCCACCATACCCAAACTATCATTAACTTCATACTTCAAGCTTCCAACATCAAGCTTCTCTACATCTATCATCCCACTCATTAAGCGTGGCAACAAAATATCGCGTGCTTCTTTTAGGTGTAGGTTTTGTTTGGTTAGGTTTTTAATCTGCTTATCTACATTAGATGAAAAGTCATTATATTTTATATGTATATCTTTTGTAGCACTAATAATTTCAATGTCTTGCACATCTTTTTTCGTAACAGAATTATAAATAGCTCCACCACCCATTAAATTATCTTCATAAAAAATGTTTTGTAGCTGATACAACAAAAGACTATTCCACCCTTTTTTATGATTTATTGCAGCCAATCCACGACCAATAATAATTTCTTCAAGCGCAACATTCAATCTTCCTACTGGTGCTCTTACACTAAATAATATAGAATTCTCTTTTGCTATTCTATTCCCTTGAGTTGACCATGAAGAATTAGTTGGAAATCGAAATCCATAATCTTTTACTCCTTGATGAAAAGGCAAACCTTTTTCTTCATTGTTGTAAAATTCAGATTTTGGGCTTTGTCCCATTATTAAATTAGCACATTCTACCAACTTAACCTTCTCCCAACCTTCAGGCAACCCAGTCTCTTCATCAAACTTTACAGTTTCGTGACCAGGAAATTTAAAGCGTACAAACCACTCTTCATAGGTGAGTTGTGCTTGTTCTTCTAATAGTTTTATACGCTTTAGGTTGTTTTCTATTAAATCATCATAGGCTGATAAGATACTGGCTATTTTGCGTTGGGTTTCTTTTGATTGATATATAGTAATTTTTAAATTATTAAGTAAGTTAGTCGTCAAACTCGGAATTGTAGAGCCAACATTATAAGATGCTAAATTTATTGTCTTTAAATAAAAGTATAGATATTTAGGGTTAACTAATTTCTTATTTACTTTCGACCAAAACATAGTATCAACAGTCCAGAAAGGTTTATCCATAAAAAACAAACTTGATAAAGTTCCCTTTCTTGGAATTAATATTGATTCTTCGTCATACAAATAGTCATTAACATATCGCATTAATCCACCTGTCCCCATAAGAGGCACATTACCTTCATCCAATTTTTTATGATCTTTGCCATATTTGATTTTAAGTAATTCACCTAATTTCACCTCTTTCCATTCTTCCATCATAACTTTACGCTTTGTATTTGTTGCATTAAGGTATTGGCTTCGGTGTTTAGTTGGGCTAGTTCGGCATGTATGGCTTGCATTCTGCCTTTATAGTCAAAATCCATATCTATATCAATCTTTACACCTACGTAGCGTCCTGGTGTAAGGCTGTAGTCTTGCTCTTTAATCTCGTCTAGTGTGGCTATTTTGCATAGGCCTTCTACGTCTTGGTATGTGCCTTTTGGGAAGTGTTCTGCTAACCAAGCGTTCTCGACTGCGCTCGAACTGACAGCTTCAAGATTATTAGTTCTAAAAGCATTCATAATAGCTGTTAAACCTTCTAGTTGGTCGTCGCTAAAATCGTTAATAGTGGTGCTTACTTTTCTAAAGGTATTTCGGGCATCTATCATCAGTACCTTGTCTTTGTTTTCAGCATTTTTTCCCTTATTAAAAAACCATACGTGGCACGGTAAACTACGTGTGTAAAAAAAGTTGTTGCTTATGGCTACAATACATTCTACATCGCCTGTTTCTATCAGTTTTTGGCGTATTAGTTTTTCGGCATTACCAGCATCGGTCGCACTACTTGCCATAACAAAACCTGCTCTACCAGTTTCGTTTAAATAACTATGGAAGTACTGCATCCATAAATAGTTACCATTGCTTATAGTGCCTTTTCCTGTTAGTGGTGCGCCAAAAGGTAAACGTTCATCATCTGCCAGAAATTTATTCTTCGCATCAATTTTATCGACATTAAATGGCGGATTTGCCATGACGAAGTCGCACTTACCTGTTAGGTTATGCGGATTGCTATAAAAGCTGTTACTTTCTATAATCTTGCCTTCTATACCGTGAATGGCGAGGTTCATTTTTGCTAAACGCGTATTGTTGCTTTTTAGCTCTGTACCATACACAGTAATGGCTTCGTTAACGCTTTTGTTATCGTGGTCTTTTATAAAATGTGCGGTTTGCACAAACATACCACCAGAGCCACAAGCAGGATCGTGTACAATACCGTGATTAGGTTGTATAAAGTTAACAATAAGGTTAACTAATGATGGTGGTGTAAAAAATTCGCCACCTTCTTGCGCACCTGCACCTTGCATAGAGAATTTCATTAAGAAAAACTCGTAAATGCGTCCAAACACATCGCCTTTAGCATTCTTCACCGCGTCTTTATTAAACACACGTACTAAATCGCGTAACAGCTTGTCATCAAACTCTTGATAGCTTTTTGGCAAAATACCTTCTAGGTCTGGGTATTCGGCCTCAATAAGCTTCATGGCATTATTAATAGCTTGAGCAATGTCTTCGCTTTCTGGTAAGTTGGCTAGATAATCGTATTTGGCTTTTTCTGGTAACATAATGGCACCAGCAGCTGTGTAATCTTCTTTATTGGCTTCTCGTTTCTCTCCTGTACGCGGATTAATAGGAAGGTTGTTTTGCACTTCCATTTTGGCATCTTCATAACGGTTTTGTGCAAAACGCAGTAATACCAAACCTAATAATGGATCTTTATACTCGGCAGCAGTAAGTTTAGAATTGGCTCTTAGGTCGTCTGCTGCGTCCCAAAGTTCGGTTTCTAATTGTTTTATGTTTTGTTGGGTCATAAAAAAATATGTTATAATCTTTAATTAGAATAAATCATCTCCTAGCGTATCAAATAGGCTTTCTCTTTCTATATCGCCTTCTTCTTTAATAGCGTTGACAAGATATAAGTTCTTTTTTGTTCTAGTAAGCGCAACATATTTTAAATTTTTTTCTTGGATTAATTCCCAATCCATTTGATTATCTTTTTTCAATGGCAACTTATTGTAATCTAAAATGAATACGGTTTCATTCTCTAAGCCTTTAGCTCTATGTATTGTGGATAACTTTACAGCGTTTTTACTTCCTGTAATTAACTTTTCAATCTGTGAAATAACCTCTTTAAGCGTTGGTGCATTTGTTCTAATTGAAACTTGTTTTTTTATAAAGTCTATTTTTCTATTAATAAAATCTTCTTGCTCTTCTAAAAACTCTTCTCTTTCAGATGTATTTTTAATTTTCTTGGCATCTTTTTTTGCGAAATACATATTTCTCTCAAACACCTTATCGAAAAAGCCATAGTCATCTCTAAAAATGTTTCTCTTATTTAACTCTTCATTTGAAAAAAGAAACCTCAATTCATTAATTAGATCTTTTACATCATCTTCATGCACACTAACTTCAATATTTTTTTCAAGTAACAAAAACAATAAAATAGAAAGCGGTGCTTTAGTCCTACTAATAACCAAATCCCCTTTCTTAACCTTATCAATTACGTCTTCAAAATCTATTTTTTCTATTAACCCAAATTTTGGCTCAAAGGCTTCAATGTCTTCTCTAAAATGCTTAGCCATATCAATAACAATCTCTGGACATCTGAAACACTTTGATAATGTGAGACTAATATTATTCTTCAATGTTTTTGTAATGTTAGTAAACGAATTAATATCTGCACCTGTAAATCCATAGATAGATTGATTTGGATCTCCAACAGCTAAAACTCTTCCATTTTTTTTTACATATTTGAATGCAACAGCAATTTGAGATTTAGATAAATCTTGACATTCATCTACAAACAGTATGTCATATTTACCAATAGGGTTTAATTTAAATTCATACGGTAAGTAGAGCATATCGCTAAAATCAATAAGTCTTTGTTCATCAGCCAGCCTATTACCAACTTTTAATACTTCTGAATTGGCATCAAACAAAAGCTGAACTTCTTTATCAATTATTTTTTCATCAATTCTATTAACACTAATAATATTATAATGAAAAAGAAGTTCTCTGAATTTATCTATATTATTTTGCGTAATTGTAAGTCTATATTTATTGCAAATATCCTCTAACTTATCTTTAAAGATTTTGGTATTATTGTAAATTAGGCTCTCTTCATAACTATTTTCTGGTACCAGTTTTACTTTATGAAGAATTAAGTATCTTTTTAAGTAAGGCTTTAAATCACCTTCCATTAATTTAGATATGATTTTTTTATACTTTGTGGGTTCAAAATTGAATTTTCCCTCGTAATTAGACTTCAAAATATCATAACCTAGTTGATGAAGGTTTTTAACTGTAATGTTTGACATGCCTTTGTCATCAAAACGTCTTTTTATTTCATCTCTAATACTTTTATTAAACGCACAAAAAAGAATGCTGTTATCAGCTTCTATAAAAGAAGCACTTTCAATTATAGTAGTTGTTTTACCTGATCCTGCAACAGCATCAATTATTCCATGGTTAGACTCATACTTTACAAAATTGTAAATAGTTTCTTGTTCTTTAGTTGGTGTCATAATTATTGATTGATAGTAGTAACGAAAGGCAAAACCCAAATAAATTTGGGCACAACTAAGAATAAGTTTATAGGGGACTTTAAAGGTAAAAAAAATGACTTATTCACCTAGTCCGTTAAAGACTAATTCTTAAAAAATAAATGTAAAAGGTTTTGAAAAATTTACCTT
Source organism: Winogradskyella sp. MH6 (assembly GCF_022810765.1). NCBI lineage: Bacteria > Pseudomonadati > Bacteroidota > Flavobacteriia > Flavobacteriales > Flavobacteriaceae > Winogradskyella > Winogradskyella sp. MH6. The sequence goes on along the minus strand of NZ_CP094494.1, from coordinate 2,550,850 downwards.
ATGGAAAACCGTAATAAAACTGTTAATGCTGATAACAACGACCATTAGCATTTTTAGTTTTACGTTTACAGCGTTTACCAGACTTAGTCTTTCCAGTACATTGAGTCGCTTCTGTTTTCTTGGGTTTTGAAGTATCAGATTTATTAGAACCCGATAACGAATTCCCATTTGTAGTTTTCTTTGATTTGATATTTGCTGCTGTAGGCTTACAGACCTTGCACGCAGTATAACCCAACTGTTTTGCTCTATCTAAACTAATTGCCTTTTTAGAATATTTTAGATAACGACAATTCTCTTTGTGGTATTTTTCGCCCGATTTTGTGGTATAAACCGTTTGGCTTAATACAGAAAAGGAAGAAGCCAAAAATAGAATGACGCAAATTGCTCTTATAGTTTTCATTCTTTTTTCTTTTTCTTTTTGGAACTTCTCCATTCCCACGGAGCTATTGCTTTTGGATCTACCCAAAGACCTATTTTATCTTTTTTAGCTTTATCTTCTAATGGCTGCAAAGTCTCATCATCAGAGTATTTCACAAAATGCCAAGCTAAACCGGCTTTGAGTAATTCTTCACTTAAATTTTTACCACCATAATACACATAGGCAATAGACCTTCCATAACGATCTTTTTTAATCACTTTTAATTCAACTTGCTTTTCAAAGATAGCATCTGACGTGAATTGTTTTGCCCTTTTTGAAAATGGTTGTTTGCGTTCTGGACAGTCAATATTAGCTACTCTTACCCTTATTAGTGTAGAGTCTTGAGTTAAAAGTTTAAATGTGTCACCGTCTGTTATGGCTACGACTTTGCCGGCAACATAGTTTTGAGCAATAAGACTATTTTGAAAGTGAATGCTCAAAAACAAGAATAAGGATAGTTTTAATACTCTACTCATACTATTCAGATGTAATGTAATAAGTGGATGTGTATTCACCATTCAAATTTTCCTTTCCTGCAAAATTCCGAACTCCTGCAGCACTTACTGAAGCTGTCACTCTATACTCACCACTTTTAAGTTTTAATTTAACAGATCCTGTTGGACTAATATCAACCTTCCTTATTTCAGGACCACTATAACGTAAAGTTAAAGTGTAACGTGTATCATTTTTAATTTCAATATTAGATTCTTTGAAGTTTTTATTCCCTACCAATTGCGAAGATGGTATTTCACCATATTCACCATCAAAAATTTCATTAACTTCTAATACTATAATTTTATCTTCAATTTGTTTTCTGTTTGGATGATTAGGATATTCTTCGAGAAAGCGTTTCCATGTTTTCGAATCATTTGCCGCAATAGCATTTTTGTAAGCTTTCTCTTTATTTTCTTCTTTTAGTTGATTTAATCGGTTATTTGCTAAATCTTGATGTGCTTTAAAACCATTAGAGCTCAAATAATCCTCCAACTGATCAACATCCTCTGAAGTCACTATAATTTCCCTAATCTTATCTTCTGCTAAATTCTTAATATCGGGATCTACAATATTTTTTATCCATATCTTGATAGAATCGATATCTTTTGTCTTATTAATCTGCTTGACCAAAAGTTTTAAATTGAGATTTTCAAGTAATTGATTTGCTTCAATCACCTCTTGATATGTACCAAAATTGTTAACTATAATCGTTAAATTATTCTTTGCAGAATTGTATTCTCCTTTTTCTATTAAAACCCTAGAAACACTTAATAGTTTTTCTACAGAGTCTTGTTCCTTTTTTAATAATTCTTCTGTGTCAAAATTGCTTAAACCATTTTCATTTTTACATGAATATGTAAACAACAATAAACATAATACTGTACTAATAAATTGTAAACGCATCATTTTTTGTTATTTGAATATATATAAAGTTAAAGAGCATAATTAAAATTGTATTAGTACCAAACCATATGATAGAAAACATGATAGGGTTTACGATTTTCATTCCTAGTTTTGTCACTCCTAGAGTTAATAGGTAACCAACACAGATTATGACTACACCAATAATTAAGATTAATGTAGCCCAACTAAATAAACCAGAAACCTCAAAACCATCTTTAAATTGATATGTCAAGGCATCCATTAATGAATCGAATAGAAAGAAATATGAAATTACTATACTTAAGTTTACAGAAATCAAATAAGGTATTTTTTTTATGATTTCTGAATCCTCAATTTCCTTAGCTTTTATACCCTTATATAGTATTACTCTATTTAATATTAAAACTGTTATTAAATAAAAAAGTAATACAACAATACCAATCACATAAAATTTTTGATTATCCATTTTTTAACTAATTTATATTTAAATCCCAAAATCTACTATCACTAATGTCTTGAGGTAATTCACCCATTTTAAATCTTTTAGATGTTGTCTCCCACAAATAATATTTTTTACCGTTATATTCTTTGTACACCCAATCATTAGAACTACTTTTCGATGTTATTCCTAATACTGAGTGTTTATAAACATTACTACCAAAAATAGCTACATCATAATTGAAATACTTCAAAACAGCATAAATGAATAGTGTTCGCGAATCACAATCACCTTTAAGATCCTTTAAAAACTCAGAAGGTGATTTGATTCCAAATCTCACATACCCTTGACAAGGGTTATTCATTAATAAATCCCTAATTGATTCATCTCTATAATCATAGGGACTACAACTTGAATCTAAAATTGCATAATATGGTATACTCTGAACCATACTTACAACCGTTTGAGGAAAATCATTAGTCGATATATTATTATTAATTTTAATTGAATCTAATACTTTTACTACATGATACAAACCTTCTTTAGATTCATTGTAGAGCTTTGTAAGAGTGCTATTATAGCCTTCTTCAGATGTAATATTCGGAAGCGTCTTTTTTAATTTTGTTGCTGAATTAACAAAATCACTATTCACCCTAAGTTGGGCTTTGTATCTATGCCCTTTTAAATCTTCCCAATTAATGTTATGTACATAATCTTTCGAATAATTTTCCTTATCAAGCTCAACTGTTTTTGGTTTAGTCTCAGTTATCGAAGACTCATTTACTGAAAAATCTAGATTAGTAATTAAGTTAAATAATCCAAATGCCAGAATAAATAATATTACTAGATTAAATATTGAACGCAGTACCCTTAATAGTTGAAATTGTTTGATCAAAAAATTTAAGCCCCATAATACCGCAAACAACAGAACAAAATATAACAAACCAACACCAAATACCTTGAAAAGACCTGCAATTAAGAATACTATTAATAACCCATATATCAAATAACCGATTACCATAAAAAAAGTTGCGATCGTTTCTCCTATTGCAGAAAAACATCCATAACCATAATCTTTATCTTCCTTAATTTCATCTGAGTAACTTGATTTGTAACTTGGGATTTTTTTTTCTGGTGAGAGAATATTTCCCCATGTCTTTTTTGAAGAAATATCATTAATAAAATTACCAATGGCTGTTGTATTACTAACAAAGTGCTCTGGAGCATAAAAATTTGCAACAAATTCATAGTCTTTTGTTACCTCAATCTCAACTTTATTATTAGCATTTAACTTAAAATCTTTATCCCAACCCAAAAACTTTGCATTAGAGTCTGGAATTGCGGTAATTTTCACTTTCTCACCTATATCATAGTAATCTTTATTTGGTTCAATTTTTATCTGACCAGGACCACTTACTTCAGGAAACAGTTCATACTTCGTAATACGCTCTATTTCTTGTCTTTGATTTTTCTTTAATCCGTATGCATTAACCCTTATTGTTGAAAATATTCTATTGCCATCTTTTACTGTATTATATCTATTTACCTTTAGGTTGCTTTCCTCATCCACATACCTGTCATCGACAATAACTTCATCAAAATTTACTTTAAATCCTCTAGTATCGTTACTTGTATCTACAATTGTGTTTAAAGAAAATGGGAGTTTTAATTTAAATAATCGCCTTTTAGAAATACCTTTTGGGACATTTGGAGCAATATACTTTTCGCTAACAATGAATTTGGCCGCTAAAATAGTATCAATAGAATATAGCTCTTGATGTTTGCTCTCCGAAAGACTTTGACCATCAAGTTGTATCTCTAACTCGCCTTCAACATAGTTGAAATCTTCAATATTTATTTTAACCTCAATGACTTTCACCTAATAACCATTCATTAAATTCTTTATCACTGTTATAGGTAATATCTTCAATTGGAACTGAATTAAAAGGAGGATCTTTGTAGTCAGACTTCCACTTTAATCCAAATTGAGAATAATCCTGTCGTAAAATCTCATCGTATGTAACAACAAACTTTTGATAATGATCCGAAATCAACTTTCTCTGAACTTTCTCTTTATAGAAATAATAATTAGTTGACTTATCTATATAAACTTTTTGATAGACTGGAAATATGAATATGATAACAAAAACTAAGGAAAAAACCCAAATAAATCGGGTTTTAGGACTACTATCCATTATAATTAACTTCTGAACAAAGAAATTTCTTGAAGTTTGATAATCAATGAAATTATGCAGTCTTAGTTCTTTTTCTTTATTAAATCTTAATATTTCAGTTTGCAAAGTACTTTCATCAATATTTAAAGATCTTAACTCATTCAACTTTAAAGCATATTCTTTGTTCAATTTATTATTTCTATTCTCTATTTCTGTTGCTATATATTCGGTTAACTCTTCGTTTACAATATTTGAGAATAATTCATATTCTATCGGTTGAGAAACTAAAACTCCTAGAAAAACCAAAAATCCAATTCTTAAGGCTCGAGAAGAATAAGATGCATACTTTGATTTGACTTTAGGAGGAATAACATCTTTTGTTAATGTATATAATATAAATATGTACAAAAACATTATCAAAATGGCAGAATAAATCCCCACTATCAACCCAATATAATATGACTCTAATATTTCATAAATACCAAAAGAAATACTTATAGCAGAAATTGTCATAATAATAATTACAACCAAACCATTTAGAGCTAATTTCTTTTTTGTCTTTTTAGAACAAAAAGAAAGTATATAAGGATCTTCTCCTGCAAACCACCATAAAGTTTTATTATTTTCTAAATGCCTATTTGCCAACCTAACTATATTTAATAAAATCCTCTGGATTAGAATCTATTTTCTGTTTTTCGTTCTCCTCAAACTTCTCGATTGCATATTTAGTTATCCTCATTTGTGCATCATGAAATTCTTTTTTCTCTTGAATTTTCTTTTCTGCTTCTAAAAACCTTACCAATTCTCGCTGCACACCATTTTTATCCTCATAGTAATCCTCTTCTACATAGACTCCATTATTCGCTAACTCCAATGCTTTATAGTGATCAGACATATAATCATATGGAGACTTTATAAGCATTAACTTAAAAAAAATAGGAGTCAACTCGATTGCTAAAAACAATAAGGTTAAAAACCAAGAAACAGTAGGGTACTCCTCTTCAGCTATAGTAATTCTTTCTGCTAAACCATCAAGCCCTGATAACGTTGTGTCTATTCGATCAATTTCCTCATTTTTATCTTTAATATAATCTTTAATTTCTTTATTTAAATCTGAAATCAATGGATCCATTTTTGCCCTCATTGCATCTCTATCGCTTTTACGATCTTCCATAATTATTTCTTTTCTCTTAGCATCAGGACCATACCCAGATGAGCTTCCATTAGGCTTCTCTGCCAACTCTTCATTAAATGCCTTAACAGCTTCAGTATATGCTTGTTCAGATTTATCAATTTCGCTTTGATATTCTGCAATCTTTGAGTTTTTCTCTATTATTCTATTTGTATATTTATCTTCAATATTCTTAATAGCATCTTCTTTTAGCAATTCTTGTTTAACTTGTAGTTTAGCATCAATTTCTCCTTTCAAAATTCTTATTTCTAAAGGTTTAGATATCGATATCGCAATAATACAACCCATAATAATTCTTGGTAAGGCATTTTTAAGCTCACCCCATGTAATCGCTTCAGTACCATCACCTTTTCCAGTACTTGTTATAATAAATCTATCGATATTATAAATAATCAAACCCCAAATAAGCCCAAATAAAATTGCTGTAATTGTAGTTCCTAAATCCGTAGTCTCAGTATAACCAGACAAGGTGTTAAT